>CAWVYO010000124.1:0-9825 GCA_963934385.1 uncultured bacterium
CGCTAACATCGACAACCTTTTGCCCAGTATCAGCACTCATTACTGAGCGATCCCAACGGAGACCATAACGGAATGTAAGGTTATCAACTGGCTTGTAGACGTCCTGTAAAAACGCCCCTACGTGCCAACCGCCCTGAATGTTATGGAATGGAGCTGTTGACTCAATCCAGTAGTAGTTTTCGAATGTATCGGGATCGTATGGGATCTCGTTTATGTCTACAAAGTAGAGGTTTCCAGGGTACCCAACAACCCAATCCCAAGTGAGCCAATCGTACTCAATACCAGCTTTCAGGTCGTGGTAACCAAAGAACTCGCGCTGAAGCATAGAGACCTTGGTCTCAAATCGAACTCTCCAGCGATCGTCGAACTGGTAGTAGTATGCGTTCTCTGAATCAAACGCGTTTGATAACCCTAGACGACCAGGTGTTTGATAGTCGATATAGTTCTCGACCTCATCTGGCTCACACGGGTGGTATGCTAAAGCGTCGTCTTGAGTACAGGGAACACCTGAAGCCTCAATGTAAGACTTCTGTATCGTAGCCTTTGACTCCGCGAATATCTCTGGAGAGTAGAACCAGTCCCATTGCCCAGAGAGGACGAATCCACCCTGTGACTGACGCATCTGAGCCTCTGGATCAACAAAGCGATCACTCTGCTTGATGTTGTCGATCGTCGTAGGGTCAGCCTGCAACATAAGGGTAACGCGATGCGCCGCTGTTGGCTGTGTCGTCAACTTAGCAAGTAGGTAGTGCCCTTCGTAATCACGAGGGAGGTCTACACCTACGTTCGCGATAAGTGAACGAGCCATCTCATAAGAGACGATAAACCAAGCCTTGTCACGGACGATTGGTCCCGAAACCTTAGAGCTGATTTGAAGATTTGAGTACAGAGAGTCAAAGCCTGTTGGGGCCAACTCAGCGCCGTCTGCCGCATAGCGGGCATCTAGACGTGGAGACCAGTTAGCTGTGTCGTACCAGACATTAGTCAGGAACTCCAAGGTGTTTCCACCAGTCTCAGTAACGATGTTGATCTGACCACCTAGGTTCTGACCATACTCGGCATCAAAGGCTCCCGTGAGAACCTCAATCTGCTCAATAGCATCAAAGTTGAAGTTTACTGAGAATGTCCCTGTTACCGGGTCAGTGATGACAACACCGTCTAGCATGTAGGTGTTCTCGTTATAAGAGGCTCCACCCATGTTCGGGTTACTTCCACCAGTTACACCAGCAGCTGACTGAACAACGCTTTGGTACGAACGACCAGCGGGTATTCGCTCAAGGAAGTCTTTTGATAGAACTTCTCCACGAGAGGTCTGCTCTGTGTCGAGGGTTGGTCGACTGTCGATTACAAGGATCTCTTCCTCTGTAGTCTGAAGTACCATCTCAACGGATAAATTGACATTACGTCCAATTAAAACCTGTAGGTTTGTGTGCTCCACTGTAGCGAAGCCGGGCTTCTCTACAAGTAGGTTGTACATCCCTGGCGGAAGCATTGGGAAGATAAATCGGCCATCCATACCTGTGGTCTGCTGCTGGGCTCCACCGATTAAAGACGGGGATGAAACAATTAGTGATACCCCTGGTACCTCAAGTCCACCGTCGTCAAAAACGGTCCCTTTAATTGTACCAGTTGTGTCAGCAAACGCCGGGGTAGAGCTCATAGCAAAGAGCATTACCAAGACAGAGAACAGAGCCTGAAGGGGTCGAAGACGGTGCATCGAGCATTCCTTGTGTTAAAAACCAACCACAAAACCAGATCACAAAATGATCTTAACCCCCAAACCTAGGGATTATCGTTCGGGAAAATACGCAGATTAGAGCCATCCGTCAACCCAATCCATCGTGATCTAACGAATGAGTGACAAGGCTTTTGCATAATTTTAGATGCAAAACGTATGCTGCAGGCGTTGCTAGCCATAAAAATAAAACATGACTAAAGAATGGAATGAGTACGGTTTTTTCATGTTGATTTGTGAAGCGGTCGCAAACACATTGTATGATCATAACGATCAAAGCTTGACGATTGGGGGATACAGAGAGTATCTAACTGGCACAAACAAGGATATTAGTTCGTCCTAACAATTCGCCCTAGACTCCCTAAAATAGGAAAACAAATGGCTCTCTGCAAACTTATTTTCATCCCACTCATGCTCTTAGTTAGCCTGTTAGGGGGTAATGCTAACGCTACAAGCCTCACCGAACTATCTGTAGATCAGATGACCGATGCTTCCGATATGGTGGTTCGCGGTGTCGTCACTCAGGTCTTCTCAGAGCTCGATGAGCGAGGAAATATCTGGACACGAGCACAAGTTGAGGTGTCCGACGTACTAAAAGGCGGCGACACACAAACGGTAATAGTCGACCAACTTGGCGGAGTTTACGGTAACCAACGATCCATTATCTCATTCGCGACCCGCTTCTCGGTTGGCGAAGAGGCATATTTATTTATCGAGCAACTCGGAAACGGGCGCAACAGCGTTGTGGGCTGGTTCCAAGGAAAGTTCACAGTCCGTATGGATCCCGACAGCGGACGCGAGATGGTAGTTCGCTACAATGTGACACAAGATAGAGTTTACGATCACCGATTTATTCCACACCCAGAGTTTGAGAACAGAGTGTTCGCTGCGGACTTGGCAGAACACATCATGGGTCGAGTAACTAACGGCTGGGATGGACAGGCAATCCCAGGAACTTCCATGGAGCGCCTAATGAGAATAAACGCACAAGTGGAGGGGGTACAATAATGAAACGCACAGGACTTATAGCTCTAATGCTCGCTGTTCCTTCATCGGCATTTGCATTCGGATTCACTGGCTACATGTGGGATAATAGCAGCCTACCGCTCACCTTCTACATCAGCGAGTATTTAGAAGACTCACTCCCTCAGAATGCGGATTCAAACACTGGGCTCTACTACCAGGAAGAGGTGATGATTCAGTCTTATTGTAACTGGCACTGGACTCCTGAGTGCGACGAATTACTCCCCGACGAGGTCCCTGCAGTAGGTGCTGAGTGTGCCGCTATTTCATACGAGTACGGCGGCATGGTAGATGGACACGAGGGTCCAGCAAACGACGGTATCAACAAGGTCTACTTCGACGATCCAAGTGACGACGCTGGCTCAGGAGTAAACGGATTCATGCAGCCTCGCGGCGCCAACATACTGGTAAAGCAGGTAGCTGGTGAGTTTATCTACACCATGCTCGACGCCGATATCGTCTTCAACGACAACATCGACTGGGGAACAACGGAAGACATCGAGGCTGGCTGTGCTGGTGGAGAGATGTCTATCGAATCCACAGCTACTCACGAAGTCGGGCACCTCTGGGGAATGGGACACTCCTGCGAGCAAGAGGACCTATGTAACGATGGCGCACTCTTAAACGCTACCATGTTCTGGACAGGCGGTCCCTGCGACACATCTCGTTCAATAATTAACTCCGATGACGTTGGTGGACTGACTGCTCTTTACGGGCCGTACGCTTCTTTCTCAACCGAATCACCTCGATTTGGAGCTGTCGGCCTTCAGGTCTGCTTTGACCTTGTAACCGAAGACGACATCACAGATGCATCGTGGAACTTTGGTGATTGCGATGGCGACAACAACGAGGACTGTACCTCTGATGAGCTAGAGCCATGCCACACCTACAACTCCCAGGGTCAGTTCACAGTCAACGCTGAGTTGACTGGTCTATCGGACACCTGTGGCGAGTGGGACTTTGAGCACAGAGAACTAGCATACATTCTAGTGTGCGATGTACCTACGGCTAAATTCGAAGCTGTGCAGGTAGAAGACGAAGACGATTTCGTCTTCCAAATGATTAACATAACCGATGTAAGCACCTATGGCTGCGTCGATGAGATCTCCTGGAACGTCTACGACCAACAGGGTGGCGAGCTGCTCCAGTCTATTGGCGCATGGTCTCCTAAGATCAGATTTGAAACCGAAGGTGACGAAGAGATATTGGACTCCTACTGGATTGAGCTCGATATCGGAGGACCTGCTGGCTCAGACCTAGCTGGCTTGACTATCTTCACCTCTGAAACCACTGGTGCCTGTTCTACTACAGGCAGAAACAGTGCTGGGTATGCTGGTCTACTTGTGGCGTTTGCTGCAATGCTTCGACGACGACGTAGCTAAGCTAAAACAAGAGCTTAGAGAGACCATAAATGTTCACAATAACCACGCTGCTATTCGCCTGTTCCGGCGGAGGCAGCGTTGTTGAGGTATCTCACGACGGCGCAGGTATTCCTGTTGCGTTCGCAAGGATAGCTGAGCAAGCTATCGGGCTAGAGATACCAGAAACATCTCGAGCCGAGCCCGCCCTAATGGATCGAAGGCTACCAGTAGATGGTCCCTTTAACCTGATCCGCACTATCGAAGGTGTGCAGGTATGGGAGACGACCATCCCTGTTAGACCCAGAAACCTCTTCTTCTCCAAAGCGCCTAGCGGTATGGAGATGTTTAGGAGTGGGGAGAGGATCTCATTTCGAGACGGGCGTAATGGTGATGCTATTGGCGACACTTGGGACTTCACCGCACACACATTGCAGATTAGAACCGATGATGGAGAGCCACAAGCAGGTGAGTTTGAGCTCATTTACCCACGCGCTAACGAACGAGATTCTCGGCTAAATCTCGGAGAGTCGGGGCTATCCCCAGTAGATTTCATGGCGCAGTCAGTGCAACTTGGAGAGGACACCCGAACTGGACTACTACTGCCAGCACCTGCCAGGGCTACTTGGATTGTTGATGTGCCTACAAACGGAATACTAGACTTCGACGGTGTAGTCCTTCCACCCGAGGCCAACGGAGGCTCCCAGTCAACGGGGGCAACAATCTCTATAGAGGTTGAAGTAGACGGCACCACGACAACTGTCGACACCAAAGAGCTTAAATTAGGGGAATGGGAGACCGTTAGGGTCGACATGTCGCAATGGGCAGACCAGAGCGTTTCGGTAAGTTTTGTCACCCGCTGCGGCGACGATCCATATCTAGACTACGTATTTTTAGCCGAGCCAACACTCTACACCCCTGTGTCTGACCCGAAGCGGGTCGTTATGGTCTTTATCGATACCCTTAGACCCGATCACATGGGCGTCTACGGTTACGAGCGGGACACAACACCGAGGCTAAATGAGTGGGCAGAGGGCGCCGCGGTCTTTACAAACGGGCGCTCCGTGGCGCCTTGGACTCTCCCCTCTTCTCGGAGCGCCTTTAGCGGCAACCAACCCGAGGCTTGGGACCGTAGCGAGAACGTCGCAGAGCAGTTCGCGGCGGCGGGTTGGGCTACTGGTGGTTTTGTCGGAAACATCTATCTGTCGGCTAATTTCGACATGAGCGCGGGCTGGGACACCTACAACGTGGTCAACTGGCCAGAGGGTGGGGTTCAGGTCGCAAAGGTCGAAGAGTTCTTAGAGAGACACGAAGACCGTGATTCTCTAGTGTTGCTACACCTAATGGATATGCACCTGCCCTACACGGAGCCACGAGCATATAGAAACCTCTGGGCTGGCGACACCCCCGAGGGGCTACAGAGCAACTCTACTAGGAATCCGATCTTGCGTGCTGCCAACAACAACCTCGATGAGGTTCGGGAATGGCTAATCGCTAGATACGACCAGAACATGCGCTACCTAGACGACACATTGGCTGATCTCTTTGAAGATCTGGGCGACGACACATCTGTGATGTTGTTTTCAGATCACGGCGAAGAGTTCTGGGATCACGACGAGTTCGAACACGGACACTCACTGTATGATGAACTCTTAAGAGTTCCTTTTATTGTGAAAGGTGCGGGTGTGGAGGCTGGAGTCTTTGACTGGCCAGTATCACTGTTGGACGTCACACCTACCACACTGGAACTAGGCGGTATTGAGAGTGAGGTCGAGATGACTGGACGTAGTGTCGTCCCTAGCGCTGGTGGTGACAGCGAAAGTATTGAGTGGTTTAGAGGTCGCGATCAGTCCTTTGGAAGACCTCTTTATGGGACTGAGCGATGGGGGGTTCTAACGGGTGACATGAAGTGGACCTCGCACGCTGGAGTTGAAGAGGTCTACAACCTGAGCGAGGATCTTGCCGAGCAGAGCAACCTGAGAGAATCAGCCGACTTGGCAGGTCTTAGGACGAGCTTTGGCGACGCCTTGGGGCGCGGGAGTGATATTGTCTGGCGGTTGAGTTCAGGTACCGCTAGACAGATTCCAGCCCGAGATCTAGTTGTGGAATTCACCCACCCTGCGGGCTTTGAGGCGGCGTGGTTAGGTGGAGACCCTTTGGGTCGAGGTAACATGACTGTAGAGGTTGTTGAGGGTGTTGTCGTTGAAGAAACCGAGGCAACTGAGGCGTTAGACACAGAGCAAGCTCCCTCCATATCTCCCCCAAACAGGGTCATCGTCACCTACAAGGCGGGAACAAAGGGGGCTAGAGAGCTCTTCTTGGAGCCCGCAGGTGACGCAGCTGAGTTTGGTGGGCTAACCATGCGTGTAGTGTCAGGGGCCGACGAGCAGGAACTTACAGCTAGAGATGGCTTAGTGGGCTCAGTCACACCTGATGGAGAGTCGCACATTATCTTGCGAGGACGGGTCGGCGGGAGGTGTATGACCGTGAATTTTGCGTCGTCGCCAGCGCCGAGCGGTAACGAACTAGAGATCGACGCGGTTGATGCGGAGGTCTCTGAGGCGCTGCGGGCGCTGGGGTATTTGGATTAGAGGGGGCGGGGTTTTTACTTGAGTCCGATCGACCTACTATCGCCATTCGGAAGTCCAATTACTACGACGGCTCGCTCCTCTTTGCTTAGTCCTAGCCTGAACGCTCGCTTGAGCACCTGTTGAGATGTGTGGTGTCCGCAGAACAACACGACTCTAGCGGGATTGTTGAGAGTCCACTGCTCAAGCTTTTTGTAGAGACCGTCGAGGGTGCGAAACCCAGACTTAGACTTCATTGTCGGTATCGCATCATCATAGAGCTCCGCTATTATTTGAGCTGTCTCAATTGTTCTGGGGGTGGTTGTGTGAACAATGAGATCGGGGGTAATGCCCAATGATTGTATCCACTGCCCAGCAGACTGCGCTTGTCCGACACCTTCAGGGGTTAGACCGTGGTCCACCGTTTTACCAAGGTGGCTCTTGACCTTGTCTGAGGCGCCGTGGCGGACAAAGATGAATGTTGTGGTCATTGGGTATCCTATGGGTTTGATTATTTGGCTGCCTACCATACGAAGCTCGGGGGATTTTGTGGGCTGATAATCTAGTGATTATGATCTTTACAACCAATAAGATCGAACCAAAACGTTAAAACCCACCCCAGTTTCCGTAACTATTGCTAACACACAGCACCCCACCACACCGCCTCTTCATTGAAGCCTCAACAGGCTCCCTGTCCTACTCAAAGGACGGGTGACTCCGCTAGAGCCCCCAATCTTTTTTGATCTTTTTTGTATAAAGGTGGGCTCCATTTCCAGACTTCACTCGTATAGAAGATGAACGGATAGTCGCCGTTCGCCATCAACCGCTAACCTCTACAAACAGCGACAATCAAACACCACCACCTCCGCACACCTGCGGAACAAAAACCGCCGCATTTATGCGGTAAAGGAACAATCATGCCCGTTATTCAACACCAACTCCCCCTAACTCACAACTCCTTCGGATCTGATCTAGAGTACCTAGAGCAAGAGCTGGAATGGGTCATCACGCGCTGCCGAAGAATCGGAATTGAGAAAAAATTAGAGAAAGACCAGCTTGGAAGAGATGAGCGTAGCCACAGGACAGATCCCCTCGACAACCCAGAGGATATGCGGCGAAAGCTCTCAATAATAAAAAGAGAAGAGGAGGCTCAACGGGAGGCGATAGATGCCAGACGCAAGACCACGAGAGAGAACGGGAAGATGTTGGCATTAGACAAAGTCGTCGAGACTTACGGACTATGCCAGATTGAGCGTTGGATCTTGCTCTTAGCGGCGGCCCCATCGTTCTCTTCCCAATTCGAAGACTACTTCTACATGCTATCACCAGACGGGCCCTGCGCCTCATCCCCTACAGTAGAGAACGTGTTCGCATTTGCAGACTTCAGCTTCACTGAACGGATTAGGCAGAGAAAGCTCTTTGGGCTGGCAGGTCCTCTGGCGGCAAACGATCTCGTGTTCGTGGATTTTAGAGACCGCTACAGCAACCCTCAAGAGCTGCTCGGCGCCTCAGTCAGCATTAACGCGATGACCCTAAACTACATCCTCGGAGATGACTCTCTAGGCAACGAGTTCGTAGAGTTCTCCTCCATTGAGACCCCTCTCACGACGCTCGATCAGGTGGTGATCAACGACAGCGACAAACAGCGAATCCTCTCTGTAGTCCAGCGCCACGACGAATACCTAAACTACAGAGAAGCCTGGGGGTTTGACAAGACGGTAAAGTACGGAAAAGGAGTGCTTATGCTCTTTCACGGCCCTCCTGGCACAGGAAAGACCATGACCGCTCACGGGGTTGCTGACGAACTTGGTAAGCGGATCCTCAACGTCGATATCCCAACCTTCATTGAGAACCGCTCTGCTGACAGGTTCCTCCCTGGGCTCTTTAGAGAAGCGCGTCTCCAGAACGCTATCCTCTTCTTTGATGAGTGCGAGACCCTCTTTGCTGATCGACGAACGGGCAACACTCTAATGACCCTATTGCTCACAGAGATCGAGCGATTTGAAGGGGTCGCAATTTTAGCGACAAACATGCCTGAAGAGCTAGACCAAGCACTTGGTCGAAGAATCTTGGTGAAGTGCAAGTTCGTAAAACCAGACCGCGTCGCCAGAGAGGCTATCTGGAGGAAGCATATACCAGAGGGGGCTCCTCTAGCTGATGACGTTGACTTTTCCGTCCTCGCGGATCAGTTCGACGTAACGGGAGGATTGATAAAAAATGCCGTCCTTGTCGCCGTAGCTGATGCTGTCCACACCTACAAAGACAGAGTCAATAGCGATGAAGAGGGTCTAGACCCAGAAGAGATCCCAATACTCACTCAAGCGATCCTTGAGAGGGCTACAAAATCACAGATGGTCACGCTATCATCAGGCAGGTCTGATCTGATTCAGACCAAGATGGCCCTTCGAGATGTAGTCCTCCCAGATACGCTCATGGAGAGCTTAGATGAGATAGTTGACGCTGCTCGAAACCGACGCAGTGTGCTGCAGAGGTGGGGAATTGGCTCTAAGCTGTCCTACGGCAAAGGGTTGGCGGCACTATTTTGCGGGCCTTCTGGTACTGGCAAGACACTAGCGGCTGAGGCGATGGCCTTTGAGCTCAACCGCCCCCTAATCAGGGCCGCTGTCCCCTCCCTTGTCTCGATGTACGTCGGCAACACTGAGCGGAACATAGCTCGGATTTTCCGTGAGGCAAAGTCAGAGGGAGCAGTGCTATTTTTAGATGAGGCTGACTCTCTTTTGGGGAGTCGAGAGGGCATCAACACCTCTAAACACAACATCTCTGCTGTAAATGTTCTCCTACAGGAGATCGAGGCTCACGACGGGGTTGTGCTGATGGCCACGAACCTCCCCGAGAGCCTTGACAAGGCGCTAACTAGGAGGCTCTCATACCAGCTGTACTTCCCCCTCCCCAACGCAACCCTGCGTGAGAGGATCTACGAGAAACTCCTGCCCCAAAGCGTGCCTACAGAGGGCCCGCTTGAGCTATGGTCACTGGCCAACCGCTTTGAGCTGAGCGGTGGTCAGATCAAGAACGTAGTCTTCAGGGCGGCCTTCAAGGCGGCGAGGGCCGAGAGAGGCCTCTGCGCTGAGGATCTCGTGCGAGCTGCAGAGGTGGAGTCCGACGACCGCATAGGTGGGAG
>CAWVYO010000125.1:0-9649 GCA_963934385.1 uncultured bacterium
CCCAGTGTGACGCCAGCCAATGCTCCTGAGGAGGCGGTGCCAAGTCGGTTTGCGCGGTGAAGTAGAGCCGGAAACAACAGTACCCACCAAAGCAGTACTTGTCTGAGGCCTGAGCCGTAGAGATCTTGTATTACAAGGGGGTTTACCACTGCAAAGATCGAGGCCACTAGACATGCTGAGCGGCTAGTTACAAAAGTCCTAGCTAGTGCGTAGGCACAGAGTCCATTGATACCTAGAATTATGAATATCTTAAGGTTGTAATGTGTGGGTAACCCTGAAAATACCTGTAATGGATATGAGAGCAGTAGGACGTCTAGTATGTTTCCTGTCTCAGGGTATCGCCCAAGAGAGATCATCGCCTCAAAAGAGGCCCAAAGGTTAGCGTCGCTCACTGAGAGCGCATCGATCTCCATGAAGTGCCACCAGTAACGCCAGAGCCAGCCACCTAATTCTCCGCCTCCAATGACTACTTCATTTATGTTCATTATAGCTGGCCACGTAATCGTAGCGGCACAGGCAGTAGCAAGGGCTACAGCCGCAATAGTTTCAACTAAAACCGAGCCCAACCACCGTCGCTTATGCTCTTTGTTTTCGCTCAAAACTGCAACTCAAAGACCGTGATACCATCAGACGGATAGCTTCGGGGTGGACCTATTATAGACTCTAAAACCGATCCGATAATCTCTGATTTTGTGGAGATCAAAAACCTCTCGTGAAGGACAATATAGCGGTAGCCTTGTGCGTAGAGCAGTCTTGCTCCTCCAACCAATTCAAGAGTCGGCAGCATTGGCGGTATCGTATCGGCGTGTCCAGACTCTACGTATAATATGAAATCTGTTAAACGGTTCTGGCGTAGGCGTGCAGGAACTGGTTCGTTTAGTCCGTATGGAACTGGGCGTTGGTGAGTTGTTTGGTAGTATGTGTAAACACCTCGCTCGAGGTTTGGCACTGTGATCGGTAGGTCCAACACAGCCCCTTCGATCTGCATATCGGTATAGGTTTTTGGTATGTGAGCGTCAGAGCGAGGGATAGGCCAGACCGCAGGTGAGGCGAATAGCACCTCAGTAATAACCGCTAAACAGACTGCAGATACAATGCAATTTCTCACTCGCTCAGACTGACCTCTGGTGACTAACCGCACCGCTGCTGCTGCTAAGATTGAGAGCCCGAGCATGGCCGGTATTATAAATCTGAATGGATGAGAAATTCTAGAGAAGAGAGGGAATGCCTCAAAGAAAGGCAAGAACGGTAGTGGTAACAGGCGCCCGTTTATCGTTACTGGATTCGCGCTTCCTATGTGGAGGTATGGTCCAAGCGCAAAAATAGTGAATATAATCGATATGGCGATCCATAACTTTAGGGACGATCGTCGCTTTGTAAGCAGCACCGCGCTGGTCGATAGCAAAAGTGTTACCCAGCCGATGTATGTCACTATTATTAGGTCTTCACCGTATTCTGCCTTTAGGTCAGGGGAGTAAGAGTGACCCGGGCGGAAAAAACCAATAATGTCGGTGTAGTTGTGTCTTAGGAGGCTGTTCCACACGAAGTCAGGGTCACGTGACACCATAGCGTCGGGGCTGTCCATGGTGCTCGATAAGGTCATAAGCACAGGCAGCACGATGGCTATCGCCAATAGCCCGCCCAGTGTCAATCCGATCATCAGTTTTGCCCATCGAATACGACCTCGTTCTGTCACAGTCTGTGATATTAAGATCACAATGCCAAGTAGAATACAAAAGAGCCCGTAGTAGAAATTAGCTAAACTAGCTATGGCAAAAACGGTCCCTAATAGTAGTCCTCTAGCTATACTTGGGCGCTCTATTAGACGTAGCAATGCCAGTACGAAAATAGGTATCCACCCCGCGTTAATGGTCTCTGTTATCCCGTTGTAGGTCTGGGCCATGAGGTGAGCGTTACAGCCGAAGATCACGGCAGAGACCCAAGCTATTGATGGGTCTCTTAGGACATGTCGAGCCAACAACCAAGCGCCAAATACGGTCCATGCGACCCCAAAAAACACGGTGGCGTTAAATGCGAAAGCTGTTCCAAACAGGTGTTGTATTGGGGCAGTTAAAACAGCATTAAAGCTGTCGATGTAGAAGAGTGATCCGCCGTCGGGGTAGTTTAGGAGACTAGTGTGAAAAGGTACTCCACCACGGTTTACAATCCCATCAAAGACCCACCACATACCCCAGGCGTGATTCCAGCTGTCGTTACCTGGGTGACCTATTAGACCCGAAGATGGTTCTACGACTATTGGCCATGTGATAATGGACGCCAGTATAAGGCAGGCAGCAAAGGCGCCCCACGCACGTGTAAGGGGCGAACCCATGGACTACAGCCCTTCAGAGGGGGAGTTGACCTCGCCTGTGGAGTCTTCGACGACGTTCATATTCAGCATGGCCTGAATGGCCTCTGGTAGACTTGGTTCCAGCAGAACCATGTAGGTTACTATCTCGCGGCGAGCGTCGTTGAAAATAGGTCCTTGTAGGGATTCCATAGCGGACTCTGTCCATAGTCCTCCAATATTTAGGTGGTCTCGATCTGTTGAGTAGCCACCTACACCTCTTGTTAGCGTTCCCCAGTCACCAGCAACAAATACTGATCCTATAATAGAGGAGAAATCGCCTGGGTTTGCGTATGGATCAAGTCGGTGCCGAAGGAGAAAAAGGGAGTCTGTGAGAGGTATTTCCTGGGCAGGTGATAGTTCCTGGAGCCAAGTTATTACCCGGTTAATGATGTTGTTTACGCCCTCGGCACGTAGAGCTAACAGCTCGTCTTGTCTCGCGTGCTGGACTCTCTCGGATAACAATGTCGAAGCTGCTTCCTCCATTTCGGCGTTGTCAAGCTCGGCACCTGACGACAGCTGCCGCCAAAGCTCATTGTAAACTGGTAACAGGCGCGGCTCGAAATCATTTAATATTTCAGACTGCCTATCATCGATCCTGCTGCGCTCCTCAGTGACCCACTCGGCGAGATCTAACATCGAGTTTAGCTGGTATGGAGTAAGCTCCATTCTTTTTAGCCAAATTAGGAGCCTAACTCGCTGTTCAGCGTACTGTACTTCGGGCAGAAAAGCGTAGTCGTACAGCATTTGGTATAACGCAGGTTCTGATGACCTATCTATTCGAGCGTCTGCACTGGCGACTAGTACCTCGGTTGGCAGCGGGTCGGGGTCAGCTACACATGCGGTTAATGCTAAAAGTAGCGAGGTAGTTAGGAGTGTGGTTTTCATCGTAAGTGAATCAAACCACGTTGTAGGGGCGGTGGCAAGGGTTGCTTTGATTCAAACATCTCCACATGTGCCCCTATTGTAGCTAGTCTGACTATCTGAAAGTTGGGGTAATAGTCCCAAGAGTACCGCCTCTCATTACGTAAATAAGCCCGTCTGCGGGATTGTAGCTGATACCACCAATGTATCCAGAAGTACCTGGATTTGTGAGAGGTATGCTGATCTCACTTTCGTTGTTAGTCGTGAGATCCCAAGAGAGATCTAGAGAAACATCACTACACCAATAGCACGGTCCGTCGTCAGAGCTGTCGACGCCATATAGAACCCCACACGCAATGAACGCCTCTGAGTAATTCGACCTAATTTCAGTAGGTGATATCCAAGTGTTCAAGGTGGCAAGGCTAGAGGGGTCCAGCTCGTCAACAACAAAGCGACCACCTGTGCCATTTGTAGTATGGATGACATAGAGTGATTCACCGTCTACGTTGAAGTCCATATAAGTCTTGCCGCCATAGCTGTATGTGCCTGAGGAGTCGTTGGGTATGTCGGCAATAGCGGCTGATGCGATGGTAGCTCCAGTCGAGATGTCAGTAGCAATAATCTCACTGCTGTTTTCCATATTTGTGTACATGACACCGTTCATCACGACATGTCCTGTCCCATCCCAATCGTCATCCAGCTCTATTGTGGTCGCTCCCGTCGAGGTTTGTAGTGATGTTAATGATGGATACTCTAAAACAGTAGATTCGTTGTAATCCATCATCACCCATACGCGTTCGTCACTATTCAGTCCAGAATCGGCGAAAAACGCTCCGATACCGTATGAGCCTCCACCGCTAGCCTGTGCATGTTCTGTTGGTAATGAAAGAGAATCTATCTCGTTAGTGCACTCGGCAGTTTTGAGTTCTACCTCCAGGACTGTTGTTGACACGCTTACAGTGTCTCCGGCCTCTTCGCCGTCGTGTGGAGTGAATGTACATGTCCAAACATCTCCCTCAAAAAGGTATGCGCTAGGGACGGTGTCACCGGTCCAATAAGTTGTAGTAGAATCAGAGAAAATAGACCTGTTTTGTTCCCATGACACTGAGTAAGATACGGTGTCTTCGTCCACATCGGTGGACGACATGTCCAACTCACAGATCATATCTTCACCTGCCTCGTGGACTTCTTCTGGAGATATCTGCGCCGAAGGAGCCTCAGGGGGGGTGTTAGAAATGATTATTTCGGTTGTAGAAGTATCACCCGTGATCTCGCCACTAAACGGTGTGGCAGATACAGAGACAGTGTCTCCTTTTTCGAAAAAAGTGGCGCCGTCAAGCTCATAAGTGTCGTTGGCTACATCTGCCCCGTTTACAGCCCAACTCAAGGTCAGTTCAGCATCCTCACCATATCCATCATCGGACTCCACGGTCAAAATCAACAGATCGTCTGTGAAGGCTGGATTAGGAGCTAGGCTTATCGCTGATATAGAGGGGACTCCTGTTACCACGGTGGAGGTGTCCGTCGATTGCGTGTCACCAGTATCGTCTTTTATTGGTGTTACTGCGACATCTACACACGAGAAAAGAAAGGGAGTAAATAAAAATAGCGTTCTCATAGAATTCTCCTGACGGGAATAAATTGGTGGCTGGGTTTATTCAAAAATGGCTATCTTGGCAAGTTACACTTCGCCGTAAACCCTGTTTAAAGCTTCATTAGCGTCCGTTTTAGTTGCTCATTTACTGCAGGTTTTTAGAATGGACAGTGTCATTTGTCGAGATCGTGCCCCCTCTAATTACTTCAAAAAGTGCTCCTCTAGCTCTAATGTTCAACATCTGTGTTGACTTAGCGACGTCGTAGGCTGTCTTTCCAAACCTTTCGGTGAACTGTTCACACGGGAGGTGTTTAATGGATGACACCTTGAGAATGACATTGCCAATGTGTAGAGTTGCTCCATTCGGTAGGTTCTCGTGGCTCAAGTCGAAATCAACATGAATATTGTCACCGCTCAAGTCCTGATTGTCTCCACCTGAGAATATATCTAGGATGTCAGCCCTAATAATACTTACCTGTCGTAGTCTTGAGGTCTGATTTGATTTGCCCCAACGGTCACCCTCTATGCCACCTTCTGGAGTCAGCCTTATTGAGTCGACTCGTTGCCTAAGTCCTCTTTGAGGGCGAATTATTAGTGCTTTTACTGTGCCAATGTCGCCTCTGGGAGTAGGTATCTCCGAGATTTCGTTAGTTAGGCTTTGAACGGTTGCTTTAGTTGGTTTCATATGGGTAAGGTATCTCGTTTTAATAGAGTGTTGATCTTTATGACCCTAGGGTAAAATTTGTCCGACGAAGGGTCTAAGTTGCTCAAGAATAGTTGAGTTTCTTTATGCTACTCTTTATTGAGGTAGAGTATGTCTTCCCAGCCGACCAAACAACCTTTTCAGCTTCGCCCTTATCAATCAGAGGCTATCTCAGCTGTTATCACAGCTCGTAGACGGGGGCTTCACAGGATGGTGATAGCGCTCCCAACAGGGGCTGGTAAGACGGTGATCTTTAGCGAGTTGGCCCGTTTAGCCAAGAGACCCGTATTGGTTTTGGCTCATCGTACAGAACTAGTGCAGCAAGCTGCAGAAAAGCTTGGACGCTCTATCGGTGACCCTTCTCTTGTTGCTGTGGAACAGGGTGCGGTCACGGCTGCCAAGGGCGTGAAAGTGGTGGTGGCATCTATACGCTCCCTAAATGAGAAACGTCTCCATAAGCTAATTAACAACTACGATTTCGGTCTAATTGTCTATGATGAGTGTCATCACTCAGCGGCAGAGGACAATATGAGAGTCCTTAGGTCACTTGGTTGTTTTAGGGTGGATTGGAGTGGGACACTGCTTGGGTTTACCGCGACGACGGTTCGTGCCGACGGTTTGGGGCTAGATACGGTGTTTGAAGAGGTGATCTACAATCAGGGTCTCATGCAGATGATCCGCGATGGCTTTCTGTCACCATTGCGAGGTTTTAGAATAGCGACGGCTGCAGACCTGACAGGGGTCGCTCCAGCGGGTGGAGATCTCAATATTGAGCAGCTTGCGGAGGCTGTCGATATCACGGATCGAAATGCTCTAGTGGCTCGCTCTATCCAAGAGTTAGCACGAGATCGCCGTACAATAGCTTTTTGTGTAACGGTGGCGCACGCCAAGAACTTGGCACGCTCTCTAAATGCTCTAGGGGTTCCTGCTGGAGTGGTTTATGGAAATCTTAAAACCGAAGATAGGGTCGCCGTACTCGAGAGGTTTCGCTCCGGTAGAATCCAGGTGCTAGCGAATGTAGGTGTACTCACAGAGGGCTTTGACGACCCTGGGGTCTCCTGTATTGCGATGGCACGACCAACGCGCTCAGAAGGGCTGTACACACAGTGTGTAGGTCGAGGAACCCGCCTTTTTAATGGTAAAAAAGACTGTCTTGTATTGGACTTTGTGGACCTATCTGACTTGAGCCTGATGGCCTTGCCCACCCTGGGGGGAATCCCCCAAGACATCGATCTTGAGGGTGAAGACCTAGCTGAGGCAGCTGAGCGTTTTCATCAGCTAATGTTTGACTATCCAGGGTTTGAATTAGAGGCGGGAGCCATAACTCTTGGAGAGATTCAAGAGCGAGCCGCTGCCTTTGATCCCCTGTCTATGGAGATTGACCCCGAGGTGTTCGCTATAAGCCCTAACGCTTGGGAGTCGTTGGGGTCTCGAGGGATAGCGCTTCACTTTTTTCAAAAGAAGGGAGACGTAGGTCGTGGGAAGCTCTCGATTTTTGAGATTCTTCGAAAGGGTAGAGGCGCCTCGAAGTGGCACATCCTTCTAAATGGCAAAAAGGTCGCGGGTTTCTCAAAGGTTGAAGCTGCGGTCGAGGCTACTGACTTCGAGGTCGCCAAGCTAGGTCGTTTTGCTGGTCAGTCGGCACACTCTAGCGCTGTTTGGAGAAGGGATCCTGTCCCACACAAACTTAAGGCTCAGTTGGAAGACGCGAGAATTCGCGTACCTGTTGAAAACTGGGGAGACGCTGTGAGGGTGCTCGGTGTCGTTGGGGGCTAGCCCGCAGCCGACCGCCTAAAGAACCAATGTTTGAACTTCTCTCTTGAGAACAAGCCCTTGGCGTCTTCTGCGTTGTAGAAGAGAAACGTAAAGAGACTTGATGCCTGAACGTACTTTCGCACATCTCGCAGCGAGTTTATTTCGGAGAGGTGCCTAAGCATGATCTCAGGTCTAAAATAAAACTCGCGATAAAAGGCTCTGTGGAAGTCAATTATGTCCTGAGACTCTAAACCCCAAGGTACAAAAGTTGGCTCCCAGAATGACTTTTCATCTGTGGTGCTGTTGACTATTCGCCCCCATTTTTCACCTTCTCGGTTCCAGATGGTCATCTGCGGAGTACCTGGTAGGAGAGTGTTTATCTGAACAGTCACATCGTGGAGAGGAATGGACTTAGCGAAGTCAATGGTCTCCCTAATAGTGCTCGGTGTGTCGGGCATGTGCCCAACCATAAAGAAGGCTTTTGGACGCAACCCAATCTCGTCGGCCCAGGTGATCGCGTTGCGGATCTTCTCCTTAGTTATCCCTTTCGATATAAAGTCTAAGACCCCATCAGAGCCAGACTCAATACCAAACCTAGTGCGCCAACAGCCCGCGTCCTTCATCTTCTGAAGCATCTCTCGATCTACAATTTCTACGCGAGACGAGCAGGTCCAGCTAACCTTTACACCACGCCTGATAATCTCATTGCAGATAGCCATTACACGTCGTTTGTTGGCACAGAACAACGAGTCTACGATAGCGATGTCTTTGGCGCCAAAGTCTCTAACTAGGTGCTCTATTTCATCTACGATCTGCCTTGGTGTGCGGCTGCGGTACCCTGAACCAGCTTTCTGGCAGAAGGCACATCCGTGAGGGCAGCCCCTTGAAGTCACCATCGCAAATTTTGGTAGCCCGTGCTCGTCCACTGGGATCGGTCGATATAAATCAGGAGGAAGGAGATGCCTGGCTGGGAAAGGTAGTTCGTCGAGTTTGCGGAACTCCTTCCTGTGAGGGGTATGAATTAATTTGTTGTTTTCATCTCTGTAAACGATCCCTTCAATGTCACCCAGCTCTCGCTCGCCGCGGTAGTACTCAATAATCTCCATTAATGTGTACTCGGCCTCATGCATCACGCCGATATCAAAGGCTGTGTGCTTCATGGCCTCTGCAGGCAATAGGCTTACGTGGTAGCCACCTAGAATTACGGGAATCTCAGGTAGAGCGCACTTGAGGCTCGTTGCAAGTTCTTTTGCCCCTTCAAAAATAACGGTGGTGGCTCCTATACCGATAATGTCAGGGTTCCAATTGCGTACTCTCTCAGTAGTGGTGGTTATGTCCAATTGCTCTGCAGCCGCATCAATAACCATCACCTCGATACCATTGTGTTCCAACATACCAGCTAGGTAAAGCAGCCCAAGTGGTGCCGAATTGTAGAATAGAAACGACGTTACGGGCGAGACATGACCATCTCTAAGTACAGAATCTAGGGGTGGGTTTATTAATATTACTCGCAAGGTCTTTTACTCACTTGTGTTTGGACTTTCAATTCTACCCGTTTTAGTGCCATTAGTGAAGTCTAAATGTTTATGTGGTCTTCCTGTGCTAAGAGTCCGTATGCATCCGCTCGTTAAACTTTCGCCTCTCCTTCGTCCACATAAGGATGTAATTATACTATGTCAGGTGGCTCTATTGTTGGGTGTAGTGCTCAATCTTATTGGTCCAGTATTGTTAGCTTACGCCATCGACGTGAACATTCCAGCTGGCGATGGACGCGGGCTAGTTTTAACAGGGGTGCTATTTTCGATTGTTTTAGTATCAAATATAGCTTTGACTCTTTGGGCTAGAATAGGCGCTGAGAAAGTTGCGCAGTCCGCATTGTTATCCCTCAAAACAGATCTGTTCAATCACCTGTTGAACCACGATCTCAGCTTTCACGATAGACACACTTCGGGTCAGCTTATTACGAGAATACAGGGTGACTCTAGCTCCCTTCGGGTGCTTTTTACCGAGGTTATTTTTCACCTGCCAGCGGACTTGGTCACTCTGGTTGGTATGTTCGTCATCATTTCTATTAAGGCCCCACACATAGCTCTGCTGGTGTTTTGGGTAATTCCCATTTATGTCGTCGCATTTTTGCTCTTTAGAAAACTCTCACCCCCGTTCTTTATGCGTGTTCGCACAGTAACCTCAAGATTGACCGGGTTTTTGTCAGAGTATGTACGTGCGATGCCGACATTGAGGTCGTTTGGGCGAACGGGTTGGGCTCGAGAGCAGGTGGAGTCAATAAACCTGGAGGTTTTCAAGCGTCAGGCTGCCGCTGGTCTTGTGCCAGCTGCATACTTCAACATCCTGTTTTTTGTTAGAGCTTTAGGGTTCGGGGGGGTTT
>CAWVYO010000126.1:0-9566 GCA_963934385.1 uncultured bacterium
ATAGCCGACAAATTTGCCCCGTCGGTCCAGAGACCTTCTTTGGGATTGTTGTTGCTGATGACCCCATGACTGAGGAGACCTCAGAAGAGGTATTAGAGGATCACAAACACGAAATTCGCTCATTGTAGCGCCCAGCGGGATAGACTAGGGCTTAGAAAACGGAGTTTTTTTAGATGATTGAGGCTAGCTGGGAGATTTTAGCGCAATTAGCGCCGTGGCTTTTTGTGGGGATGGCTGTAGCTGGAGCGCTGCACGGTCTCCTGCCTAAGAACTTCGTTAGGCGACATCTCGGAGGCAAGGGAGGCGTAGCCAGAGCGGTGATGCTCGGCGTACCACTCCCCTTGTGCTCGTGTGGAGTAATTCCAGCCGGACTGGGACTAAAGAAAGATGGCGCGAGCGATGGTGCAACAGTTGGGTTTCTAATCAGCACACCACAAACGGGCGTAGACTCCATATTGGTAAGCGCTTCGTTTCTGGGTTGGCCTTTCGCAATCTTTAAGGTCCTTAGCGCTGCTCTAACTGGGCTCGTCGGCGGGTGGTTAGCAAATACTGTCTCGGACGATAAAAGCGTCACGATAGATGAGGTCGCCGAAACTGGACCAGCTCCGCGCAACATCACTGATATGATTGCCCACGCAGTGGAGCTTTTGCAATCGATCTGGAAATGGTTGATATTCGGCGTGATAGCCTCAGCCGCTATCGGCGAGTTCGTCCCAGATGGCTTTTTTGAGGCAATATCTGGTTACGGTGGGCTAGTCGCTAGCTTGGCAGTGTTGGCGTTCTCATTACCCCTATATGTATGCGCTACAGCCTCTGTACCTATAGCCGCAGCCCTAGTGATGAACGGTCTTCCTCCAGGTGCTGCACTAGTGTTTCTTATGGCGGGTCCTGCATCCAACATGGCAACGATGGGTGCCATTTACGCAGGACTGGGCAAGAAGATCCTCGCGGTCTACCTAGGAACAATAATGGTAGGAAGTGTCGCACTAGGTATGGCGGCCGACTTCGTAATAGACCCAGAAGTTATCGCCCAAACCATGGAGCACCACCACACCTCAATCATTGGTCACATTTCAGCAGTAGCCTTACTGCTATTCGTAGCAAAG
Source organism: uncultured bacterium (assembly GCA_963934385.1). GTDB lineage: Bacteria > Myxococcota_A > UBA796 > UBA796 > CAJQPC01 > CAWVYO01. The sequence continues at coordinate 1,107 of CAWVYO010000126.1, forward strand.
TTCGCCATTGACGACATTCGACGCTTCATTGCCAGTAAAAAGAGCATAGATGCAGCCGAGCCGATGACGGTGATCGGGGTTGACGGGATGACCTGCTCAGGCTGTACTGGAAATGTGGATAAGGTTATTAGAAAGCTGGACGGAGTTAGCAATGTTGTAGTGAGCCTTGAGCCCGGACAGGCTGTAGTTCACGGCACAGTAGATAAAGCCCTTATTCAGAGTGTAATAGTAGCTGCTGGCTTTGAAATTAGGGAAGACGGGTAAACTCATCTTGAGCCAAACATCCATGGCCGTACTCTACTCATTCCGACGATGCCCCTACGCGATGAGAGCCCGTATGGGTCTAATCTATAGCGGGCAAACAGTTGAGCTTCGAGAGGTTGTCCTACGAGACAAGCCCCCTTCCCTACTCGAGTACTCACCAAAGGCAACTGTTCCAGTGCTCGTCTTGCCGAGCGGTCAGGTGATCGACGAGTCAATAGATGTAATGCGCTGGGGTCTGGACTTAAGCGACCCTGATGGCTGGCTAGCACCTGATTCAGCTGAGATGATAGACAAGTTTGACCGTGGATTTAAGGGACACTTGGACCGCTACAAATACTCAAACAGATACGATCAGGTAAACGCCGAGCACGAACGCCTCGCAGCCTTCGAATATCTGCTTGAAATCGAGCGATTGCTTCAAGAGACCCCATATCTTTTCGGGGGCAAGCTGACCTTAGCTGACGTAGCTATCGCTCCATTTGTTCGACAATTCGCTAACACTGACCGAGCCTGGTTTGACAGCCAAACTATAAGTGGTGTTCAAAGGTGGTTATCGGAGTTTCTGAACTCCACACTGTTTACATCTTGTATGCATAAGTATCCCAAATGGAAAGAGGGAGACGCGGCGATACTTTTTCCTGAAGGTGACGTCTAAAAGGCGACCATCTCCTCCCCCGCGATCCACGCAGTCATATCATCAAACCAGTCCCCTACCGCCGTTCTTAGTACCAGCTCGTCAGTGCTAATAGCATCAACAACCTGAACAATCTCAATGGCAGTTGTGCTGTCATCTATAGCTATGAGGGTCGTCGACACCTCCACAGTCGTCAGAAATAGGGTCGACTCACTCAACGAAGAGCGGCTCGCGACAATACCGGGGGCGGCTGGGGAGCCATCGATCACATCTTGTCGCCATTCCAGGTAAAATTCAACATCTATCGCCTCATGGGCAATATTGTGTATGCGAAATGAGTGTGAATAGGTGTCGTCTATGTCATACTCAACAGCCCACTCATCGACATTACGCCTGTCAACTAGAACCTCTGGCTCCCTCATTGCCTCCCATACGCGCTCTATTGAGCCGTGCACATAGCCTCGACCGTGAACCCAAGGCAGCGATGCTGTGCCCGTCACAATGTTCACCTCCTCTGGGTACTCGTATCTATCGGTAGCCTCTGGATAATTGGCGGTGTTGTCCATAACTGGCCCCAACCCCACAGGGAAAACAGGAGCGGCTTCACCCATACATGAGACGGATTGGCAAAGCGCTAAGAGAGACAAAGGGAAATAACCAAATCTTTTAACCAATTGCCATCTTCCTGCTGTGTACCTGCAGATCCTACAACGAAATGAGTTGATCTTACAATCCCTGAATGATTAGATAGTCGAAAGCACGGAAGAGACCCTATGATTACACCTACCCTTCAGACTGATCGGCTCACTCTACGAGCCCTGCAGAGTAGCGATGCTAAGGGAATTCAGGAGTACTTCCCCAGATGGAATATTGTAAAGCACCTGAGCGATCAGATTCCTTGGCCCTACCCTGTCGATGGCGCAAAACAGTTTGTAGAGATGTCTCTCAAGAAAGAAGGCTGGCTGATTTGGGCTATCACTCTTCGGGGTAACGAAGACGGAGACGAATGCGTTGGGGTGATCGATTACACTGCCAAAGACGCAGGGGTGGGCAACCGAGGCTTTTGGCTGGCAGAACACCTGCATGGACGTGGGCTGATGACAGAGGCCATAGAGGCGATGCAGGACTACATTTTTTTTGAATTAGGGGTCGAAAAAATTCGTGTCGGCAATTCACTACAAAATCCCGCATCAAGGCGGTTAAAAGAGAAGACTGGCGGGGTCTACGTTGGTACAGGTGAGTTCCGACACCTCGGTGGCTGCGATGAGATTGAGCTTTGGGATATTACACAGGCTAACTGGCGACAGATTAGGCAAAAAGACAGGAAGTAAAGCGCCATGTGTGGAAAATACCAACTAATGCTGCCATATCGAGAGCTTATTGCGCTCTACGGAGCACCGTTGACCGAGGAATTCGCGATTGGGCTTTCAACGACTGAGAAAGAGACTGGTCGCTTAGAGCGCATCGACTACCGACCCACTGAAGACGTGCTTATGGTGCACGGAACGACAAGCTCTATGGAGCATAAATGGGTTCGGTGGGGATTCCCCAAGGCATGGGAAACTAGTGAAAGACGAGACCCTTGGAAGAGTCAGCCCCTAATAAATACAAAGGCGGAGACTGCCCTAGACAAGGTGACTTGGCGTGAGGCTACACGCAGGCGAAGGTGCCTGATTCCCGCTACAGGATTTTACGAATGGATGAGCGTAAATGGCAAGAAATACCCGCTACTATTTTCGGCCACAGAGCCCCTGTTCTCAATGGCGGGGCTCTGGCAAGAATTTACTCGAGGTGAGGCCACGGTAACATGTGTCTCTATCGTCACCACCGCAGCCAACGACAGCGTCTCCGACATACACAGTCGCATGCCTCTCGTCTTGGACAAACAAGACTACGGTGACTGGCTAGGTTCAAAGGACAACTCAAGGCTCAACTCTCTACTAAACTCAACACCATCCCCTCTCTCATCTCGCCCAGTATCTACAGCTCTAAATCGCGGTTTGTGTCGAGACTCCACCCTCCTAAACGCAGACTGGAGCGTAGAAGATGTCACCACTAGACAAGGAAGTCTCTGGTGAAAAGAAAATACAAACTCATAATAGCGACAGGTGTTGTTTCCACAGTCCTATTTTGCATAACTAGAGTTGGAGTAGGCCAGCGGGACGAGAATTGGAGCTCACCACTGCAGTGGGAGGGGCGAGATCAAAACCAGCACCTTTCCATAGACCAGTTCTCCAGCGCGGAGGTATGCGGCGCCTGTCACACGCAATATTATGAGGAGTGGTCAACCTCAGCTATGGCTCACTCTGTGGACTACGGAGAGTTCCTTATTGACCTATTTGAGGTTGGTCTTGACGTACGCGGTGCTCCCACTGAAGACGTTGATCAGTGCTTAGAATGCCACGCCCCATTGGCTCTTATAGGGGACAATTACGATCGGGAACTATCAAATCCCATTGTTCGAGAAGGAGTAAATTGCGACGTTTGTCACACCATAAGCGAAGTCCAGACCAATGACTCGCCTGGAGACATTGTCTGGGATCCCAGTGGTCCTAAACGTGGCCCTCTAACTGGAAGCCTTGACTCTTCTACAGACAGCACAGAGCCTGCCGCCCTTTCGCCATTCCACGAGACCCAACAGATGGCTCTCTTTGAATCTTCAGAGCTATGCGGCGCCTGTCACATGTCTGTATGGCCTACAAACGGACTGCCAATAGACTGGACATACCCTGAATGGCTGGAAAGCGAATGGGCTGAAAGGGGCGTCACATGTCAGGACTGCCATATGGAGGTCTACTCAGGACAAGCTGCCCCTGGAGCACCCGTACGAGACAACCTACATCGACATAATTTTCCTGGACGAAGTGATCTAGAGATGGTGAGGTCAACGGCCACACTCGATCTTAAAATAGAGGCGATTGACGAATCAGTAGAGGTGACTGTAGTTGTAGAAAATACGGGTGCAGGGCATGCTTTCCCAACAGGAAACGCCACGGCACCGAGTGTGGTTTTAGAGATAGAAGGCGTCAACGAGCGGAATGAGACAGTTTACGTCGACTCCCGAACCTACAAGGTGCAATATCTAGATGCCAGCGGGACGATAACTTCCGACCCTACTGCTGCGGCTAGTCTTCTTTCAAACACTACTCTACTGCCCCTTCAACCGCGCACCGAGCGCTTCGAAATACCAACCTCCCTCGGGACGACATCAATAGTAGCTAGATTAGTATATCACCCATGGAACGACGAGAGTTCTCACGCGGAACTCATCGCAGAATTTGCAGGACGTTACTTGAGAAATGGTTTTAGGGTTGAAAGAGTTATCGCTAATTTAGGCACATTCATGGGAGTAACCAATCCGCCCAGAGGAATTGAGACTATCGAAGTGATAGCCTTAGAGGCTGTCGTTCCAAATCCGTAACCGCTCGATTTATTGATCTTGTGTATTGAACCATCCTGCCGTAACATAAGTATAGGTAATCATTAGAACTTAGAGATCTTGGCATCAGGGTTGTTGTTGAACAATGCTAAATTTTACGCTCATTTCGGTCTTACTTTCTGGGGGACAGGCCCACTCCGCCGAAGAGTGGGGTAACGATACGTTCTATATTGGTGACCTGCACGCTCACAGCGGAGCAAGTATGGATGCAGACTCGTCTGACTTTGCTGGAGATTGTGAAACTTGCGGTGCTATAAGGGATATTGTCGAGACCGCTTTATCGAATGGGCTAGATTTTCTGGCAGTGTCAGATCACTCCAATGGCAACCAAGTCGCCAACGAAGATTATTACCTATTTGTACAGAACCTTGTCCTGGAGGGACATGATCCCAAAGGGGGGCTAATAGTCTTGCCAGCTGCGGAGGTGTTCTTTTCACTCGCTAACGGAAACAAATTAGGTCACAAGAACCTAATCATGTTTGGGAGCGACTCAGAGCTTGAGAGCCTCACCATAGAAGATGGTCAGCCAAATGGCACGACAAACACATTGATAGATAGCTGCGAAGATATCTCGTTGTGGATGCAGAAGTTGGAATCTAGACTCGGTCCCGCTCTAATAATTCCACACCACCCTGCACTAGTACACCCCATGCCGACAGACTGGAGTTGTCATGACTCAGAATTTTCGCCGGCAGTCGAGATATACTCAAGGCACGGAAACAGTGAGTCAGTAGACGCATTGTACGATCCACCTTGGCTTGAGATCGATCCAGATGGCACCGTACAGTCCGCCATTGACCCTGAATTATGGGGACACAGGCTAGGGTTCGTCGGGGGTACCGACGCTCACGACACACAACCAGGCTCAGTATGTGCCCCAGAAGATGAAGACCCCAACCGATACAGAGGAGGGCTTACCGTTTCTGTCATTCCTAATTCAGTCGAATACTCCAGACAGGCTCTGTATAGCTCCATAGTTGACAGAAGGAGCTACGCCACAAGCGGTCCCCTAATACCCGCTGTTGTAGATTACTACTCTGGTGGAGCCTATCTTGGCTCGATGGGAGATGAAGCAGGTATACCCCTAGGGCAGCCTCTAAATGTCGTTGTACAGACACCTGAATATCATAGCCAGTTTGTTTTTGAGGTTGTCCTAAAGAGTATAGATCAAGAGATACCCATGACTCTAGTCGATACAGGCGAGTGGTCCGCAACCATTGAACCAGGCGAAATACCAGAGTTGCTGTACCCAGTAGTAAAGGTACTCGGCGGGGCATGGTACTCTGATCAGGGCATCGAATGCCATGACGGCGGAAGGGATAATACAGAGCGACTATGGCTATCTCCAACCTGGTTTAAGCCCGTCCCTGGAGATTTAGACGGCGACGGGGTCACATGGTCTGATGGAGACTGCGATGACGGAGATCCAACTCGTCACCCCTATGCAATAGAATCATGCACCAATGGAATCGACGACGATTGCGATGATCAGGTAGACACTTTGGATTCAGACTGCACCCCTGACAGCTACGCGCTAACTGTGCACCATGGTGTGAGCCTAGAAGAATCGGACATATCACCATGGGTGGTGGAGATCGGTAATGGTCCAGACCTTACTGAGAATGACACAATGGGCGCAGCACCGGAACGACAGGAGGGCGGCTGTGCCTCAATTCCAGTAAAGAGCAGTTGGCTATGGCTCCTTAGTCTAATTGCCCTAAGTAGAAGAGAAACAGCTAACTAGCGCCCCTCTAACCTCTTTACATAGCCATCCATCAGCTCCCCCTTCCCTCTCTGTTCGAGCCACTTCTCCACAAAGTCTTTTGGAGTATTGTACCAGTTGATACCCCCGCAATCGCCGCACGGGGAATGCTTGGAAAATTCACCTTTGATATGGGATAACCGAACGCTTTCGGCTTTTGGACTGTGCCACAGGTCCATGAAGCTGCTCTCGCCTAGAGAGCCGAGATCTAGCTCTCCCTGTAGATCTACACAGCACATCATAAGGTGGCCGTCATGCCTAATAACTGGGGTAATCCAAAGCCCCGGACAAGCCTGCCTTCCTCCAGAATGCTCGGATGTACTCTCCCAGGGGCGGCTCTCCCAGAGGCACAGAGCTGCAGCATCATCGCCACCGCTAACAAGACCCAGCTTGGCTACTGTCTCTTCGTAGAGCTGGTCTGCTGCCAACTGGCCCGCACCTCCAGCCCCGACAGACAGCCGCTTCACCATAATTTCGTTGTGCCCCTTCCCTCCCCCTAAACACCTAAGTGTGTGCTGCCAGTATTCGACAAATTCCCCGGCCTCATGTGAGTTCCCACCTTGCAAGACGAACTGGAGCTGAATGTTAAGCCGGACATCGTCAAAGGGTAACGCTGCCCTAGCACGAATAAAGTGCCGAATATTCCTGCGTACACGCTCTAGATGATCGGCACCTTTTACCACTCTGTAGGTCTCGGGTGTCACAGCGTCGAGTGTGAACACCACCAGAAGCGGCACCTCCTTGTGACGCTCGTAAAGAGCCACAAGGCGATCCATTCGCTCAGGTGTCAAGATAATAGCATTGGTGTCAATCCTAAGGTAGCCGACTAACCCAGCCATCTTCTCCATTGCATAGCCGATCATCTCCTCTAAATTTGGATGAAGAGAGGGATCACCCAGCCACTGAAAAATAATATGGTCAAACTTTGCACCATCTCTGGCTAGCCCATCGATAATTTCTCGATAAAGCTCAAGATCCATCGAGCCTTTTGGCACGCCGTGTATCGTCTTGAAGCCTTCAGCGTGGGGTGTACACATCTTACATTTTAGGTTGCACTGATCCGTCGGTTCGATCTGCAATACCCCAAAATTTTCAAAATTAACGTCCATACTCTGTAAGCATACCGTGTAATGCGTTGACCCGAGCGCCAACACGTGCCAAATATAAGCGTCTGGAGGTCAAATGCGAACATTCAACTGTATCAAAAACACAAAATTAGGTGTAAAAGCATCAGCTAAGGTGGCTCTAATGGGGCTTTTTATCACCCTGGCTGGATGTAATAATCCGTGTCAACAACTCTGCGACGAAATCGCTTCGTTCGCGATAGAGTGCGGTTATTCAATAACAAATGATCAGATTGATCAGTGTATAGATGACCACGCTAGCGGAGAACTACGGGAAGGAACAACAGATGTGTGCGATGAGTACAAAGACGAACTACGTGCAGAGTGGACATGCGACGACGTAGCTGTCTACTTCCCAGAATAAGTCACACTACACAGGGTTAGCCAAAATAGTGAAAGAACCTTTTCAGCCAGAGATCTTCGGAAAATATTATCTTGTCGACCGCATAGCTGTCGGCGGAATGGCGGAGATCTTTAAGGCGAAGACATTCGCACAGGCTGGGTTCGAAAAACTATTAGTGATCAAGCGAATTCTTACTCGACACACTGTAAAAGAAGAATTCGTCACTATGTTTATAGACGAGGCGAAGATAACCGCCAAACTTCAGCACCCAAACATCGTGCACACCTATGACTTCGGAATCCTCCAAGGAAACGCATACATAGCCATGGAGTGCATCGAGGGGAAAGACATAAAGCAGCTGCTCAGCAAACTCTCTCGTAGAAGAAAACACCTACCGGAAAAGTTCACAGTATTTATTGCCCACCAGATGTTGACGGGCTTAGAGCATGCTCACGATAAGGTTGACAACGAAGGGGTCGAACTTAAGGTGGTTCACAGGGACATTTCCCCCGCCAACATTCTCATCTCTTACGAAGGGGAGATAAAAGTTGCGGACTTTGGAATCGCCAAGGCTAAGTCTGAGGCGGAGGACACCAAAGACGGCGTCCTTAAGGGCAAGTTCGAGTATATGAGTCCGCTGCAAGCTCAGGGAAAGAAGGTCGATCACCGCACAGATATATTCTCGACTGGGATAGTCCTTTGGGAGATGCTTACAGGGCGTAGGCTGTTTAAGACTGACTCCGACGTAGCGACGTTGGAAAAAATAAAGGCGGGACGCTACCCACCACCGTCGGCACTTAATCCAAGAATATGCGACGAACTAGACGCGATCGTCAACAAGGCTTTAGCGCCAAGAGAATCAGACCGATATCAAACGGCTAGAGAGTTCGCAAA
>CAWVYO010000127.1:0-9542 GCA_963934385.1 uncultured bacterium
GTGCCAGAGAGGGCGCCGTTTTATCAGGCCGCTGATGTAGTCCTCTTCCCAACACTGCTTGAGGAGGGGTTCGGATACACGGCTATCGAGGCTATGTCTTGTGGGAAACCCGTTATTTATTTTGATCAACCAGCGGTCAGGGAGGCTATGGGCGGAATAGGAATTGGGGTGCCTCAGGGTGACGTTGAGGCTCTGCGCGACGCTATGGTGGAGCTAATGAACGATCCAGAGCGCCGCCGAGCACTCGGAGAAGAGGGGCGAAAATTTGTAGAGGGGAGATACGGCTGGGCTCGTGTCTGGAGCCGATATCAAGAGGTTCTCAGTCGATTGGTTGAGAGGTATTAGGGAATATCGTGTATAAAGAGTCTCATGATTGCACAGATTAAATTTAAGAAAGGTAGAGTAGAGGTCTATGAGGCCTGGACCGTCGCCGAGGTCCGTGTGGCTGTCGATGGCATCTTGGAGAGCTTCTCTGAGAGGCTCCCAGAGGCTCGTGACGCTAAAATTGTCATAAAGCCTAACCTCAATAACGACCTTGTGGCGCTCGTTGGTAACAGCACTGATCTTCGGGTGATGGTCTCGATAATTGAGGGGCTACAAGAGCGAGGCTATACTAATATTACGGTGGCTGATGGCTCTAATGTTGGGATTGATCGCCGCGAAATTAGTACGATGAAGCGCCTGAGGTTCGACAGATTAAAGGATCGCTATGGTGTGAATTTGGTCAACCTCAATCGCGACACTGGCACCGTTCACGAGCTACACGCTGGGGCTAGTCCCGAAATATCGAACACTATTTTAGGTGCTGATTTTCTGATCTCAGTACCCAAAATAAAGACCCACGCCGAAGCCCAGTTGTCTTGCGCTATGAAGAACTGGGTTGGTATTGTTGTTGGCCAGCAGAAACGAGAGGTCCATTTGGACCTAGCCAAGAACATCTGGGCACTCAATGAGGCCGTCCAGCCAGATCTAATAATCGTAGACGGCTTGGTGGGAATGGAGGGCAACGGTCCAGGTGACGGTATACCTTTTCGCTTTTGCAAAATAATTGGTAGTGACAATGGTTTTCTGAACGATCTCGCGGTAGCGAAGATGGTTGGGATGCCACTAACATTCGTTCCCTATCTGGTTCACGCGAAGGTGGCGGGGAGGATCACGCGGGCGGATGAGGTTGTCGCCGACGGAGTCGAGACTATTCGCGTCATGATGCGAGCGCCAGAGCGGACAAAGCTGGCGATGTTGTCTGAGAAGCCCTCTCTGCGCTGGCTAAAGAAAGCCGTCCAACCAGCACTCAAGAACCCGAAGGTCATCGAGGCGGCGTATAAGCTCAAGATCACTCAAGACGTCTACTCTATGGACGACGACGACATCACAGGCATAAAACGAGTATCTACAGACTGTGGCGAGTGCAATCGATGTGAGCAGGTCTGCCCAACGGGGCTAAAAGTTGAAGAGATCGGTGTCTCTATGACAAAAGACAACTGCATAGATTGTCTATATTGCTGGTGGATCTGTCCCGACGGTGCCTTGGAGCTACAGGGAAAGCTTGGCTACATGGAGCGCCATATCGACAAGTATAAAGGGGCAGTAGAGTCCATTTAGCTGCTCCGCAGTCGCTCCCAAAATACTCGTCCCAAAAACACTGTATTGCCAACAAGATACCTGTGCGCAAGCCGCCTCGGCTCGACTACAAGCCTGGCAAGCCACTCGGCTCTAGTGTAGAGCCACTCTGGTCCGCGATTAGTCTTGCCAGCTATGAAGTCCGCAGTGGCTCCCAAGCACCATACGACGGGCGCATTTATATCTGAGCGCCAGTTTGTGACCCACTCTTCTTGCAGTGGTGAACCCATACCAACTAGAACGATGTCTGGCTCGAAGGCATTGATCCGATCTATCGCGCTTTTTAATGCGGCACCCTTGTGAAAACCGTGGTCAGTCTCAATCTGGAGGTCGGGTCTTTCTTTGCGGAGCACATCAGCTGCTAGGTGAGACACTCCCTCTTCGCCACCAATCCAGTAAATCTTCCATCCATCAGCTGCAGATCTGTCTGCCAGATCCCATATCCAGTCGGCCCCAGTCATTCGCTCTGGGAGCTCTTTACCCAAAATTTGGGCTCCGAGTTTGATTCCGCTGCCGTCGCAGTAGATCACCGAGGCGCCCTTAATAAACCGCTCGAGGGTGGGGTTCTTCCGAGCCGTGTTGGCGACGTGAACGTTTAGGTAGCCGATATTGTGCTTGGAGCCGCTATCTAGTAAAGAGCTAACACGATCAATCAATTGAGAGATAGTTAGCACGTCAACGGGGAGTCCCGAGACCTCAATTCTGTTGGTCATGTGATCCTATCTTGTAAGAGCCGCGCCACCTAAGTAGTAGGTCGACGCAACACGGGCAGTGGAGTTGTTAAAGTCTATCGTACCGGTGCCTTCGTTTAGGGCGCCGATGTGAATAAATATGATCTCTCCGGAGGACCATGAACTCCAGACATCTGCAGGTACATTAAATGAGCCATCGTTTCTAAGTACACAGGTGACGGAGTCTATGGGTGTGTAGTCAGGATACGTTAGGTGCTCGAGCATAACCACTATTTTGTCAGCCGTTGAGTTGCTCCACTGTATAGGGAAGGTTCTGTCTACCTGTGGTACCGCCTGTCCAGAGATCGCGGGCTGCGAAACTGATAATGAAGTTGGAGTGCGCATCAGTTGGCTCACTGAGAAATCTGGGAAATCCGGGCTTTGTATCTCGTTCAGACTGTAGTCGGCGTTCTGAACAAAATCGCCGCTTGTTAGGTCTTTTTGCCACACTCCGCTCCCGTCGGGATCGTTCAGTGTGACGCTAAGGTTACCTGCCCGGAATACGGTGTTTGCGACGTTTAGGTCAAAGATCTCTAATGGCTGGTTGTAGGCGTAGTCTGAGACGCAAGTGTCGACAGTGGGAGAGAAAGCCCACTCCCAAAATTCCTGGTTGTTTGGGGTAGTAACTGTCCACCATGCGGCGCCAAAATCTATAGCACTACTCCAGTAGCCACCTACAAAATGAACCCAGTAGAACTCCCCGTAGGCTCCAGTACCACCCTGGGCGTCTTCCCAGTAGGTGAAGGCTGAGGGTAGGTAGCCACTACCTGAGTCTGTAGTAACCTCAACGTCAACAACCCCAAAATTTGATGTTGATGGGGTCACTACCTGGATGGAGTTGGTATCCACACCTGATACAGCTGCGACCCTACCTCCAAACATGACCGTCACGCTGGTGTCGAATGGACCGCCCGAAATCGTAACTGTTTCACCACCGGAGCTGAGCCCCTGCTCAGGTGTCACCGAGTCAATTCCTATAGAGAGTAGGCTTGTGTCTGTGTCTGTATCTGTATCTGTGTCTGTGTCTGTGTCTGTTTCAACAAACGTGTCTGGCACTGTATTCGGTCCGAATCCAGTATCTTCGTTCCATTTGTCCAGACCAATACACCCAGAAAGCGCACAAATAGTAATGTTCATAAGCAGATATTGTTTTGTCAAACTCGTTCGCACAAGAACTCCCATTCAATTGCAACAGTTATACGGCTGTTTCCGGCGAGTTCGCAACTCATCTTGGGCTAAGTTGATATTGTCTGTACAAGTATCGTGTATGCTCGAACACTGGAAGTCGGTGGACGACCCCTATCTTTGGAGGTAAAAAGCATCACTATGAAAACGATAATATTACTGTCAGCCCTGTTAAGTTTGACTGCTTGTGTTGCAAAGCACTCTAACGTCGCCAACGCGCCCGTTGATTCTGTACACCTATCCCCACCGGCTGCCGAGCATTTCGCGTTTGGTCCAGGTGATGTGATTGACATAAAAGTTTGGCGTCAGCCCGACATGGACATGCAGATTGTAATAGCCCCAGATGGCGCGATTACCTATCCATTAGTAGGTCGCATCGAGGTGTCTGGAATGACGTATCCAGAGCTCGTAACCACAATAGAGACAGAGCTTCAGACCTATTACACCGACCCGTCGGTGGCCGTTAATATTGTAGAGGTGAGTAATCAGAAGGTATTTGTGCTTGGCGAGGTTAACAACCCCTCGGTCTTGCAGATCGAGAATGAGCTCTCTGTACTAGAGGCGCTCACTCGTACTGGCGGAATCAGCAGCGATGCCAACACTGAGAATGTTCTCCTTATAAGAGGCGGACTCGAAGAGCCTAGTCTCTATACAGTCAATGTACAGGGAATACTATCTGGTGACCTATCACAGAACGTCATGCTACAGAGGGGCGACATACTGATGGTTCCCACATCTACAATAGTCGAGGTTGAGAGATTCTTTCGCAGGGTCTCTGGGATCCTAACTCCAGTGGTCTCTGGCACGGCAATCTATAGAAATATCAATGGACAGGGCGCTCAGAGCGCCACGAGTCAATAGGCTAGGCTAATCTTACGAAAACAACGTTATCTCGCAGCGGGATTGGTTCTTACGGATCTGCTGGTTTTGCTTTTGGCGCTCTACCTCGCGTTCGTCTCGTGGGTTTGGTGGAAGCCGCAACTACACTCAGTGGTTCAGATCCGATTAGTCGATCTAATGCCAATCAATGCTCATTTTCCGTCTGGGATAGCGCTAATATTGGGCTGGGCCGTGGTGCTTCGACAGTTGGGATACTACGATCCCCACCGAACTACGACATCCGTTCGCTCCGCAGGGCTCCTGTCACGCTCGCTTTTTTATGTGATGATGTTGGTGGTTCTCCTAAAGGCTCTCTCACCTGATCGATACTACGCGGCTACCTACCCTCGCTCGCTCTTGGCCTTCTTTTTCGCCTACGGATTTGTGGGCTTAGGTCTTTGTCGATGGCTATTCATGCGCCTAAGAAGGATCTTGCCCTTTGAGGTTGCGATTCAGTCAGTGCTAGTGGTGGGAGTAGACCAGGGTGCTGCACTTATGGAGGAGAAGCTCAACCGCTTTGGGCAAGGGGCTTTCCGGCTCGCGGGTTTTGTCTCCCCAAGGGAGGTCGAACAAGCAGATGTTGTGGTCGACCAAAATAGAATCCTGGGCGGCTTGGATGATCTAGCGGAGGTTGTCATTAAGCACAAGGTCGAGGCGTTGGTGCTCTCCACTCGAAACCTCTCCCGCTTTGACGCATTACAGCTCACAACTAAGTGTGCTCAGATGGGTCTAAGGGTAATGCAGGTACCATTTACATGGGGAATAGTGTCGCCAAGGCTACACTTCGCACAGTTGGGGGAGCTGCAGCTTATAGACCTCTCCGATCTCTCATACCCACCCGTTGGGCGAGTGTTCAAGCGAGCCTTTGATCTTGTGGTGGGTACTATTGTCTTATTAGCAGTGTCGCCTTTGATGCTGTATCTGTCCTGGAGTGTCAGGCGAGATGGCGGCCCAGCTATATACAGTTCACAGCGAATTGGACGCAAGGGCAGGGGGTTTCCTTTCTTAAAATTCCGTTCCATGGTGGTTGGGGCAGACCAGACCCGCGCCCAGCTTATGGACCGGAACGAGACAGATGGACGCCTGTTTAAAATAAAAGACGACCCACGTATCACAAAGATAGGCAGGACAATCAGGCGACTTTCATTAGACGAGTTGCCTCAGATTTGGAATGTACTTCGAGGTGATATGAACCTAGTCGGACCTCGTCCGTTACCAGTAGAGGACTTGCAAGGAATCGAGGAGGACCCTGAAATCGCTTATTGGTTTGAACTGCGCCACAAGGTGCCACCAGGAATCACTGGTCTATGGCAGGTCTCAGGGCGGTCAGAATTGGGGTTTAAAGAGATGGTGCAGTTGGACATTTACTATGTACAAAATTGGTCTCCATGGCTCGATTTGAAGATATTGATAATGACTATTCCAGCGGTGTTGAAAGGGCGTGGTGCCTCGTGAATCAGTTCATGATTTGGGTTATTAATTCAAGCGAAAGGCATTATAGAGTGCTATTGTCGGCGAAATATTTGGGTCTAAGGTAGGAAACAGATGGAACTATTAAAGCTCTACTCAGCGCTAATGCGCAGAAAGTGGATTTTACTTCAGGCGATAGTGTTCTTTATCGCGGCGGCAGGCTTAATGGCCATGACCCTTCCAAAGCAGTATGTATCGACATCAAAGGTGATGGTGTCTACCTCTGACGCGAGCATGTCAGTCTTGGCAGACCTTGGGATGGAAGAGCTCGTCACGGGTATGTCCGATAGCTCAAGCGACATTCAGAACCACATAGCGATGATGTCTACTAAGCCAATTTTGAGCGAGGTCATCTGGAGACTACAGCTGCGAAATAGCGAAGGTAGGCTCTTACCCGCCGACAAGCTGTTGATTCCAGGATTAATGGCGGTTTTTGAGGCGCCGCCTTTTATCTCCGTAAAACAGCACCAGAGCACCGACATCATCTTGATAGAGGCGACTTCAGGTGATCCAGAGCTCTCTAGGCTCTTATCTGACACCTTGGCGTCTCACTATATCGCCGACACTCAAGATAGAGCTAGGAGTGAGACTCGAGAGGCTAGAGCATTTGTGGACGACAGGTTGGTGTTCGTTCGCGCCGAATTCGACAGAGCCCTGTCTGATATTGCGGACGCACAAGAACGCACTGAGATTTTGGACTTAGACGCTGAAGTTCGCGCCGGTGTCTCCCGGTTGTCTGAGCTTATGTTGGCTGCAGAGGAGAACGCCGCCAGAGTTCAAGAGATAAGCGCCCAGATCCGTGATGTAGAGGCTAACCAGGCGAGAGAGCGGGTTGATTTTGTCGCCCCTGAGACCGTAGCTGAAAATGTTGATATTCGAGGTTACCGCGAGGCTATCGCAACTCTGCGTCAAGAGCGTCAGGCTATGCTGCAAGACAAGACAGAGAGTCACCCTGATGTTGTCGCCCTTGACGACCAGATCGCCGCACTACAGGCTGATCTTTCGTTTGCATTAGAAGAGCACCACGGTTTTGACCCAACCCTTACCCGCCTACAGACCGAGCGAGTAGGGTTACTTCAGCGGGGTTCGGAAATTACTCAGTCACTGGGTCGCACTACTTCGTCGTTCGCTGACTATCCAGATAAGATACGAGAGATATCACAGCTTGAATTGGCGGCGACTGCCGCCGAGGACGTCTATAAGCAGCTACAGGATCAAGCTTATGAGATAGCTATAGCCGAGGCTATGACAGTCTCTCCTGTCCAGTTTGTTGAGCCGGCAACTCGCCCTGAGCGCCACCTCAGCCCAAAGATGCTCCCTAGCCTTATTATGGGCATGATTTTAGGTGTTATTGTTGGGTTGGGTCTCGTAGCGGTGTTTGAGTATGTAGATGATTCTATCAAGGGGCCCGAGGGGCTTAGAGAAGTCTGGGACGAGCCATTGCTTGGGGTTATCCAAGCATACAAGGCTGGGGTCGGGATTACTATCGCAGATATGTCGCCAACCGACGTAATAGTCGAGGGTTTTAGGACTCTGCGCTCGTCGATTGAGTATGCCACGCTGGATAAGCCGGCACATATTTTAGCGGTAACTTCGGCCATGCCCGGTGAAGGGAAAAGCACCGTATTAGTCAATTTGGCTGTATCCATGGCGAATTCTGGAAAGAAAGTGCTTATCGTAGACTGCGACCTCCGCCGTCCGAGCCAGCAAGTATTCTGGAATAAGGTGACAAACCGCAGCGGTGTTACCACCGTAATGTTGGACAAGGAGTCTATTTCAGCCGCAGTACAAGAGACTGGGGTCGAGGGGCTTAGCGTCTTGACATCAGGACCCATCCCGCCGAACCCCGGAACACTAGTAGAGTCTCTCAGGTTACGTCAGGTACTTCTCGAGTGCGCTAAGAACTATGATGTAGTCTTGGTGGACGCCCCCCCTGTATTGTTGGTAAACGATGCGCTCTTACTTGGGCGAATAGTGGATCACATGTTCGTTGTAGTTGAGGCGGGCAAGACCCACAGGAGAGCTCTTGCCGAAGCCAGAGACATTATCTTGTCAGGCGGATTACAGCCGGTTGGGATCGTTCTCAACAAGATGAGCACGCAGCTTGGCTATTATGGAGGCAAGTATTCAAAGGCCTATAAGGCATACAATATGACAAACTCCAGTATTGATGGAAACACCAAGGAGGGGGCGGCATGATTTTTTTATCGCTAATGTTGTTGGGCTGCGGCAAGGACCCCACAATGGTGATCGCCGGTATTGAATCAGAGAACCCAGTGGTGAGAGAGGACATGGTGCTAATAGCTCGTGGTGTCTCAGATCCTACAGTTGTAGGCGCCCTCATCGAAGCTCTAAACGACACCTCGTCGACCGTGCGCTTAAGGGCTGTGGAGAGCTTGGCAGAGATGGATGCCACAGAGGCAACTTCAGCTCTTGTAGGGCGGTTAGCTGACCAAGAGCCCAGTGTTAGGAGAGCTGCAGTTGACGCGATCGGTCGAGTTGCTGACGATTCAGCAGTAGGTCCTCTTATAGATTATATTGAGGCGTCCACTGTTCCGCCTTTGAATGCCATTTGGGCTCTTGGGAACTTGGGTTCTGTAGAGGCTATTCCATTGCTGTCCGTTCTTAGGGAGTCGGATAACCAGTACGTGGCCTACAACTCCGACACAGCGCTTCGGAAGTTGCCAGCGCGGTGATAGCAGCTCTGCTACTATGGGGCGTATCGGCGCAGGCTGAGCCGTCCATAGCGCCAGATAGGCTCCTGGTAGAGATCGAACGCCGGGACATAGGAGCGGGCTTCTTGTCGGGGATTGACGGTCTGAGGGACAGCCTAGAGCCAAGAGGCAACGGTTTTGAGTTGGCTTATGAGTTGATCTATTTTGGCGGTTTGGGCGATGATCTTCAGAACCGCCTAGGTGCTGGGCAAGGGGCGCTCGTCGAGGGAGATAGCCGTGTGCGACTATGGGGACGGAGTGACTGGCTGTCGTTCTATCTTTCTCCGAGCCTCGCTGTAGGCGTCTCCTGTGTTGATGGTGATTTCTGCTCTGAGTTGGACGTAAATGAGTGGTTTGTAGGGGTCGAGCGCGGCGGGTTTAGAGTTGGGGTTGGAGCCGAAGAGAGAACCCTTGGTCCACACGACAGAGGAAGCCTCGTGATCGGTCGAGATGCCCACCCGTGGAGGGCTTTGTCCGGGCGCTGGAGGGGTGAGGGTGCCTATGGGCTGGTGAAGGTCGAGGGGTCTGTGGGCGTGTTGGACGGTGAGCGTGGCGATGTATCCAATCCGTTGATTATGCACATGGATTTTAGGTACTCACCTGTTTCTTGGTTTGAGGTGGGGCTGTCTCGATTGAGCTTGTTTGGTGGCGAGGGGAGACCCATTCCCTCTCTGTCGGAGCTGTTAGTTCCGTTAAATCCCCACGTAGAGGGCGATCCAGATCAGCTTGACGCAGACACTGATGAGCTTGCCGCCATCGACATGAGGTTCACTGTGCCACTGGGTGTGGGAGGTTTGCAGTGGTTGGAGCTTTGGGCTCAGTACGGTGGCGAGGATATGATAATGCGCTCTATTGGACCCTTGCCTGTGCCGTCCCTTGGTGGTGTGGGAAACCTGTTCGGGGCGAGTCTTAGGGTTCCTTACGGGGTGTTAAGCGTTGAACG
>CAWVYO010000128.1:0-9478 GCA_963934385.1 uncultured bacterium
ATGGTCATTAGGTGTTGGCATGTCACCGTTACCGTCGACTATTTCGGGCACTAAAGAGTCGTCGAAATTTGCTGGTGCGTCCCAAGAACGGGGTCCATCAGAGGCATCGCTCGCCCCTGACGTCACTCTCTTTGATATTCTTAAAGCCGCTCGTTTTAGTTTGTCTCGAAACATATACCCCTCTGTAAATAAAAAGTACTCAACATTGCCATACCGCGCTTGCAAACAATGTGGTAGCCTAGGGTTATGGTTAAGGCTCACAAGCTCTAGCGCCTGTTGGAGATATACCACAATGATCCACCACTTTGTCTAAGAAAATGTTGAGAGATTAGATGCCAGATTTTGTTGAAAAATCAGTTCAGTTGTCTCCCGACATCGTAGTAGTATGCGATAAGCTTGGTAAATCACTTTGGAAGAACGACGTTGCGGTAGATAATTTCGAGAGTGAATGGATAAGAGACTTTTTTGTAGAGGCGGCAGATTTCGACTCAATGCTCGAGGCGAAATTCATTGGTGTTGGTGATAGGACTCATCTGTTGCGCAATGGATGGTTGGCGCACACCGTCGCCGTGTCTGTGGAGGATCAAGATCAGTATTTCATTACCTTTAGGGATATTCGCGCCTTAGACCTGTTGACAAAGGAGGAAGACCTAAGGGAGCGTGTGAAGGCAATCAGCGGCTTTGCCAATAATGTTGCCTTCGATATCGCCACCCCCTTGACGGTCATCTTGGGTCGGCTTGGTTTTTTGTATGCGCTAGATGGCTCCTTAGGTGAAGGTGTAAGCAAGCAGCTAAGGATTATCAGAGAGCACGTTAATCGCATTTCATCGACGGTATCTAATCTACAAATCTTTGCCTCATTGGACTGTGAAGAGCCCAAGTCCATAGATCCTTTAGCGTTACTAGAAGGATCGGCGGCACGGGCCCTGAGTTACGATAAATCCCTATCAATAAACTGTGATTTTGAAGCCGGTTTTCAGTCGGGCAAGCACCAAATCCAGGGCGACCAAACCCTTCTGAGTCAGGCGCTTGAGGCCTTGATGAAAAGTGTTGCGCTTTCTTCAATCGGGGGCGAAATATACACATTAACCGGTAGATGTGACACGACGGAATGCGCACTCTTTGAGATCCAGAGCAGTCGTCCTGGACGCTTAAGTGATGAAGGGTGGGAACGGTTGGAGTCAAGCTCTACGCAAGCGTTGGGGTTTGGAGTATCTGTTGCAGTTATAATTATAGGGTACCACAGCGGCGTCCTGTACTTTAGGGAAACGAACGGCTCGATAGCCTTTAGAATTCGTCTTCCTCTGGAGTTTTCAAGTGAGCTACCGGTAAACGATAAAGGTCCAAAACAACGAGTACTATTTGTAGATGACGACCCGGCTTTGTTGGCGTTAGGGCGTGAAATATTGGAGTTAGAGGGGCACACCTGCGAGTGTGCGGGCACAGCCGATGAAGCTTTACTTGTTCTGGAGTTGAGCCAATTTGACCTGGTCATCACGGATATTCGGTTGCCCGGTATGTCAGGGCTGGCTTTTAGAGAGATTGCAGAGGCTAAGTGGCCAGAATTACAGGGTAAGTTTATCTTCGTGACAGGACTGTCCCTACAGAGCGTTGCTGGCGTTAGGCTCCTGCAGAAACCATTTACACCCCAACAATTAATAAGACTGGTTTTAGAGGCGAGTAGCTAGCCAATAAATAAGCGCTAACGTTTCCGCATTGCGCCCCAGGTGGGTTGAATTAGACTATCTAATTCAAGGGTAGGGGTCGCTTCAGATATCCGCGTCACTGCCTCTCTCCAGCTTTCGCCGTCTTCGTATTGAACGCCATTAAATATAAACAAACCTTGAGTGTCGATCTCTTCGGTGGGCTCAACCAGCCACCAAACAATTACGGCGCCATAGTCCTCGGGATCACCTAGGTATCGAGAGAGGTGTAGTACGTACCTGTTTACCTTACCCTCAGACAGGGTTGATCCTGGGAGGGCATCTATAGCGATCGCGGTGACGCCCTGTGACACAAGTGACTCCGCAGCCCCAGGTGCAGGTGGTGACACCGGGTTTCTACGCTCTAGGTCCATTATCCAAGATATGAGAGGTTCCTCGTCCATCCAGGCCTTCCACGGTCCAGGCGGGCGAGTACCAGGGGGGAGTAGAATACCGTTTACAACGTTGTTACCGTGGAAGCGCTGGTGAAGCCCTACAAGAGGAGCCCGCAGACCTCCACGCGTGATTGGGAGCTCCAGTAGGGCGCCTTCGTTGGCCTCAAGCGATCTCCACCCTCCTAATAGAGAGAGGTCGTGTGTCTGAAGTGGCGCATTACTCGAGAGGAGAAATGTTTCTAACAAAACTAGAGTAGTAACAATTTTGGGGCGTGAGATTCTACATGCGACAGGAATGAGGGCTAATGGAATTAGGATTCCCCATCTCTCTGGCCACGTGAGCCTGGCGAACATTGGGTGGAGAGACGCGAGCCATTCACCGGGGAGAGAAAGCGGTGACCCGTAAAGTAGGACTGGATCTTCACCCCATTTGAGCCAAGGTCCTAAAACAAAAACCGAACCGATCAGACCTATACTGAGAATCGCTCCGACATTTCGCTGAAGCGTGCCCCTTTTTCTCACTAAGAGATAGGCTATCGTGAACAACAATACTAGACTGACCCTGTTTGTCCTGTCGATAGGTGTAGCCTGAAAAGGGAAGAGCAGGTCTGCGCCGTGCTCCATTATAAAGATATCCACGGCTGGTATTACGGATAGAGCTTCGTGCATGTTGTTGGGAGGAGGTGTTATGGACGGGTCTGACATCGGCAGAGAGCTAAAGTTTAACGCTAGCGGCAGCATAAACGGCAGCGCTAGAGCAGAGGCCACGCTCGCTGTAATCAGGATTCTCTTAGGGTAACCGCGGCCCGCTATGATGAGCCCAATGGAGCCTATCGCTAGAAATATTGCATAGTACCAGTATGTGATACCCGCCAGGGCGAGGAACACACCACACCAGACGGCATCCCTTGTTCGCCCAGTATCGCGAAGCGCTCTTAGGGCTGCTGCTAGATACAAAGGTATCCATACGGTTATTGCTTGAGGCGCGTGGTGCAGATTTAATTCCCTAAGATTTGGCTCTGCACATAGCCATGCTGTACCAGCCAAAATACCCGCTAGGTGACTGCCACCCTCCTGTTTTCCAAGTGAGTGTGCACCCAGTGCAGATGCCAATAATGTCGTCGCCCACCATAGATTGTCCGATAGCGGAAATATGAATAATAACGAGTATATACCACCTGTTATATGATCCATAAGATTAGGTGTTAGCGAGAGTATTGGGTACCCAAAAGGGAAGTAAATACTGTCATTCCAAGGTACCTGATTGAACTCGAAAAATAGGAGGTCGCGGACAAGACCACGCAGCATCATTGTGTCTAGGGCATCTACATTGGGGAAGCCAACAGTAGCTCCATTGAGGTTCAGCGCTAGCGGCCACGTAAGTCCAGCAATCACGCATAAGTAGAAAAGCGCTGCAGCAGTCCATTTTGGTAAACGCGCGGTTGCAGTTTGATCAGACACCATACTCAGATGTCCAGCTCCTCGACCTGATTCGTTCCATCCATGATTAGACGGAACCTGGCCTGTGCATCCTTTCCCATAAGTTGATTAATCACCTTATCTGTCTCAAATGTTTTGTCGTAGGGTATCTCAACTCGTAGTAGTCGCCTCTTCTTGGGATCTAAGGTGGTGCTGTACAGTGTTTTGGGCATCATCTCACCCAAACCTTTGAATCGAGATATTTCGGGTTTGAATCGAGCTGGAAGTTTCTTCAGAATTCGCTCCTTTTCGTCGTCATCTGAAGCCCAGTGAGTATCTTTTCCGACCTCAATTTTATACAGTGGGGGCTGTGCTATATAGATGTGCCCTTGTTCAATAAGCTTAGGTAGATACCTGTAAAAGAAGGTTAACAACAAGGTTGCGATGTGGTGCCCGTCGACGTCTGCATCCATGAGTAAGATGATGCGATCATAGCGTAGGCGAGCTCGGTCGAAATCTTTGCCGACCCCGCAACCAAGTGCTTGTATTATGTTGTTTATTTCCTGATTCTTAAGAACGGCTGGTAGAGTAGCTTGCTCTGTGTTTAATACCTTACCTCTAAGCGGCAGTATCGCTTGAATATTCCTGTCACGCCCCTGCTTTGCGGAACCTCCCGCAGAGTCGCCCTCAACAATAAAGAGTTCCGAGACACTCGGATCAGTTGACGAACAATCAGCCAACTTGCCGGGAAGGTTTAAACGGTGGGATACTGCGCTCTTGCGCCGCACCTGGTTGGCAGCAGCCCTTGATGCCATACGCGCTCTAGCTGCCTGGGTGGCCCTAGTGACTATAATCTCTCCCCACTCTTTGTGGTCGTGTAGCCACTGCTCAAGAATAGGTCTTACAGCTCCTTCAACCTGCACCCGAATCTCTGGATTGTTGAGCTTGTCTTTGGTCTGACCCTGAAACTGTGGCTCAGCAATAAACACCGACAGGATTCCCGTTAGCCCTTCTCTAATGTCATCGGAGGATAATTTTAAGCCTCGAGAGTGAAGGTTGTGGGTCCCAATGAAATTGCGGATGCTCTTGGTTATCGCGTCTTTGAAGCCCTGCTCATGCGTACCTCCGTCTGAGGTCGAGATCCCGTTTACATATCCCGTGACGTGTTCTCTGTGCGAATCGGTCCAGGTCAGCGCAACCTGCAGGCGCAATAGGCTACCATCAAAGTCTTTGTCCATAACAAAGTGTTGTGGAGTAATTGAGTTCTTCTCTGCTTTATGAAGTTTACTGCGTAGGAAATCAGCTAAACCACCTTCGTGGTAAAAGTCGTAAGAGGAGCCAGCACCTTCATCTTTGAACTGTATTCTAAGCCCTTTATTGATGTAGGATTTTACCTCCATGTGCTCACGAATGACTTCAGGGTCAAACGAGAAGGGACCAAAGATCTCCTCGTCGGGAGTGAATGTAATCTTTGTCCCGCTGAGTCTAGACGGACCGATCTCTCGGAGTTCGCCTACAGCCTTGCCTCTACGAAAGTCCTGCTCGTACTCTTTGCTATTGCGCCTGATTCTAGCGTTAAAGGATGAGGAAAGTGCATTAACTACGGAGCTTCCTACACCGTGTAAACCCCCCGACGTCTTGTAGGTGTTTTGATCGAACTTTCCACCGGCGTGGAGGGTCGTCAGGATCAACTCCAAGGCGGGTTTCTTGTGTATGGGGTGCATGTCAACAGGAATGCCGCGACCATTATCTGTCACGGATATGGTCTTTCCGTTTCGGCTTAGAAAGACGCTGATTGTGCTAGCGTGCCCGTTGATGGCTTCGTCTACTGAATTGTCTACGATTTCCCATATAAGGTGGTGAAGACCAGACTTTCCTGTGCCTCCAATGTACATTCCCGGTCGGGCACGTACAGGGTCCAGCCCCTCCAGCACTTGAATATCTTGGGCGGTGTACCCCTTGTTAGCTCTTGCCATCTACTTTGCCTCTTCAGTTGGTGGGGAGCCATCGGAGATGAGGCTAGGCTCCTGCAGCCAAGATGTGAAGCTTCCTCGTCGAATAACGGCAGCGCCTCTGGCTCCGCGCTTTCCCTTAAACTTGCTGTAGCGAGCAACTTCCTCGCGTCCTTGAGGGGTGATCACCGTCGCGCCTTCGAACTGAGAGTGGGCCAGCTCGAACGCCAAGATAGAGTCGTCAGCCGCAAGTTTCATGGCTAAGAAGCCCTTTCCGGCGCTTTTTACAACGGATAGTTCAGTTGCCGGGAAGGATAAAATATTACCCTTTCTAGAGGCGAGCGAGACAAACTCTGTACCGTCGGATTGGTATATCGCAATTACTCCGTCTCTAGAATCAGCTAGACGCACACACCTGCGCCCATTTTTTGTAGAAAGCGGGGAGTGAGTCTGTATAGAGAACCTAAGACCGCGTCCCCGTTTTGTGATGGCAACGCCATATGGTGCGGGTGGAGCCTCTTGTTCGTCTAGAGTTACCTGAGTCGTTATTGACGGCAGGTTCCCTTTGTCATGGGAAATAACGCCGATGACCTTTTCTCCAGCCTGGAACTTAAAGTGCTTCTGAACAGGACCGCCATAGCCTGTAGTTGGCTGAATATCGTCGACTCTCATGGTGAAGGCGGTGCCTTTATCGGTATAAAATGTGATTGTTGAACGGGTGGATGCTTTGACCATCCACGCCACTTCGTCACCTTCTCGAACTCTTATTTTTGTCACTGTTGAAAAGCTTGATTGCCGCTTTATCCAACCCTCTCGAGTCACTACAACAAAGGCATCCTCGGATACGATATAGTCATCTTCCGAGTACTCGATGGTCTCGACGTCTGCGCCACCGATTAGGGTTTTTCGCTTTTCTCCGTATTGCTTCCTGACAGCGGTAAGTTCTTCAGAGACCACGTTCCAAAGTTCAGAGTCCGACGCTAATATGGCTTCTATCTCTCCAGCCAAACTACGTTTCTCAGCAAGCTCTGTGATAACGGCCAGGATCTCAAGTTTCGCCAATTTGTATAGCTTGATTTCGAGTATCGCATCGGTCTGGAGGTCATCCAAGCCAAACCGATCCATTAGCTTCTCAGCGGCATCTCGCTTCCCTTCAGAACTGCGAATAATCTGTATCGCCTCATCTAGAGCATCGAAAATCTTCTCGAAACCCTCGAGGAGGTGAATGCGATCTCTCAGTTTTTGAAGATCGTACTCGAATCGCTTTCGAATAGTCTCGAAACGGAAGTCCAGCCAGTGTCGCAAAATGGATTTAATATCTAACCGTGCAGGTCGGGAGACTTGCGGGTTTTCCGTTGGGACAAGGCAAGTGAGGTTGAGATGGTATCGCTGTTGAAGGCGAGTGTGTTTGAAGAGAAATGCTAGGGCAGCGGGCTCGTCGGAGGACTTTCTCAGCTCGGCGACTATTCTGATTTCATCGGTTGATTCATCCCGGATGTCCACTAGCTGGGGTAGTTTTCTATCCCTGATAAGTTGCCCAATCTTCTCTACTAAATCTGACTTGTTCAAGGCATAGGGGAGGGATGTGATGATGATGTAGTTCTTGCGACCGGACTTCTCAGTCGTAGTCTGACCCCTGAATAGAATAGCTCCGCCGCCATCTTCGTAGATCTTTCTGATATCTTCTCTTGGAGTAAGGATTACCCCACCTGTTGGAAAGTCAGGTCCTTTAACTTTACGAGCCAGTTTAGAGAGCTCTATCTCTGGGTTTTCAATAAGAGTCGTGCAAGCGTCTATAATCTCTCTAAGGTTGTGAGGCGGTA
This sequence comes from uncultured bacterium, assembly GCA_963934385.1. Taxonomy (GTDB): domain Bacteria; phylum Myxococcota_A; class UBA796; order UBA796; family CAJQPC01; genus CAWVYO01. The sequence continues at coordinate 7,293 of CAWVYO010000128.1, forward strand.
TCCGGGTAGCCATTCCTACTGCGATGCCTTCAGAGCCATTTATGAGAAGCTGAGGGAACTTTGCCGGTAGTACGACGGGTTCAAAAAACTGTCCATCGTAGTTAGGTCTATATGCGACAGTCTGTTTCTTCAGTTCGACTAGTAATTCACTGGCAATAGGTCTGAGTTTTGCTTCGGTGTAGCGCATTGCTGCCGGAGGATCCCCATCAACACTACCAAAGTTACCTTGACCGTTTACAAGGGTGTGCAAAAGGGAAAATGGCTGGGCCATTCTGACCATAGCGTCATAGATTGACTGGTCTCCGTGTGGGTGGTACTTCGCCATCACCTCGCCAATAACAGCCGCAGATTTTCTAAAGCGCCCGTCTGGGTGCAGGTGCAGGTTGTGGTACATGGCATAAAGGATTCGCCGCTGTACTGGTTTTAGTCCATCTCGAACGTCTGGAAGGGCTCTAGATGTGATTACGGATAATGCGTAGGACAGGTATCGACGCTTGGTTGCTTCGTGCAGAGCTACAGGCTCAATGTGATGGCCAGTTGCGGTCATTCTTTAATCTCAAGTTGTTGGGGAATTCTATGGGGGACAAACGGGGGGGGGCTAAACGGCGCTACCGGCTCCATCGGAGGCGAACTCGATACCGCGCTCACCATACGTAATCCATTCTTGACCTGGGAGGGAGCGAAAGACGCGAATCTCCTTGCCAGTGATGTCACGCTCAAGGAGGCCGCCAGCTTTTACGGGTTCAATTATTGCACCTGTTTCTGGATTGACTGTTGTTTTAGGGTGAAGGTTTGGTAGCTCGACGACGACCGCTGAATTTTCGACGTCCACAATAATAATTGAGCATAAGTTGTTTTCTGGTAGGCGTATTGCGGCATATTTTCCACCTGTAATACCCCACATTCCACTTACTTCGCACTCCAATTCCAGCACGTCATCACCTTCGGGGGATTGCCCTGTATTGAGAGCCTCGCTGAGGTCGTATTTGCCCAGTACACCATCTCGGTCCAGTACTAGTAGGTCTGGTTTCCTGTTTACGAAGCAGAGCTGAACTATTGGAAGGTCGGCAAGGGGAGTAGGGGCCTCAAAGATATCTTGGCCATTTGAGGTGTCGACCACTCGTATGCCACCGTTAGGTGTGATTAACGCCAACCAAGCTCCACTACCTGATAGCGCCATACCTTTGGCCCATGAGAACTTGAAACCTTTCCGGTTCGAAAGATCCCACCACCTAACGCCACCATCCTTGAGCATTACTGCTACAATGTGTCCGCCCAGAGCAACAGATATGGCATCCCTCGTGTCATCATCAGCGGTAAAAATGGGCTTGTCCGAAGGGGGAGAAAAAACCCTTAATGGACTATTTTCTGTGAAGACCGCAGCAAAATTCCCGCCGCGTTCTATGGATACCCCCTTAGCCCCTTCGCCTAGTTTCGCTGTCCCCAGCCGTTGCCCTTTGCCCCAGAATGTTAAGTCCTCGGAATGGGCTGCAACAATATGCGGGCCGAAGCAGGCAGCCATGTCAACTTTACCCAGTGATGGGGTCTGACCTATCTGATGTAATCGACCATCATTACCGGCTATTCTTAGCCCATTTGTTCCCCAATAGGCGTTTCCGCTAGGTAGGGGTGCACCGTGCTTTTTTGAGTACTCTGGGGTTAGGTCTGGGAGACTAAAAACGTGTACAGATCGCTTTGTAATAACAGCAACTTGTTTGTCATCGGGAGATACCGTCACCCCAACAATTCCCGAACCGCCCTTCGCAGCAAATGAGGCGCAGGCCTTTCCGTCAGCTACCCGTAGGAGAGAAATACCCGACGGTCCAGCGCAAACTATGTGCGTATTAGACCTTGTGAAAATGGCGCTGTCGGCTGGGTGTTTTAAATTATCTAGAGCTATAGCGGATTGCGTTTTGAGGTCAGCTAGGCATGGCTGTCCCTGCTCGTTTAGACATAAGAGCCTGTCACCGTCACGATCAAATTGAAGAGCGGCACCTCCAAAACCTCGCCAGGCTGTGATGCGTTCCTTTTGAGATATGTCCCAAAGCCGTAACAGTCCGTCCACAGCTATAGAGGCCAGCTTCTCACCTGTCGGTGCGACGCAGACAGCTCTCATTGCACGAACAGCCCCGCCAGGTAGCTCTCGGAACTCCTGAAATACGGGAGTCCCAGAATCAGTCTTGTAG
>CAWVYO010000129.1:0-9465 GCA_963934385.1 uncultured bacterium
GTCTCTGGTACCGCAGTGACAAGAGCGTTCACCATGCCGACCTCTTTGAAGAGGGCTAAGCCTGAGTCATCTACAGCGACCAATCCAGAAGAGTCGTAACCCCTATATTCTAGTTGTTTTAAGCCATCTAAAAGAATTGGCGTTGCCGCCCGCTCTCCAACAAAGCCCACTATTCCGCACATTTAAAACTCCGTGAAAACACTCTAGACAACTAAGCTTCGCCATTAAGACTAACGGTGACGCTGTTGGGACCTATAACCGAAATAGTCGATCCCCTAACGTTACGCACTGTCTCTTTAAGCAACACAACCCCCCAATCTCTACCTTCGATCCCAGCAAGGGCGATTAACTCCTTAGAGGTCTGCGACTCCAAACATTCAACTCCACGCCTTGGTAAACCCATCAGGTGCAAAATAACCCTCCCATCATCGTTACTGATCTCTATTCGGCTGGGAGAAGCCAACTCTAAAGCGCATAACAATCGAGTGTCGTCGATATAAACATGGGCGTCACCAATAACTTCCCATTTAGATTCACAAGACGAACTGAAAGTGCGCAACATCACCCCCAAATCCACTAGACTCAATTCATCAACCGTCCCACTGGTACCTGCAAACCCCACGGAAGACATCCTGAGCCCCTCAATGCTACGCCCCAGACCAGACCATGAAGGATTAGCCTCTCCCTCGAGCATCGAATGCCAACCCATTAGCGAGGTTAAAGAGCCCCTAATGTCGTGCAACAAGGCAAAGAACAGAATCTCCCGCCCCATTAGAGCCCTGCAAAACCTACGTTGCCCCGCAAGATCCACCACCTCGGAAACAGACACTCAGGTGCCCTCTAATGAGTTCAGAAGGCTCTTGAGTGCTTCTACTGGCACATAACCAGAGACATCCCCACCGTTGGAGGCGATCTCCTTTACCAGGGATGACGAGACGAATATATACTGGGAGTCAGTCAATAGAAAAACCGTCTCGACGTTGGGCGCAAGGTTCTTGTTGGCTAAACCAATCTGAAATTCAAAGTCGAAGTCACTCACCGCCCGAAGCCCACGCAAGATGACCTGGGCTCCAATATCTTGGCAATAGTCTACCAATAGCCCCGAAAAGGAGTCCACTTTTACATTTGGTAAGTGAGCAACACAATTCTCTAAGACTTGTAATCTCAACTCTAAAGACTGTAGATATTGCTTGGCTGGATTGTTTCCACAGGCAATAACAACCTCATCGAACAGTCCAGCACCACGTGTAAGAATGTCCATGTGCCCCAAAGTAATGGGGTCAAAACTCCCAGCCAGAACCGCTTTACGCATCTTCAAACTCCACTATTCAATCAGTCTTAATAGGAGACTATCAGCGCAGAGGGTAAGGCGCCTCTCCTGTTTGTTGAGCGACTATACTCACAAGCTTGGAGCCAGATCGCAAGGGCGACAGAATAGGTTCGATGGCAAAATCCGCTCTGAGCTCGTGTTGGAGTCTATAGGGGAGAGTCCAAATACCCGTCATTGCCTCATTCAGAGCTCTAAGAGATGGTATCTCAGCACCGATCTCGGCATACCAGATACCGCGTGTCAACGCAGCCATTGGGTGATCCGCATACGCATTTAACATCTCCGTCATGGCTCGAGCTCCCTGCTCGAACTTACCCAACCTAGCCAGGTTCACCGGTCGATTAGTGATAGCCAATAAGTTGGACGGATCCAGCTCCAATATTCGCTCCCATGTAAGTACTTCTAGGCTGTGCATGCCCAGCCGCTTTTGAGATAAAGCCAGCCCTGTAAGCCAATCGACGTTGTCAGGTTGATGTACTACCAACAACTGATAATCACCCAGGGCTTCCTCAAACATGTCCATCTCATAGGCCCAACGAGCCTGTTCATCCCGAACTAGGTCACCTAGCTCGGTCGCGATGCTTCCTGTTTGAAGAGGCGTAAATGATCGATACCAGGCGTACCACTCAACGCGAGTACTTAGATCATCATTTTGCGCCCTCGGACCATCCCAAACCACCTCAACCGATTGAGGTTGAACAACATTAAACACAGGCTGTACAGCCGATGAGCGCTGATCACTCACTCCATACCTGTTTCTATCTTCTAGTCCTTCGTCAAGTACATTTTCAGCGACCACGAATGAGTCCCTGTTCGTTGACATTTTAGCGTTCTCGACGGTGTCTACCCACATACCAATAGAGACCATTCCCAATAGGACTAAAAAGAAAACCGGATCCACGTGACGGAATGGACTTGGACGTAACGCCCGATCCATATCCATGTGTTCCCCAACCACCTCAACGTTATCGTTACGATAGCTAGCGCGTTGACCAACCGCTAGTCGTCGCCCCCTCCAGACGAGATCGTCACCAACGCGGGTAACGATAAAATCGCCGCCAGGAAAAGAAACCGCCGCGTCTGGACTATCACCCAGGCGGATGTGATTCTTAACAGACACCACTTTGTCCTCTACGAGCCCTTCGCCCAGAAAAACAGTGACTCGCAACTTAGCGATCATGACCGTCTCCCACTAACAATGGGGCCGCGGCTTCATCGTAATACCTAACCAGTAGGTGTTCGAAAGAGTCCGTGTCGCGGATCTCAGAAAAGGCTGGATCGACTCTAATATCTTGTCGAAATTCAATGTGATGGAGAGTATCCAGAGCAGCCATTCCCGATAGTGCCTCGTCGAGGAAGCGCAGGGCCTCTGCTGGGTTACCCATGGCTGCTTGAATCTTTGATCTATGGAGGTTGGCGTATGGGTCATCCGGGGAGAGCGTATATAGATCAGACATTATACTCAGCGCCTCATCGAAACGATCTTGATGCGCTAGATTTACTGCGAGGTTGTTCAGCACGTAGACGTCTTGTGGGTCCATAGCCAAAGCAATGCGATAGTAAGCCTCTTCACGGGTGTAGTCTTCGGTTCGCTTAAAGACCAGACCAATGTTGTTGTAACCAGCGGGATCGTCTGGATAGAGCTCCATATACCTGTCGTAGGTTGACACACAGTTCTCGTAATCCCCACCAAGATACTGATAATAACCGAGCTGCGTAAGAGCCCACGGGTCTGTAGGGTCGATCGCCAATCTCTCTCTAGCAGCTCGAATCTCAGCGGATACGGCACCTTCATCCTCTCTGCTATCCGATGCGGTGTACCAATCAAAGAACCCCCACCCTTCCTGCTCTTCACTGGGAAGTTCTGCGGTAGCATCCAATTCAGCCAGTCCGTCTTCGTCTCCAAAATACTGTGGCTCTTCAACACCCTCTTCAATCGAGACAACCGCATCTCCCTCTAGAATATTTTCCAGAGGGATACCAACATCAACACTATCAAGAGGCTGGAACGCGGGGCTCTCAAATTCATCGGGAGTGAGGACTCGGTTTTCTAAACCACTAATTTCAGCACCTGCCACCGTGGAGAACTCGCCATTGTTTCCGCTCGGCATGTAGTAGTCAGGGTGAGTCATCTCCGCCTGAATTTCGGGGGCGCCAGTATCGATCCCGCCCGATGAATTCGCACCTTCTAGATCCTCGCGCAGCAAGCGCACCAAGAGCTCGGGAGTGGGCTCTATGGACAGGCTCGCATAAATTGGAGGTGGTGCCAGGAGCTTCATAATCATCTCCGCTTGCATAGCGAAGACAGTCATGGCCATTATCGCCACGGCCAACACCAAGTCCCCTTCTCCAAACATTGAGTAACGAGCGTGACGGAACTGAGGAACAAGAGAGCACGTCAATACGATGTCCCCCGACATCAACTCTGCTGGCTCGCTCGGACTCACATGGAACTGTTCCCCACTCTCGTCAGAGATACTCAGAAGGTCGTCTCGTATCCACTCAAACTGATATGGAAGGTCGCCATCTGAGGCTACACCACTAACGGGCTCGCCATTCTTACCTAACTTTTGAGGGCCCTTCTTTGCACGGCCAACCATATCCGAGACAATATCACCCCTATAGCGCAGGACTGCCCTTAAACCGTACTCAGGTGATGATAGCCATTTGCCCATTCAATCTCTTTGACACAAAAAATGAATGTCTTGTTCCCAAGACGTAACTATAGATAAATAGTGTACACCCAAATTATACGGAACAATCAGGTAAAAACATTAGTTAATCGTGGGTATACAGAAGGTTTACACTTTCCAGTCCGCTAAATATTTCTCACCAGTACGACAGACAAATCTATGCATACGGCAGCCTTCATCGCAATCGGGGACGAAATTCTCAGTGGCAAGTTTGCCGACGAGAACACCCCATTCATTATAGAACTATTTAGAAGTCGGGGAATTCAGCTCTGTAGGTCAGTGATTGTCGGCGACACAATTGAAGAAATTTCCGCAGAAATTCACCACTGTTCGGAGCGATATGATCTCGTGTTTACCAGCGGCGGTATTGGACCAACCCACGACGACACTACAATAGAGGCGGTAGCTCACGCATTTGGTGAACCACTAAAATTGTTTCCAAATGTTTTAAAAAGAATTGCCGAGAAATTCCCGAATGGCGTCCCAGAATCTACTAAAAAGATGGCCTTTTTGCCTTTATCCACGCAGTTCATCGAATGTGAAGGGCTCAAACATCCCGCAATAAGGGTGCGAAACGTCTATATATTGCCTGGCGTACCATCGTTTTTCAGGGCTAAGATGACAGCCCTGTCCAACCTTTGGATGGGCTCTCCTCTGACATGCCTTAATGTTAAGACTCACCAACGAGAGTACGAGATAGTCGACCAACTCAACGAAGCTGTACAAAAATGGCCAGATACGCAGATCGGCTCATACCCAAGATTCGAAGCAGACCCTTTTCATGTGATTGTTACTATCGAGGGACGCGACACGAAATCAGTCACTGAGTGTCAAGAATGGTTATCAAAAATGCTAGGAGAATAGGGCAATGCTCCCGTTTATAGGGCCTCCAAGGAGCCCTCTTCAGGTAGATTTTGAGGCGGGTCTTTTACAGACTCCCGTGGAATTCGCCATTACTGTCATCTTGGGGCTAGCAGTGGCGTCACTGGCACTCAGGAAGTCTTCTTCTCCGAAGTTACGGTTGTTTTGTTTTTGCCTGGGTCACACAATAATTTTAACAGCACCGTTACTAATGTTCCTTGATGCAACTGTTTACGGAGACTACCCCACGATTGATAAGCAAGGCTCTCTGCTATTCTATCTAGACGGAGTTCACGAGCGCCTGACCTTCTCACCAATAGACTCGCTTCAAGACCCAGCCGCACAGCTTATTGGCGTTCACGTTGGTCACCTCTGGATGATTGCCGGTCTAGACCTCTTCTTTTCTCCTAACGGAGCAATAAACGCTCTATGTATCTTGCTCCCCGCGCTCGCATGGTGGGGATGTGCCCTCCTCTTGAAGGAGTTCAATGTGGCTTGGGAATGGGCGATTGCTCTAGCCTTGCCTTTCGGGTTGGGGCTTCATTTGTTTCGAGACCTCAACTGGTACACTATTGAAAAGGCTGCCATATTCTGGCTCCCGCTGTTTATGTTATCGATACTTAAAGCCTACAAACAAGGCGGTAAGTGGCCACTTTACGCCGGTATTTGTTTTGCGCTCATGGCGTTCACAAACTGGTACCTCGCCCTAGTCTCAGCATCTGCAATGGTGTTTGCCCAACTGTGCATGCTTAAGGACGTAAGGCTCTGGAGAATATCTATCGGCGTGGGGCTCATGGCTATTCCCCTCGCCGCACTTCAGTTCGCACTGTTGCTAAATGCTGCTCCGAGCGATCCTCAGTTATATCTAGACCAGCGGGCGGCTCTAGACATCCTCTCTCTTAGTGAACTCCAATGGAATCGACTACCTCTTTGGCGAGTAGTTGAACTGTTCGCGTTTTCTTACGGCGTAGTGACCGTTATGAAATACTGGTCTACTCCTTTGATTCGTCTGTTATCCATGGTTGCCACCGGCCTGCTTCTGTTGTCTTTGGGACCAAACCTTACACCGACCATTCAAAACCCGCTTTTCATGGCTATTTGGCATGTTGTACCTGGATTCTGGCGAGTAGCTAAGCCCGAGGTGTTTTTCTACGGTACCTGGTTGCTAGTCCTATGTTGTAGCGCCTACGGACTCTCTAGAAGCCCAATATTTAAGACTGTGTCCAGACGGATGCAGATCGCTATCTATTGCGCGTCCTTGGTTTGGTGGATTTTGGCAGTCCGAAATCACGAGGTTTTCCCTGGGTTCTCTACTCCCTTAGATTCTGAATTAGGAGAAGTCTGGCGAGCGCGACTGATTTAGTGATAGAGTCGTCACAGAACCGAGCGGTGGTCGACGACCCACCCCCAAATGGAGACACGTTAAAATATGGTTTACTACCGCCCTACTGGGGACGAAATTGCGGTGTTTGAAACCGCCGCTAAAAACAAACTCCCGATCCTACTAAAGGGTCCAACAGGCTGCGGAAAAAGTCGATTTGTCCGATACATCGCCGAAAAACTCGGTAGAAAGCTTATCACCGTAAGCTGTCAGGAAGACCTGTCTGGTTCAGACCTCACAGGGCGATTCCTCTTGGAAGGTGGTTCAACAGTCTGGCGAGACGGACCCCTCACCACTGCTATCCGAGAAGGCGCGATTTGTTATTTGGACGAGGTTGTTGAAGCCAGAGCGGATGTTCTAACCGTAATACACCCGCTCACCGATGACCGTAGAGCTCTCCACCTAGACAGGCTTGGTGAAGAGATCGAGGCACCAGATGACTTCATGATCGTCATTTCATACAACCCTGGATACCAGTCGGTGACCAAGGAACTAAAGGAGTCTACCCGACAACGATTCGTTTCCCTTAGTTTCGACTACCCGGAGGAGGAAGCTGAAGTCGAGATCATCATGGCGGAGTCAGGTTGCGACGAGAATGTGGCCAAGCAATTAGTAAGGCTTGGTAAGGCATCTAGAAATCTTAGAGCACACGGACTCAAGGAGGGAGCGTCTACACGTATTCTAATCTACGCCGCCAAACTGCACGTGGCTGGATTACCACTAGATTTGGCCTGTCGCTCAACCCTTGTTGGCTCCCTCACCGATGACGAAGAAATGAGTAAGGCACTCGACGAATTAGTGCGCACGGTCTTGGGTTAGGCGCTCGAAATATGGCTGCCCCCACCTTGCCTAAAGACCTCGACCCTTATGAAGATGGGGTAGAGATTGACGTAGATGAGATTCCAGACAAGCTTACCGATCAGGAAGCCGAAGAGGCCATATTAGCCTCGTATTTATTTTCGCCTCCTGTTCGACAATTGGTTCCTGGAGTAGACAACGGAACACCTCTCTCGCAGGTTCAGCGGCGAGTCTCTGCCTGGCTTTCTATGGTAACAGGCAGACATCTGGCGAGTGGATATTCAGATCCATCATCCACTGACGGAGAGAATCTATTTCTACCACCTGCCGTAGCAGCTCCAGCTGATGAAATGGCGGACGAGCGCCTGTATAGGATCATGGGCATTATTCAGATAGGTTTAGTCGAGCTTGGCTTCCTTTCAAATAAGGGGCTGTTGTCGGATATTCACAAGGATTGGGTGTTGCGCAGCACCTACCATATCTTGGCTGCAAGGGCGGTACTAAACCACTACCGGAGAGAACTCCCCGGGCTCGCGTCAGACATAGAAGCAGTCTCTAAAATGAGTAAAGCGGGCGCTCTCAGAGTGAACATTACCCCTGTACCCAAAGAGGGTCTGCCCGAGGCTTTTCTTCCACTCTATCGAGACTTGACGAGCCACGAATCATGGGGGGAGGCTGGCTTCTCTGCGGAGAAAGCTCGACAAGCCGTGGAGGCTGTTGATCGAGAGACTAGCTTACCCGCACTGAAATTGTTGATTAGCGGGCAAGCGGTGGCGTTACGAGAACATTTCCTCTCACTTAGACTAGGTCCCCCTCCCCTGCCCTGGTACCTTGGGATAGTGCGCCCTGAATGGTTCCTTGCAAAGATGGGTTACGACGGTGATGCCGATGAGGACTGGAAAAAGGGGCAACTCCCATTGCGGCAACTAATTCAGGCTCGGGCCAAATTGGGGCTCGGCAAAAGACGAGCCGCGACCATTGAAGGACCCGGTCTTCGTTCACGTCTAAAGTCAAGGTTTAAAAAGAAGCTAGAGAGCCCCACTGGAGGCGCCTCTCTCTCAAATCAGCCCGCGTATGGCGCTGCAAGGGATAGCGCCCAAGCCAAGGCTAAAAAAGAAAGGAGACCTCAATTCTCACAAGGGCTTGATCATTCGATTTTCACAGTCGATTCCGCTACAAAACCCGATGAGGATGGGCATATTCATGACGAATGGGATTTCCGACTCAGAAACTATCGATTAGCGGCGACTCGAGTCTTATCGCCCGAAGCTCAAGGGGGATCTCTAGACAACTATAAACAGATAGTACAGACCCATAAAGCAGAGATAAATAAGATTCGCAGGCAGTTCGAGGCCCTACGGATAGAGGAGCGGTGGAGAGGTGGAGAGCGAGACGGACCAGAGCTAGATCTTCCCAGAGTTGTGAGGGCCCTTACAGATATTCACGCGGGATACCAACCTGACGATACTCTCTTTAGACGTTTCATTCGAGATCCACAGGACGTGACCGTAATGACCTTGGTGGATCTGTCCGGCTCCACTCACGGGCGTATTCTAAGCGAGGAGCAAAGAGCTGTAGTCTTGTTCGCTGAGGGGCTGCATCGACTATCCGTCCCTCATGCCTTTTATGGGTTTAACGGAACTGCACCAACCTCTTGTACATTACACAGATTAAAGGGGTTCGCTGAGCCATATGACGACGCTGTCTACAAACGGCTAGGGAACCTCCGAGCAACTGGGGGTACCCGTTTGGGAGCCCACATAAGGGAGGCTCACAGGATGCTCGCCTCAAGGTCAGAATCGAGGCGTATTTTAATACTGTTGTCTGACGGAAAACCCGAGGCTCGTGGAGACTACCGCGGTGAATATGGCATAGAAGACAGCGCCATGGCCGTAAAAGAGGGAGCAAAACACGGGGTTAAAACACACTGTGTGAGCCTTGATTTCACTGCTGATGCTCCAACCTACCTCACCAAAATATTCGGTAAGGGTAATTTTCTGGTGCTCGAGCGAGCTGAATCTCTAGCCCTAAGGTTGCCTGAACTATTTAGAGGGCTAATCTGCTAAATGACTGGACTCTGGACACTGTTGATTGCGATCGTCTTGGTTAGGTTTATACCTGAACGGGAGAGCCAAGAGACCAAATGGAACGGCTTTTTGGAGGTCGTAATAGCGTTGAGTGCGGGTTTGGCGTTTGCCTTGCTCGGTACGTTTTGGTTTTCTCGCTTCCACATCGTTGGGGAGACTTTATCTTCTGACCTATACGACTTCTGCGGATCTGTTGCCGCGATGAGGGACGGCGCATTAGCAGACTTCTCCAGAGACCGCTCTCTCGCCGCTGGTTACCTTCCCACGTATTTTGCTGAACGATATGGATTAGTCAACGGGCTCGTCATTTCCTCG
>CAWVYO010000130.1:0-9453 GCA_963934385.1 uncultured bacterium
CGCTTTCTTCTCTGAGAGCCTCGACACACGATGGAGCAGGTATCTCCATTTCTGGCAATTTTAACGATAGTCCTCCTAGAGAGAAAGCGTCAACAACTACTAGAGCCGCGACAGCCGTTGCCCATTTAGGACGATTGTTCAATATCCATTGAAAGCCCCAGCCCGCCGCAATGGCTAACCCAATGTTGGCCAAAATTAGGTATCTAGTTGGCTGTGTGAGGGCCCTAACAAGCCTAATACATATGGCGTTTAGAAGTGCAAAAGCACCCGGTAAACCACCCCAATCTGATCCAGTTGATAGGAACACACCAATGAGTCCGAACCCAACCCATAGGACGGCTTTTTTGGGAACCTTGAGGCATGCTAGACCGGTTAGCGCAAGAACAGATATCCCTAGATATTCACGCCCCTGTGCCAACACTGATTCATCCGTTGCCGTTGACCAGATTGTCTCTGGTGGTGCTATCATCCACTGCACAATTCCCCGGGCCCAAGGCTTCTCGATCGCTGCCCATTGGTACTGTCCAAACCCCACATAGGCGTCAGATATTGTGCTCTCATAGGATAGAGATGTGGCCCCCTGATGGATTCCTCCGACCACAATCATAGCGATGATTCCAGCTAGCAGTGTCAGCGCGATAGCGCGACGACCGTCTTTTTTCAGCAGCATGAGCGCAGCTACACCGGGCAATACGGGTGTGAGATAAGGATTTTCAAGAGGTTGTATGGCAGTACAGGCTATCGCTACAAGTACCCACAGACGACTCTTGGGGAACGATTGGATATTGATTAGCGCTATAAGCCCTATGGTTACTGGCAGAGCTGTAATCCCCACAACAGAGGTCTCGCCCACCCCGTAGAAAAGGTACCTTTGGGTGAAAGTTGCCAATAGGGCAATGAGCGCTGCCTTTGTAGACAACCCCACTGTTTTTGCCAGCCAAACTATCGTCAGACCAAACAGGGTGACCTGTGACCATGTCGTGATGGATCCCGCTATAGCTGGTCCTACAAATGGTTCCAAAACCGCCCAAGTTGTAGCTGTAAAAGGTGACAAAATCGCGCCAGATCCTCCCCAAGGGAAGTTGAACAGATAGCTCTCACCACCCCATGCTGCTCCAGCCCACTCAGTCTGAAACCACCACATAGTCCACAGGGTTGTGGATACATCAGGTCCCGCTCCAACCATGTTGCCGTGCATTAGCCCAGTGCGCATAGGCCAAGCAGCGAGCGCTGCAGTGAGTAAGATTATTGCAGCAATAACCTGTGATTTTGTAAGTGAGTCGAGCTTCATCGTGGTGGCAATCTACCATATGGGACGATTAGGGCGAAGACTAAAACTCGTAGCTAAATGATGTACTTGAGACAGTATCGAGTTTACGGATGTGTGTGTTGTCCTCTGTCACCTCAGGTGGTTTGGAGTCCATTCCTGCAGAAAAAGAGATATTTAAAGCGAAACTGTCAGACAGCTTTTGTTCAAATTCCGAGTTTACAATCGCTCTGTAATCACTAAAATCAGAGATGTTTGGCTGAAAGTAGGCGGTGAGTGTGACTGAATTTGATTCTGTGGGGTTTGTCTCCATCGAGAGATATGTCGTGGCGCGATGGGCTCTCGACTCTAGGTCGGATTCAGTGATAGAGCTTGGATTGTAGCTCTCCATCTCGTACATGTACCCAGCCCCCATGTAGAGTGTGGTTGAGTCGGTCGCGGCGAGAAGTGATCTGAGACCAACTCCGCCGAGTGTTCTAAGGTCCAAGCGTAGGAATTCGTTGAACTCAACTTGAGTGAAAAGCTCGATAGCCATTGAGTCAGAGAAGCTGTAGTTATAGCGCATGTGCGCAGAGCCCTTGTTCCAGTAGCGAGCCTCTTCGTCAAACAGGCTCAGATCGCTGTCTAGGTCTGAGCCGCTTATCTTACCGGCGTATGTGTATGAGGAGATGAGAAAGGCCATGTGTGGGCCCGACTGGTATGCGGCACCTGCGCTGGCCGCCAGTTGTGCGTACTCTGAGTTTCCGGTTTTTAACGTACCGCCGAGCTCAACCTCGGCATTCAGACCGTCCTCGTCTTGCGCTGGTCGGATCTCCTCCACATTAATTGCTGCTGTAGCGACAGATGAAAATGCTGCGAATATAAGAACTGAACGAATCATTTAGTGGCTCCAAGTATGAGCGCGTTAGCTCAGAAGGTTAATTTTTGGATTACAATGAGGACTATTAGGTTTGCGTAGAGGTCGCTATGGTGTGAAACTGAGACCATGAATATTATATCCGATAACAGCGCTACACCCGCTCGCAGGGTCTTGTTTCTATGCGTGGCAAATTCCGCTAGAAGCCAGATGGCCGAAGGGTTGGCCAGAGCAAAATATCCGAACGGGCTTTTTCAAAGTGCTGGTTCGGTTCCATCCAGCGTAAATCCATGGGCTTTTAAGGTGATGACCGAGATGGGAATAGATCTATCGAGTCACTTCTCAAAGGGTGTAGATGATATTGTTGAGGGTTCTTTTGATGTGGTCGCGACTCTTTGTGCAGAGGAGTCCTGTCCTGCTTCAATGTTGGCTAAGCCACGATGGGATTGGTCTATACCCGACCCTGCATCTGAGTTGCCTTTGAGTGAAGAAGCCATGCTTCAGAGGTTTCGCGATGCACGAGATCTAATCGCTCGTCTTGTAGATGATATGCCTGTGCCTCGAGCTTTGGAGCTGGGAGAGTGATTTTCTCAATAGACGGTCTTGTTGAGTCTCATTTAGAGGCGATAAGGGGGATTACCGAGGTTGTAATCTCTCGAGAGACGAGCTCCCCTGAAGATCAGCTTGAACTTGTAGAGGAGACTACCAGAGAGCTCATGGCTAGGATAGCGGCTATGCCTCCTCACCTCGGTTTTGGGATGGTGGCTTTGGTTCGTATCTTTGAGACTTCAGCCATCGCATCTGGCGCTGTCGCATCTAATTTGACTCTGGTGAATCGATCAATTTTACTTGCTCGTTGGAGGAGAGCCCCCTTGGGCCCTGCACGTGATTTCGTAACATTTTTCGATAAGATGGGAGCGTTTGTTTACTACTCAAAGAGCGAGGGTAGAGATGTCTGAGAGACTCTTTACAGATGTTCTTGTGATCGGCTCGGGACCAGGCGGGGCCACAACGGCAGCGATGTTGGTAGAGAACGGGTTTGAGGTCACATTGGTCGAGGAGGGCAAGCACCTTTCGGTTGATGATACAACCTCGTACTCCCTAGACGAGATGGGCAAAAAATATCGCTCTGGAGGTTTAAATTCATCGTTTGGAGCTACAAATGTCACGATGATTGAGGGGCGCTGTGTTGGTGGTGGCTCAGAAGTGAACGCCGCTCTGTATCATCGCCCACAAGAGTCTCTCTTGGACAGTTGGCGTCGCGAGTTCAAAATAGACGGGTTTGAGCTTAGTGATTTAGAGCCTTTTTTTGAGCGCGTTGAGAAAGACATGTCGGTCTCTAAGCGCCCCAGCGGAGTCGGTGGAGCATCTATCGCTATCCGAGAGGGTGCTGATAAACGAGGCTGGAGTAGCGGAGAGATCGAGAGGTTCTGGAAGTACGAAGAGGGAGAGGATTCAACAGAGGGTCGCCGCCAGTCGATGACAGAGACGATGATCCCAAGGTTCCTAAAAAAGGGGGGAAGGCTTCTCTCTGGTGTGCGTTTACAGCGCCTGAAGTGTCGTGACGGTGTTGCAAAAAGCGCCATAGGCTGCCGTCTGGATTCGGGTCAGAAACTCTCTATTGACTTCAACGTTGTGTTTGTCTGCTGTGGAGCGATTCAGACGCCTCTTTTGTTGGGGCGCAGCGGCGTCAGACCCGTAGGGGACACCCTGCAGATGCACCCCATGATCAGGTTTGCTGCCCGTTTCCCAACAGAGGTAAACGATCCAAAGTACGGAGTGCCCGTAGTTCAGATCGATGAATTCAAGCCCGAGATGACTCTGGGGGGCTCCTACTCGTCACTCCCACACCTAGCCTTATGGTTGGGACACTCAGTACCAGACAGAGAGAAGAAGCTAGAGAGCTGGCGCCAGATGGCGGTCTTTTATGTGGCCGTAGTATCTAAAGGGCACGGCTCTATTCGTAGATTGCCCATATTGGGAGAGCCTCTAGTGAGGTTCCCTGTCTCTGACGCAGACATGGGTGCACTGGGGCTAGGTGTAAAGAGAATGGGCGAGGCGCTATTTGAGGCTGGCGCCTCGGAGATCTACCATCCAAACACGGGTGCCCCAATCGCCGATCCCTCTGGGTTAGCGGAGCTTGGCGGTGGTCTACCTAGGTCCGGTGCGGCGGTCTCAACAATCCACCTCTTTTCGAGTTGCCAGATGGGTGAACGAGACGACTGCCCTCTGGACTCTTGGGGTGCACTGAAGGGAACAGCTAATATCTACGTAAACGATTCCTCTGTGTTGCCTACTAGCCCTGGGGTCAACCCTCAAGGGACTATAATGGCGATTGTCAGGCGTAACGTAGCCCATTTTTTGGAGGGCAGAATTAGCTATAAACGGTAGTGACCGCTTTAGTCACAGAACTCAAAGGTGTCGTATCGGGTGAGGTCGGTCAGGCTGCCGCCGCCTGCATAGCCCCAGGTCGTAATGTAGCTGAGAGAGCGGTTGAAATCCATTTTGGGTAAAAGGTCTACATATACCCAACCGGAGAGGTCACTAGCGCCCAAGAAGTGGCTGTCTGTAGAGCCGTCAGAATAGCCCCATTCGATGCTCATCGCTGGGGAGTCGCTGCCGTCATGCCAAGTCCAGAAGCTCGCCGAGTTCAGTGAGCTAACCGGTGAAGGGGTCGCGAGGTCTTGTCGCACGTAGTAGTTGCCTGTGGTTGATACGGCCCAATTGCCAGATTGTGAGTTCGAGGTCATGGTTAGTGTGCCGTTACTGCTCCAGCCTGTTGTTGTTCCGTCCTCGAACCCTGGGTTGACTAATATTGACTGCCCGCCGTTTTGGCAGACATCGTCGGTGTAAAGACAGTCGTTGTCGCAGTCATCGTCGTCGACGTTGTTAGCATCGTCGCAGTCCTCTCCTAGACCGCCCTGTACAATCCCATCACCGCAGTATTCTATAAAGCATTCGTCACAGCCGTCCTCTGTAGTGGTGTTTCCATCATCGCACTCCTCACCGATATCGATCTGTGTGATACCGTCACCACAGTACTCGGAGACACACTCGTCGCAGCCATCCCCAGCGTCGGAGTTTCCGTCGTCGCACTCTTCGCCTAGTCCCTCTTGTAGTACTCCGTCTCCGCAATACTCTTCATAACAGTTGAAACAACCATCGTTAGGTTCGTTGTTTCCGTCGTCGCACTGTTCACCCAAGATGACGTCCAAAAACCCGTCGCCACAGTACTCAATTATGCATCCGCCGCAGCCGTCGCCTAGCACCATGTTTCCGTCGTCGCACTCCTCACCTAGCCTAGGCTGATGTGTGCCGTCTCCGCAGTACTCGATCATACAGACGTCATTACAGCCGTCCTCTGATATGATGTTTCCGTCGTCGCACTGCTCCAATTCATCGTGGATACCATCACCGCACTCGGGCTCGGTCTCGGTGGTTGGTGTAGCTGTGTCTACGCTGTTGAACTTTTGCTCGCTACAGCCCGTAGATAGAGTAAGAATCGAAAGTATTATCCAACGCATATGGCCCCCAAAGGTAAAGACAGTCTACGAAAAAGATCTATGTCAGTCAAGGTTTAGGGTTCATACCTAGTCACATATAGTGGCCACTATAGGCGCTACATTTGATCCATACCTGCCGATTGTACCGTAGTAGTCGGTTCCGGTGCCTAGTAAATTTCCACCCATAAACAGCACTTCGTCGTTGTGCTTCCAGACTGCGTGGAAGTGCTCCATTGTTATGGGGAAGTCCGGGGTCTCCATGACTTCATCTTCGAGACTCCAAACACCCATAGTGCCAGACATTCCAGTTACCCAAACATCTTCACCTGGAGCAGTCCAGACACCGTTGAGGGGGAGGTTGAGCCCATCTGTAGGCTCCTCAGTCCAGCCCCCACCAGCGTATGACAGAATAGTGGCAGAGAAGGCGCCGCCAACAGCCCAGACCTCGTCTTGGTTGTGCCCTCGAACCGTGAGAATACGGTGAGGACCTAGATCCCGATCCTCAAATATGGAGTTGTCTTCGGGATCGATGAAGTAAGCTACTTCATTACCTACAAACCATCCGTTCCAGACCTTGTAAATAGTTCCTGGGAGCTCCTCTGCCCAAGTGACCCACTCTTCTGTGTCGCCGTCGCGATACCAGATCTCGCCCTGTCCCTTTGGAAATTCCGCGTTGCCAATTGAACCGCCCACAGCCCATACATCGCCGTTATCTGCTGCCCATACACCGTAGAGTGTGTTTTCGGTTTCAACATCTTCTCTTGTGCGAACCCCGTTTTCTGAATGGATAATCATTCCACCTTCTCCAACAGCGAACCAGTTGTCTTCTTGGGCTCCGTGAATCCACCAGATAGATCTATCATCAACAGCTGTCTCGGTGCAGATTGTACCCGAGCTAGGGTCGTAGTGAGCAATAACCCCTGGACCGTCGCCGCCCATGCCCCCGCCGACCATTATCACCTCGCTGCCGTTGCTCCACGCCGACAACAAAACACCCTCGCCAACATCGTCTGCTAATATTGACCACGGCGAGCTAGTTTCACCAGTATCGTCTCCCTTTCCACAGGAAGAAATTAAGCACAAGGATACTATATAGGTCGAGAGTATTGCGGTTTTTTGAATGTTCATACGGGGTTCCGGCATGTTGTGAGTTTGAATTCAAAATTGGATGGTTCTTTCTATATATAACTAATATTGTGTACACTCCATTCACGAGGTCAAACTAGGGGCACAAAAATGATGAGAACGGTCTGTATTATTACGATGTTGGTAGCCGGTTGCTCAAAGCAACAAGACGAAACTTCCGACACTTCTGACACATCTACTGGGACTGTTGAGACAGCCACAACTCCGAACTATTGTGAGTCAACAGGCATGACTGAGCGATTGTTTACTGAAGTAGATGACAGCACAGCTCTATACGCTACAGCGGGTGACTTCTCTGTTCCTACAACAGAAGGCACCTACACTCTCTCAGAACAATGGACTGGTTGTGGTTCGGTGTTGGTTATTCCCGATCAACCAGCGCAGGCTACAGGCTGGCCTAAAGACCTCTGGCAGAAAAAAAGCGACATAGCTGATCTTCTCGGGAGCCTTCCCGACAACACTCAGGTGCTGTTCGTCTCGACAGAGCAGGGCTCCGATACGCGTCTTGAGATTCTCGATGATCTTCAAGGCAAGGTTGATGACGCCCTGAAAGATATTGAAGACTCGGATGATCTAGAGGCGAGGATATTCTATGTTACCGAGCGGGCCAGAAAGCTCGAAGGTTGGCTTGGAGAAGTGTTGACCTCTCCAAACTGGGGTGTCGGGATCGATCGCTTTCAGCGGATCCGATATGTCGGTAGCTTCGCGGATCCGACTCGATATGAGGCGGACTACGGCTGGTTTGCCCCTAATCTCTCAATGGTTGCTAACGAGGCTATCTACTACAACTTCGAGTCAGATAGGGACGACGAGATGGTAGCTCTAGGTGCTACAGAGATACCTTTGTGGCAGGGTGATGTGATCTCTGATCCAGGCTGGGCAGGTGCTCGGGGCTCTATAGAGATCGAGTTGCCAGATGCCGCTACTATGGCGACCTATGACACAATGGAGTGGGAACTCTATCTTGGCTGTGATGGAGAGGGAGAGTATGGCAACTGCCCTGCTTGGGACTATCTTGTCTACCTCTTTCTGTGTGACGCAGATGATCCTGACTCTTGTGGCACGGAGATCGGAAGATGGATCACCACCTACCACCGTGAAGGACGCTGGGTCCACGACGTAACGGGTCTGTTGCCTCTCTTGGCCGATGGCGGGACGCGCAAGTTCCAGTTCTATTCCCAGCAGCCATATGAGGTCGATCTGACCTTGAGGTTGGCAAACCAAGGACGCGAGCTGCGTCCAGTTTCAGCCACCCCTCTATATACAGGTGGTAGCTTCGGAGAGACCTACAACGATAGGTTTGAGGAGGTTGAGGTTGAGATCCCCGCTACCGCTGCTCGTGTAGAGATAGCGAGCGTCATCTCTGGGCACGGTCAGGTTAGCCCTGGCACCTGCGCTGAGTTCTGTGTGACCACCCACCACTTCTGGGTGAACGGCGATGAGAACGTGTTGTCTTTGGACGACGCAGGCAGTGGATATGGCTGTATGGAGCAAGTCGCCGAGGGTACCGTCCCGAATCAATACGGTACCTGGTGGTACGGTCGAAGCAACTGGTGTCCTGGCAAAGAGGTAGAGTTGGATACAACCGATATCACCTCACAGGTTACGGCTGGAGAGACAGCGACCTTTGACTACGAGGGCTTTTATGAAGGGGCACCCTATACAACGGGCGGCGCCAGCATAGTTATGAGCTCATGGGTGGTTGTTTACGAGTGAGTCTCAGGGACAGCATGTTGAAAGCGATTTGTTCCAGGGGCGTCCTGTACGATAGACAGAAAGAGAGGTTCTGATTCTCTTCACTACGATGCCGGTGAGGTCTTTATTATGCTCAATCTGCAGGTTAGGTTTCTCTAACTCTGGCTGCCCTGTGTGTTCCTTTGGCGACTCAGAGTCATAAAGCCCTTCCAAATCCAAGTTACCACCACGGCGCTACCGCTACCGGCGGTGATTAAGGCGGAGTTGGGCAGGCTGGGCAATACAGCTGGAACCGCCATCGCCGCAGTAAAGAGTAAAAGAGCGCCCAAGTACCACCACTCTAACCAGCTAGGCTCTCCTTTAAAAGCGGGTCTAGTCATCGCGATGAGGACTGGACCAAGGAGCATATAGTGTGTGCCAGCAATAGAGATGAAGTGGTTTAGTTCGCTCACGCCGATAATGATGAGTGAAAGCCCCGTTATCTGCCACATCACGGCGTTAGGGGTAAATTCTTTTGGAGTGCTAAACAGTAATATTAGCCCCATGCCAGCGAACGCTAATTGTAAAACAGAGCTGTCTAGTGGTCCTACAGCTATAGCGGCTAAAATGGTAAAAGCTAACCAAAGCCCACTGCCTTTTGGTCGCCGAAGTCCATCCAAAAGACAGGCGGTCGGCACGGCTCCACCGAGTAGCAGTAGGGTCAAGAAGGTTCTGAGCCACTGGTTCCTTTCTGCACCGCCTGTGACAGCGATCGCCGGAATGCATAGGGCGCCTAATAGAATGGCTATAGGCACCCCTTTAAGCCAACTCTGACTGCGACCAGTCCAGCGCTGGAGGTTGAACGCTGAAATCAGCCAGATGATTAGCACACCAGTGGAGCCTATAATTGCGACGATTCCGTACCCTGTAAAGAGGAACCCAAGACTGGCGCTCACGACGCTAATTGAGTAGAGCCAGAGTGCGTATTTACCTAGTATTGTTGCTCC
>CAWVYO010000131.1:0-9433 GCA_963934385.1 uncultured bacterium
GTGCCATGGCTTTACATTTTGCTTGAATAATAAACACGTGCAAAGGGGTAAATGCTCGGGTAGATAACGACCAAAATGAAACTGGAGACTATGATAATGCAGCCAAACGATCCAGAAATTTATAATGTGGTAGCAGAGTGCTTTGCCGAAGCCCTTGGTCTTGAGCCAGAGGAGGTCGAATACGACGCCTTGGTGATCGATGAGTTGGGAGCAGAGTCGTTAGACCTTCTCGACATTGTGTTCAGGTTGGAGCGAGCATTTAAGATAAAAATACCTCGAGGCGGCATCGAGTCCGCGGCCAAAGAGGGACTGTCGGATGATGAAGAGTACGAGATCAATGGTGTTTTAACAGCCCTTGGTCTCGAGCGCTTAGTCGCCGCTATGCCTGAGATACCTAGCGACTCATTTCGCGAGGGTCTGAAGGTATCTGAGATTCCGCTCTTGTTTAGAGTGTCGACTTTCTGTAGACTCGTCGTTGAGCTTGTGGAGAGTAGAGACGCGTAACCAGAGGAGGGCATTTGGCAAAGTTCGCTTTCTTAGTCCATCCCCTTACCCAGTTACAGTCTGGCGTGGTCGGTGTGCGAAGGTTTCGTGTTGGGATGGTTTTGGGTCGCAGCGGAAAGGGTGCTGCAGCCGGAAAAATATGTGACCTTTCTGTAGACGGAGTGGTTCACGGCGAGATTATCTCTGTACCTTGGAGTCCCAGGGAGTTGTTAGAGGATCAAGATGGGGCCGTAGATGCTATGGTTAGTGCTGTGGAGGGGCTTGAGGGTGTCACCGCTGTAGGGCTAGGCTCCCTTTTGGCGGTTGTTGGTTCCAGAGGAGAAGCCCTGTCAAGCCGGGTCTCAGTACCAGTCACAACAGGGGGTGCGGCTACGGCTTGGGCCGCCCTTGGCAACGCAGAGGTTGTCGCCAAAACTAGAGGGTGCGACAAGATATCTGTCTTGGGGTTTGGTGGGGCTGTAGGTCGGGTTGTTGCAGAGGGTCTTTCAGCCAAGGGGTTTGAGGTGATCGCAGGTGGAGTTGGTAAAAGACTAGAGAGGGAGGCGGCTAAAATAGGGATAGAGCTAATGACTCCGGCCGCCGCTGCGGGGGCATCACAGGTTGTGGTTGGGGCCTCAACTACCGGTGGAATTTTGGAATCTAACGTCCTACAAGAGGGCGCCATTTTACTAGATGTAGCCCTGCCCCCGACGCTGAGACCAGGGAAACTCCCCCTTGGGGCGAAAGTTCTATTGGGTGAGGCGGTTACCCTGCCAGATGGGTGGAGAAGGGGTTTCTGGGGATCTCTTTATCACTGGCTGTCAGGGTATGGCTCAGATCAGATCTTTGCCTGTCTTGCTGAGCCTATGGTAATGTCAGTTACTGGAAGGTCAACACCTTTCTCGATAGGCAGGCGAGTGTCGTTGACCGATGTGCAGGAGTTTTCAGAGGCGGTAACCTGTCTTGGTTTGACTCCACGGTTGCCAGAGGGGTGGAATGTTTCTTGACCTGAAGTCAAAATCCCAAAGAGCGCTGATCACAGATGTCGCAGTGTGTGGAGTCCTGGTGTTCGTTGCTACCACTGTCTGGTCTATGAACGGTGGAGAGGGGTTCCCTTTTTGGGCTGGTCAGAGTGATCCTCTTCTGGAGGGGCCGGACTCGGGGGAGTGGGCAGCTAATGCCGTAGCTTTCTCAAATGGGCAATACGATGAGCTAGATCCTCATCGAATGCCTACATTTGTAATTTTGACAGGTCTCTTCTCCAAAATCACTCCGTCGATCGCCTATGCAGGGCACCTAGTAAATCACCTGGTTCACACACTCCTACCTATTGTGCTTTATGGTATAGGTAGGCTCTCAGGATCGCGTTCTGCTGGTATTGGCGCGGGAGTAATGGTCGCTGTTTCTCCTCTTTTGGTGGCGGCATCATGGAGGTTTGGTGTCGACCCGACAATAGCCTTTATGGTCCCGTTGACATTGTTGTTTGGGATGATGGCGGGACGATGGTGGAAGATGGCTCCCATCGCTGGTGTGGTAGGGGCCTTTGGAGCGTCATCCCACTTTACGACTCTCTTTCATCCATTGGTCGGCTTGCTGGCGGTTGTTTTAATATCGAAGGGGTGGCGTAACCGCAGCTTGGCTGTAGCCGGCTATGTTGCGGGTGTTGCTGCTGGATTGTTAGTCATTTTTAGAATCTTTCCTTTTGCGGGGATCTCGGGTCTGGAGTCAGCCTTGTTCGAGGGCATAGTGGCAGGGTCCCAGTCCATTAGTGGTACGGCTACAGTAGCCTCAGAGCCGGCGATTGCGGCCCTTAAATCGGGACTACCAGACTCTGTAAGCGGCGCGGTATCAAACTCACTCGAGCAGCTGTTCTCTTCGGCTGTTCCGTGGGGTCTTATGGTGTTCTCTCTTTGGTTTGGGATTTTGGGGATAGGGCTTAAGCGAGCCCCTGACGGCAAGGGCATCGCTAGATTGCTGGGGATGTGTGACTGGCGTGGGGGGATCTTACTTGTTGCCTGTTTAGCGCCTTTACCCTTGCTTTATGCCAGTGGCGCAGAGCTCCGCTATAGCTACAATCTGCTGCCTATTGTCTGCCTTGTCTACATGAGAGGGCTCGTGTCTATGGCTGTATGTTTCGAATTGTTGATTCGATGGGGTACTTTCCGCTACCTTCCCAAAGGTTGGTCTAGTCGCCTGGTGGGGGTGTCTGGGCTGGTGATCGCTATTTTCGTCGCTCGATCATATTGGGCAAACTCGATCAACAGTAACGTTCAGCTCCCGCCAGCTATGAGTGCTACGGCGGGATGGGCTATCGGGAACCGTGTTGGAGAGCTGTTTCCAGAAGACGGCGGTGCCGTTTCACCTTTAAGGGAAGCCCTGATCTACGCGGATAAAAGTTACTGCCCCCACACCGTATGCCCCGCCACAGGTACCACTTCGGCATTTTGGGATTGCCTTAGTATCGCCAAGAGGGAGTGCGATGGAGAGGGCGATATACCTTGGGTTGTAGTCTGGAGGTCTCGTTTTGACGAACGCTCCGAGGCTAGAAAAATGATGGACGAGTGGGTTGTAGAGCAGTTTGGAATACTGGATACCGTGGAGGTCCCGTTTGGTCGCCCAGAGTTTAAGGCGACCATTGTATCTATCCCAAGAGAGGCAATTACTGACCGTAGCCGTCGACCATAAGTTGCCGAAACCACTCATTGCGGCTATCTCGCCATCAACCCATCCTCTTGTTTAGAGTTGCGAGTAGAAAATGTCAGATGAGTCTACAGATAATCAGCCCAAAAAGGTCTTTATAAAGACCTTCGGTTGTCAGATGAACGAGTACGACAGCGGAAAGATACGAGCCCTGTTGGGGCGCGACGGCTACGTCACGACGGACAAAGCAGAGGGTGCCGACCTAGTCTTAGTGAACACCTGCTCTGTTCGGGAAAAGCCAGAGAACAAGCTTCACTCCTTTATTGGCGGGGTAAAGAAGTATAAGAAGGACGGCACTAAAATAGCTATTGCAGGTTGCATGGCGCAGCACGATGGCGAGAGGCTCTTCGATAAATACAAAAAAGAGGTCGATTTGGTGTTTGGACCAGATCAGCTGCCTCAGATTCGGGACTTGGTGAAGAAGACAGAGCAGGGCAGGGTTCTCGCGAACGACTTTATGGATCTGGACAACTACGCCTTTGTGCGGGACCTTGATCCGGCAGCAGAGACAGCCACTGGCGCCTTCGTGACTATTCAAAAGGGCTGTGACAACAGGTGCACATTTTGTATCGTACCGGCTACTCGTGGTGTCGAGGTCTCTAGACCATCCAGTGAGATAGTCGAAGAGGTGCGGGCTTGTGTGTCTCGAGGGGTAAAAGAGATTACCCTTATTGGTCAGAATGTAAACTCATATGGACTCAAAGTGGCAGGAGAGAAGAACTTCGCACAGCTCTTGTACTCAGTAGCCGATGTGCCTGGAGTCGAACGTATTCGCTACACGACATCTCATCCCAGGGATATGGGAGCCGACGTTATGCAAGCATATGCGGATTTACCCCAGCTGACTTCTCACCTTCATTTACCTGTTCAGTCAGGATCCAGTCGCGTTCTCCGTCGGATGAAGCGATTCTACACTCGAGATGAGTTTCTTGGGGTTGTTGATGGTCTGCACGCCGCGCGTCCAGACATTTCATTTTCCACAGACATTATTGTTGGATTTCCGGGGGAGACTGACGAGGACTTCGAGCAGACAATGAGTCTGCTAGAGGAGGTTCGCTTTGATTCGTCGTTCTCTTTTAAATACTCAGAGCGCCCTGGTACATCAGCTCTTCGCCTCCTTGATGAGAGCGTTCCCCCCGAGGTCGCTACGGAGCGGCTTATGCGGTTTCAGGCGCGTCAGCGCGAGCTTCAGATAGTCTCGAATAATGCAATGGAAGGCAAGCTCTTTGACGTCTTGGTAGAGGGGCGCAGCAAGTGGGATGAGAATGTAGTCTGCGGTCGAACAGGCACCTACAAGATGGTAAATTTCCCAGGATCAATGGATTTGGTCGGGCAAATTGTCCCGGTGAATATAACAAAGGGATTTGTCAACAGTCTCCGTGGTGAGAGAGCTTAGGGCTCAAGAGGCAACGCTTGAGATTGGAATAGTTCGAATTCAACACTAGGGGGTGTCGTCCTACCCTCTGCCGTGAACAGATCTATGGTCACACTGTTTTCACCTTCGATCACGTGGCTCGCAGAGAATGAGTTTTGTACCATTGGTGTAGGAGATGGTGTGGGTGCTAGGGCACGCGTCTGCTCGTTTAACGTTCCGGATGGCAGGTTTTGACGCCATACTTCATTCTCGTTTATTGAGATAATAAACCCGTCTGTAGCGCTTATTTCACCGATGAGATTACCCGTAGCCTGGGTGGAATCAGCGTGGAAAGTGTGATTTACCCGAAGATGAGATGGTGACGGTTGAGCCTGTTCAGTCCACTCGGCATTCGAGTCAATGAGAGCTGCTCCTTTGTCACTTAGGAGCCCAGCGGCGGGAATGTTTAGGGTATCCACAATCCCTCCGTCTGCAGTTACCATTTGAAGGGTGAGTGTCGATTCGGACGCCTCTATCATCAGCGCACCGAAGCTGGAATTAAACCTAACTTGGCTTCCGTCGAGTATTTGCTCAAAGTCGTAGAGCCAGCTGCCCCCAATTCCATTTACTATGTAGGGAATTCCCTTTATTACAAGACGCTCATATATGTGATCGTGACCTCCCAAAACCACGTCAGCCCCCCACTCGGCGAATGGCCATTGCGATGAGACATTTACTCCGTGAGGTCCAGATGAGTATGGCGGGTGGTGCATGGTAACGAGCTTGTATGTAGCATCTGATGCCTCCATACGACCCCGAAGCCACTCAGCCTGAGCTGAGTCTGGGGTGTTGCCGTCTGGCTCGTGTGCATCGCTGTCAATGACGAATATGGCTACTGGACCTCTTCGTATCTCGTAGTAGCGCTCATTTCCTGGAAGGGTGAAGTAGTCGAGATAAGCATCACAATTTCCAGTGCGCCAGTCGTGGTTGCCAAGGGCGGGAAAGAACCTGTTTTCGCTGGTAGGTTGATCCGTTGTTGTTCCGTATGCGCCTGTGTATGGCGAAATATATTCAGAATAAAACATCCCAATATTTTGATCAATAGTGTCCGCTTTTCCGTCGGGATAGTTGTTGTCTCCGAGGGTCAGTATGAAGTCCGGATTCCAGCTCTTTATTAGATTTGCGACCGATAGTTCAGCCTCAGAGCCAGACCCGAAATCGCCAATTACCGCCATGCGAACAACATTGGTGGGCAAGGCGTTAGGAAAGTGGCTTGTTGGTGGATCAGGTTGAGCCGTCGCACATGAAAAAGTCACTAGTGATAGCGAAGCACATAATACGCCCAAAAGCATATTAGAAACTGGTAAAGTAGAGTTTGTTTTCGTCATGTTTTTCAGATTTGTTGGGTTGAGGGTAATGAGATCCCAGTAAAGATCCGATCATACTTTGAAAATAGATCTATTTTGGCTACAATGAACAAATGATTAATACGGTACCAATATCACATCAGGTAGTGAAGGTTCTCGCCTTCTTAGTGCTATTGCTACAGTTTGGCTGTGTCGGTGGCAATGTTGGCGTAACCAACACCGAGCCCGTAGTGGCATTTACGCAACCTGCTGAAGGTCAGCAGTTTTTCGAGCAAGAGAACGTTTTGCTGACGGCCCGAGTTCAGGACAAGGAAGATCCAGTAGATCAATTGACTCTGTTTTGGACTGTGGTCCCAAACAATCTGGTGCTGGAGCAAGCAAACTTTGTCGATAATGAGGTCACTTTGGATCTGGGGGAAAATCTTCCAGCGGGTGAATATACAGTAACCTTAGAGGTTGTTGACCCTCGTGGCGATATTGGCAGCGACACAGTGACGTTCACCGTCAAGAAAAACGAACCTCCTGACGTGTATTTTGTCGCACCTGTTGAAAATGAATTGGTGGCACATGGTGGTGCTCTGAGGGTTTTGGTACAAGTTGATGATCCAGATGAGTGGGAGCTCAACGAGATAGATCTCGAATGGGGAGGTCTAGCCACAGAGTTTTCATCGACCCCGAGTAATCCTAATTCTGACGGTAGCGCTGAATTTTATATGACAGGTCTCGATATTGGGCTGTACACACTGTCGGTAATAGCGACTGATATGATGGGGGCTAACGACTCAGACACCATTATATTTGAGGTTGTAGACGGTGATTACGATCAAGATGGCTTCATCGATGTAGATCTTGGCGGTGACGACTGTGACGATAACGATTTTACTGTGAATCCCGTAGCAGACGAATACTGTGATTACATAGATAATGACTGCGACGGCGAGATAGATGAAGACTCCAGCGTCGATGCGCCAGTGTGGTATGCGGACAAAGACAGTGATGGCTATGGCGATGAGTGGGATACGGTGAGTTCATGCTCTAGACCAGCATTCTATGTGGCGGACTCGACTGACTGTTCGGATAACCGCTCTGACGCCTACCCTGGGGCTATTGAGTACTGTGACGGCATAGACAATGACTGCAATGGTCAGGCCGACGAAGATGAATCAGTTGATGCGCCTGTTTGGTACGCCGACATGGATGGTGACGGCTACGGAGATCCATTAGTAACTCGCAACGCCTGTGCACTGCCCACGAATTACAGCGCAGATAAAACTGACTGCGAGGACACGTTAGCGTCGATTTATCCGGGTGCGACAGAGTACTGCAACGGTCTAGACGACAACTGCGATAACAGCGTAGACGAGAACACTGCAGTAGATACGACTACATGGTACTACGATGCCGATGGGGACACCTTTGGAGACCTCAACACAGTGTTGGTGGAGTGCTACCAGCCCGATAATTACGTAATAGACGCAACTGATTGCGACGACACCCTATCGACTATAAATCCGGACGCATCAGAGGAGTGTGACGGCGTAGACAATGACTGCGACGCTACCGTTGACGAATCCGACGCTATAGATGCTGTTACTTGGTACGCTGACTTAGATGGTGACACCTTTGGAGACTCGTCAAATACTAAGATTGAGTGCTCTCAACCCATTGCCTATGTGTTGGACGACGATGACTGCGATGATGGATCAACGCTAGTAAATCCAGACGCTACAGAGAAGTGCGACGGTATTGACAACGACTGCGATGTTTACGTTGATGAAGATGACGCAGTGGACGCCTCGACTTGGTATGCCGACTCCGACTCTGACCTTTACGGAGATCCGGATGTATCTATAGTGACATGCTACCAACCAACTGGGTACATTTTAGATGACACCGATTGTGATGACGCAAACGCTGACATCTACCCTACGGCAGATGAATACTGCGATGGTCAAGATGATAACTGCGATGGAAATATCGACGAAGACAGCGCTGTAGACGTCGTGACCTGGTACTTAGATCAAGACAGTGATTCTTACGGTGATCCTCTCTACAGCCTAGATCAGTGCTATCAACCAACAAATTACGTCGCGGACAATACTGACTGCGACCCCTCAGTCCAAAGTGTGAACCCAGGTGCCCTGGAGTACTGTGACACCTACGACAACAACTGTGACGGAACAGTAGACGAAGCGACAGCGGTTGACGTATTGACTTGGTATGCGGATCTGGATTCTGACAACTACGGTGACGCCAACACATCACAAGATTCTTGTAGCCAACCAACTAATTATGTGTCTGACGACACCGACTGTGATGACACAGCAGTTCTAATTAACCCCATAGCTTTAGAGTTCTGCGATGGTGTAGATAATGACTGTGATGGTGACCTCGATGAGGCGAGCGCCGTCGACGCTGCGACATGGTATCTGGACGTTGACACAGACGGGTATGGTAGCTCGACATTTACTACAGTAGCGTGTAACCAGCCCAGCTTTTACGTCTCAGATGACACGGATTGTGACGACACTGATATTAACGTAAATCCAGGTGCGATCGAGTATTGCGATCTCATTGATAACGACTGTGATGGAGACATCGACGAGGACTCATCGACATCGGCTGCTACTTGGTACGCCGATAGCGACTCCGATGGCTACGGCGACGCATTGGTTTCGGTCCCTAGTTGTGGTCAGCCAGCAGGCTATGTCTCAGATGATTCTGACTGTGATGACGCAGTCGGGACTACCTATCCAGGGGCGGACGAATACTGTGACACTGTCGACAACGACTGTGATAGCTCAATAGATGAGAGTGACGCCTTGGATGCGTCCACATGGTATGCAGACAGCGACACAGATCTGTATGGTGATTCTAGCAGCCCAACTCCCTCTTGTTCTCAACCAACAGGCTATGTCTCAGACGGCACAGATTGTGATGATGTAGATTCAAGCATCAATCCAAGCGCCCTCGAAATTTGCGATAGTGTCGATAACAACTGTGATGGAGATGTGGACGAAGCTAGCGCTGTTGATGCCTTGACCTGGTACGTTGATTCTGACAGTGACAACTATGGTGACTCTAGTGTCAGTCAAGATGCATGCTCACAGCCGAGCGGCTATGTCGCAGACTCTACAGATTGCGACGACTCGTCAGTAACCACTAATCCAGGAGCAGCTGAATACTGTGACGGTCACGATGACAACTGCGATAGCGTGGTTGATGAGGTGACCGCGGTTGACGTGTCGACTTGGTACCGCGATGCCGACTCAGATGGGTTTGGTGACCCGTCACTTACTCTGATTCAGTGCTATATCTCCACTGGTTATATATCTGATTCTTCAGATTGCGATGACACACTCACCTCGGTGAATCCAGACGCTGATGAGTATTGCGACGGTATCGATAATAACTGTGACACCTTAATCGATGACTCCACATCTATTGACGTTGACATCTGGTATACGGATTCAGACGGTGACGGATACGGAGTAACATCTTCAAGTACGTTGGCGTGTACAGCTCCAAC
>CAWVYO010000132.1:0-9429 GCA_963934385.1 uncultured bacterium
ACTCAACACACCGAGGTGGTAGTGGATGGGCAGACATTTTATTCTGGACGGTTGTCTAGCGGACAGTCGGTGGAGCCACCAGCTGGTCGTATAGTCTCTGTGCAGATCCCTGACCTCACTCGCGTAACAGTGATATACAACGGTACTAGGGTACGCCCGTTAGGCAAGTTGACTTCAGGCAGAAAGCTGGTGTTTATCAACGAATCTCTATAGTTACCTATGTTCTTACCAGCCGCTAATAGTCCGCGGCATCAATAATCTGGAGTTTGACATGCCTGAGCATCGCACAAAAACCCAGGTAGCAGTGATCTGTAGGTTAGCGCGTAGGCGTGTAGCGGGTCCGTTAGCCCGGTGTTTAGAGCGCTCTAATGCGGAGGAGCTTGGAGAGGCAGTATCGCAGCTTAGAAAGGCTGAGACGCTATTTCTAATCAACCAGATCGAGGACGATAACCTTGCTGGCGAGTTGTTACTTGAATTATCAGAGACTGGACTGTCTGAGATTGTCGAGCAGATCGACGACGAGAAACTTAAGCGATGGATGAGTGGTCTAGAGCCCGATGATGCCGCGGATGTCGCCGCTAGATTGCCAGAGGAATTGCAGGAGCAGATCCTTGGTATGCTCGAGGATGATGACCGCGAAGAGGTCGAAGAGCTCATGGCTTGGCCCGAAGACTCTGCTGGTGGTATTATGTCACCTGTCGCCTTTAGGATGCTTGATGGCGCCACTTGTAGAGAGGCCATAGAGGCGCTGCACGAGCAGGGCGACGTAGAAATGGTCTTCTACATATATCTCTTGAATGAGTCCGATCAGCTCGTAGGAACCTGTTCGTTAAGGAACCTGTTGGTCAACAGTCCCTCTACACTCTTGAGGGACATTATGACTACAGATGTGGTCTCTGTTACCCCAGAGATGGACCAGGAGGATGTAGCTCGTCTTACCGCCAGGTTTGACCTGTTGGCGATTCCAGTAGTGGATGACTCACATCAGCTAATCGGCATTGTTACGGTAGACGATGTCATTGATGTTATCCGAGATGAGGCGGCTGAAGACCTTATGCTAATGGCAGGTGTGTCCGAAGGGTACGACCCGCAAGAGGCCTCTGCGATAACAGCGGTGCGCGAGAGGATACGCTGGCTTTTCGTAACTCTAATAGCTGGTATGGCACTGGTTACTATTATTGGTAGATTTGAAGAGGTTCTAAACAAGAACCTCATACTTGCGGGTCTTATTCCTGTGCTCTTAGCTATGAGCGGCAACGTTGGTATTCAGGCATCTACTATTACGGTTAGAAACCTGGCGACTAACCAGGTTGCCGTGACTGGTCGGATTATGCGTCTAGTGTTTATGGAGGCGCGAATAGGGTTGTTGCTAGGTTTGGTCTTTGGGCTTTTGTTAGGAGTCTGGACACTGGTATTAAGCGGTGCTGTAGCCCTATCAATGGCGGTGGGCACCTCTATCACAGTAGCAGTGACTGTAGCCTCGGTGGTTGGTACACTCACTCCACTCGTGCTCGATAGGTTTGGAGTCGATCCGGCAGTCGCCGCTGGACCCTTTGTTACAACGGTCGTAGATTTGGCGGGTGTTGTAGTGTTCTTCTCGATAGTATGGGCTTGGCCAGGCTTATAGTCTTCAGCTTGGGCAGTTGCTAGGAGGCAGACTTGGGAGCAATGAGCAGCACAACGGGCATAGTGGTGGGGCTCGTAAATTACGGTGAATCTGATCGTATCGTAAAGTTGCTCACACCCAGTGATGGGCTTGTCTCTTGCATGGTGCGGGGTGCGCGAAAGTCTAAGAAACGATACGGTGGCGCCTTTGACATCGGCAACGTGGTTGAGACCGTGCTTAAGTCGGGACGGGGGCGATTACCTGTTGTTACGAGTGTAGACCTCAGCCATGGGCACCCACATTTACGGGGTGATCTTGTGCGGTTGACGCTCATGTCATATCTGATCGAGTTTGTAGGCTCCCTGGCCCAAGAGGGGCATGAAGCTACAAAATTGTACGGTGTATTGCAGATGGCGCTGTTGTTACTGGATGGGGTGACTCATCCTCCAGGTGTGCTGTTTAGATGGGCGTTTGAGGCCAAGGCGTTAACTTTTGCTGGTATCGCACCAGAGCTGCGACGTTGTTCACTTTGTGCTCGACCCCTCGAGGGTGAGCTTGTCTATGTCAATTCAGCTGGTGGAGCAGCTCATTCCGCATGCGGTCGCGGAGATCGGCTCAATTTAGATTGGTGCCAGCAGGTCGAAGGTGCCAGGCGTACGCCTTTGGCGGGCGCCATAGACGTTGCTCCTGTCTCTGGTAACCGCTGGACACTTCATGATCATCTGGCTTGGCATGGCTCCCGCTCTCTAAGGTCTAGGGTCATGCTCGCCAATATTGAGGAGGCTAACCCCTGAAACCTTTGTTAGTGTGTGGTTATGATTTTGCTTTTCTCCATATTAGCTTGCGAATGGATGACTCCATATCTTGAGGAGGTTCGTGAAGACCCTACAGTGGTTGTTTATGCGGGCATGGTCTACGAAACTCCGCCAATAGTTGATGTCGAACCCCTCGAGATAGGTAGTGTTCGCTTCTATAAACTCGACGGCAGCCCGTTAGCCGAGGCCATTCAGCCTAACTCTGGGACATTAGGTTACTGGCGAAGCGAGCTCCCCATAGACACTGAGTTTCAACTCTTAATAGAGAGTGATGTAGGCTATCCAACGCTTTGGAGGGGAGTGTCACCCTCTGGGTACGGTACATGGTTCTCAGGAGCTCTGTTTGGTTATAGTGTAGAGTTTACAGACCAATTGCTAGGGGAGATTGCTGGATCTGAAGGGGTCGAGCTTATCCCGTTGGAAGATGGATCGGTCGGTCATCTGTGGGGTAGCTTCACCAACCCAGATGACGCCGCCATAGCCGATATGTCTCTTTTAGACGGTGCTGGAAATAACGTTACTCTATTCGGCTATGAAATGGACGAAGATGGGCTTTTAATAGCCACTGATGTTGCGCCAATCGACTTCTTCTTTGCTTTCAATATAGAACCGGGGACGGTGTCGCTCTCACTGCTTGGTGGCGAAAGCCCACATACAATTGAATATTACACCGTTGGTGGCGAAATGATTTCGCCGTGGTGGTTGGAGGTTCCTTGATCCTGTTTCTCTCAATACTTGCGTGCAATGACCTTCCGGATGTCGTGACCGTAACAGGTGAGGTCTATGACAGTCATTTGGACGAGAGCCTGCCTGTGGCTGGAGCAGAGGTCACCTTTTTTGATGGCGCGATGGAGATAGTAGATCAATTTGTCACCAATGAATCAGGTGCCTTTTCAGCTTTGGGGCGCACCGGTAGCCCGCTTTATATCTCTATGACCGCAGAGGGCTACATGCCTACGGGTGTAGCGGGTACACTTGGTTTTGAGGATTACGATATTCCAGATGGAGATCTATGGTTGCGCTCAATAGAAGATCATGAGGCTATTGAAGCGGAATTCGACGGCTGTAATACTCTGAACGATGGTGACGGGGCAGTTGAGGGTGAAGTGTTGATGGCAGTGCCTGGCGAGGGCGGTAACTATAAGGCTTGGGTAGAGACTGCTTGGGTCACTGCTGTAACAGCAGATGGTGTAGAGCACCGCGCTTGCTACTTAGATGACGAAGGTGTCTTCGACTCAGAGTCCACAATGACCGGCACGACTGGACGTTTCGCCGTTTGGGGTGTTTCTGGACCCGTAATGCTCATGGTTGGGTATTCAATCTCAGGAGAACCGTTCTGGTCGGGCAGCTTCTATCTATACGTTCCGGAAGACGGTGTGGCGCCCCTTTATGATGCGCTATGGTTGCCGACCCCGGTATTTTAGCCTCTGATCAACATTCAGTATTGTTGTAACTGATGTATTCCACGCTGTACCAATCTAGCCCTGACTTGTAGGCGAGATAGTCAAGAACAGAGTTACATAGCTGGTAGTTGTAGTAGGCCCTAAGAGTGCTACCACTTGCAGACGACAGATTGTAAAGGCTATAGATGTCGTACAGTACCTCGTTATTGGTTATTTCTATATAACTATCTATGATGTCGGGACCTGAATCCATATCGATGAGTTGAAGGCTGTTGTTATATTCGATTTCTATTCCCGAGCCGTCATTTA
Organism: uncultured bacterium; assembly: GCA_963934385.1. Classification (GTDB taxonomy): domain Bacteria; phylum Myxococcota_A; class UBA796; order UBA796; family CAJQPC01; genus CAWVYO01. The sequence goes on from CAWVYO010000132.1 coordinate 4,134, forward strand.
CCAATGTTAAGGCAGGGAATGAGACTGTTTCAATATAATCGTTTAGCCGTACCGTAACGACCGCACCCGAATTTAGGCTGGTCAGTGATGGTAGGCTTATCGAGGAGAGCCCAGTGTAGTTGAATGCCAACTGAGCCCCATCTAACATGGTCAATGAAGATAGATCGAAGCTTTCGAGAAGCACTGCAGATTGCATGTAGAGGTAACCATTTGTGATGGACTCTAGCATTGGAAAATTGTACTCAGTCGCACTGTTATTGTAGGCTAAAGAAAAATAACCATCGATGATGGACAGGGCGGGAAGATAGACCCCCAATAGAGAGTTGAGCTGTATAATCTCTACGTAGCTCCCTGACTCGATAGAGTTCAGCGTTGAAAAGTCAATTTCGTACAGGTGATTGTTGTTAGATATAGACAAAGTACCAGGCGAAACCGCACTTAAACCACTCAGATCAATAGAGTCTAAATATTCGTTGTTTGCAATATTTAAGGTGCCATATTCTATTAAGTTGAGTGCTTTTAGATCTAGTGACCATGGCTCACTAACAGTAGTTCCTATAGATTGTATGGATAACTGTGCGTTGATAATCTTGTGAAGAGATGAGAGGTTGATGCTGTTCATATCTTCACTCCAACCAATCGAGGTGGAGCCTCCAACAATCTCAGTGGCCCCACTTAAGTCTACCTGTTCCAGATCATTGTTGCCGTAGATCATCAGATTAGATTGTATTGTACTTAAACCGCTCAGATCGACATGCTCCAGATAAGTATTGTACTCAATGCTGATAGCGCCCGTGACTCCGGCTAGGCAGCTTAAGTCAAGGTTTGCGATGTTTGAGTTCACTATGGTGATGCTTCCTTGAACACTGTCGAATGAGCTACAGAAGATCTCTAATTGAGACTCATTGTTAAATGTTTGGCTGCCTGATGCGTTGTTGTAAACCCTGCCATCACAGTTTTCGTCTATTCCGTTTCCACCGACTTCCTCGAGTTGTGAGCTTATGCTGTCGTCTTGGTCGTTACAGTCGCCGCCACCATGATCTTCGTGACTATCTCCATCGCCGTCTTGATCGGTATCGTTACCGTCGCAGTTTTCATCGACATCATTATACCAGATCTCCTCAGCGCCAGGGTTTAGACCTGTTTCGCTATCATTGCAGTCTGTTCCCATATCAAACAGTTCGCTTTCAATGTTGCTGCCGTATCCGTCGTCATCAAGGTCTAAGTAACAGCCCCCGTCAGACTCAAGCGGGGCAGCCCCTGGTGATGCTGCCGGCTCTGTGTCGTCGCAGTCATCCTCACAAGTAGAGAATCCGTCACCGTCTTCATCATAACTGTTTAGCGCCGCATTTGTATCGTCACAGTCGACCCCATTTGGTCCACCAATATCTCCGTCGCCATCAGCGTCAAAGTCATCCGCATTGTCACAGTTTTGATCAAAGCCATCGTACCAGATTTCTTCGGCATCTGGACCGATGTCTGGGTTGGTATCGTCGCAGTCGCCCTCGGTGGCCGAGTACCCGTCTCCGTCGTTGTCGTCAAAAATAGAAGATTTACCGCCACAGCCTGCCAGAAAAGCTGGCACAGTCAAAATTGATAAGAAGAGTATGGTTGATCTGATTTTATGCATTTTCTAACCTAATTTTGTTTCGAACTATCTGAACGTAACTCTTATTTATTTCACTCGTTTATATTTTGTTAGTAATTTAGCCAGCATTGGAATTGCAACATCATCACCTCCAATAGCTCCCTCTGAGTTAGCCTTCTCTGCCAACAATTTAGCGTCCAGTGCTGTGAGGAGAATAAAGCCAAACCAGATTGGTGCTATTACCTTGGCGACAGCGGTCCATTCGGGCACCGTCCCGCTCTTGACTAGCCCATTTGAAGCCGCGATTGCGTCGACTCCAAGGAGCATTGCGCTCCATGTAAAGGCCATTAGGGCTTTCCTTTTTTGACCTAGGTATAGATATCCCGCGCCAGAAACAAAGAATACAACTTGTAGCGCCGCGGCGACAAACGGTTTTTTACCTCTAGTTTTCAGTTGGTTTGTGGGTGTCATTGTGGCTCCTGTGCGTTGGCGTAAGACCAAAATTGGGTTATGCGCTACGCGCAAATTCGACTGCTGGACGGCTGTCGAACAACTCAGATTATTTACCTCGGAGCGCAACTCGTGACTACAGACAAACTGGTTTATTTTTTCGGGGATGGGGCGGCTGACGGCGGAGCTAAAGACAAGGTCCTCTTGGGTGGAAAAGGGGCGAACCTCGCGGAGATGACTCTGCTTGGATTGCCAGTACCTCCAGGTTTTACAATCACAACAGACGTCTGTAACTACACCTTCGCAAAGGATGGAGCCTGGCCAGAAGGTTTGGAGTCAGCGACAAGAGCTGGAGTTGAGCGAGTTGGTGGCTTGGTAGGTAAATCTTTTGGCGACACGTCGAATCCACTTCTATTCTCAGTGCGATCTGGCGCCGCGGTCTCAATGCCGGGGATGATGGACACAGTTCTTAATTTAGGTCTCAACGACGAGACGGTTGTTGGGCTCGCCAAACTTACCGGTAACGAGAAGTTTGCATGGGATTCATATCGACGTTTTCTCTTTATGTTCGGTGACGTCGTCATGGGGATTCACAGCTCTCGGTTCGATAGAGCGCGAAAGAAAGAATTTGGTGACAGGTCGGTGGGTGACCTCGACGTCGCAGGGCTAAAAACTCTATGTTTGATATTCAAGCAAGTGATCACAGAAAATGTCGGCGACTTCCCCCAAGATCCCTATGACCAGCTAAAGGCTTCGGTAAACGCGGTTTTCAGGTCGTTTAACACCCATAGAGCCAGGTATTACAGAAAGAGTAATGGGATTCCACAGGATATAGGTACGGCTGTAAATGTTCAGGCTATGGTGTTTGGAAACATGGGTGACGGCTGCGCTACGGGCGTCGCGTTTACGAGAAACCCATCTACAGGTGCCGCGACTTTTTTCGGAGAGTGGTTGCCAAACGCGCAGGGTGAAGATGTTGTGGCGGGGACTCACACCCCTTTTGCTATAAATACAGACACTGGCGCCGATGTGACCGATACCCTTCAGGGTAAAATGCCGGCTGTCTACGCGGAACTCGATGAGGTGCGCCATCGTCTCGAGACCCACTATAAGGATATGCAGGATATAGAGTTCACAGTAGAAAATCGAAAGCTCTATCTGCTCCAGACACGAACAGGTAAACGAACGGCTTCTGCAGCGGTCAGAATAGCGGTAGAACTGGTTGAAGAAGGTGTGATTGACCGAGAGACCGCCCTTGGACGGGTAGATCCAGTCCTGCTGGAGGGTGTTCTGCGCCCAGTTTTAGATCCAGATGCTCGAATGAAGGTGATTGGCAGGGGATTGTCCGCCTCTCCTGGGGCTGCTACAGGTCAGGTGGTCTTTCACTCATCAGAGGCACAAGAGCTTCACGAGCGAGGTGAAGCTGCAATATTAGTCCGAATGGAGACCTCGCCAGAGGATATTCAAGGAATGACAGTCTCTGAGGGGATTCTAACATCACGGGGTGGTCAGACATCTCACGCTGCTGTTGTCGCGCGAGGAATGGGGAAACCTTGTGTGGTAGGCGCGACAGAGATCATGGTCGACTATGGTCGTCAACTCTTCTATGCTGGTGACACAGTAGTTAAGCGAGGGGATTGGCTCACTATCGACGGTGCTACGGGGGAGATCATTGAGGGCAAGGTCCCCACTTTAGCCCCAGCTACTGATTCAGGCGCCATGGCCACACTTCTAAATTGGGCAGATGACATCGCTAGATTACAGGTTCGGGCAAATGCTGACAACGGCGCCGATGCCACTCGAGCCAGAGAGTTAGGCGCACTGGGGATCGGACTCTGTAGGACAGAACACATGTTCTTTGAGCCAATAGCCCTCAAAGCGATGAGAGAGCTTATATTGGCATCCGATGAACGCACTAGGATACGTGCCTTGTCGCGTGTGTTGCCTCTTCAACGAGAGGGCTTCCTGGAGATTTTTAGAGCCATGGATGGCTTGCCTGTAACTATTCGGCTCTTGGACCCTCCACTGCATGAGTTTCTCCCACACACTTCAGAAGAGATTTCAAAGGTGGCGGATGACCTTGGTGTGCGGCTTGAGGTGCTCGAGGAGCGTATAGGTCAACTACACGAGTCGAACCCCATGATGGGGCACAGAGGGTGCCGTCTTGGCATTACATCTCCTGAGATTTACGCTACACAGGTACGTGCGATAATGCGAGCAGCTGTCGACGCTATTCGCGAAGGTTTAGATGTCTACCCAGAGATAATGATCCCTCTGGTGGCTATAGATACCGAGCTTGACCAGCTAAGGGAGCTGGTAGAGCAGACCGCTGGCGAAGTGTTGGAAGAGGAGCAGATTTTGGTCGAATATCTCATTGGGACAATGATTGAGCTGCCTAGGGCGGCGCTAACTGCAGACCAGATAGCAAAACACGCAGAGTTCTTTTCCTTTGGAACCAACGACCTTACTCAGATGACCTGGGGCTTTTCCCGAGACGATATGAGCAAGTTTTTCAACCCGTACGTTGCTGAAGGGTTGTTGTCAGATTCTCCGCTCGCGGTATTTGACGTGGCGGGCGTTGGTCAGCTTGTGAAAATTGGGGTTGAAAAGGGAAAGAGTGAACGACCAAAATTGAAGACTGGTGTCTGTGGCGAACACGGTGGTGATCCAACAGGGATTGGGTTCTTCCACAAGGTTGGGTTGGATTACGTTTCTTGTTCACCATTCAGGGTGCCTGTCGCCCGATTAGCTGCGGCTCACGCCGCTCTGGGGTTGTTGTAATGAGAAGCTTACTTTCAATTAGAATCCTGAAAATCACTCCGCTTGTTTTGGCGGCTTGCGTTACCCCTAACGAGGAAGTCTTTTATGGAGATTGTGCTCTTTATGGTGAAGGTGTAGTCCGTGGTGGAGATGTAGGGATAGGGAGCTGCCTGTCAGGACCGACTCATTTAGTTTGGACAGCCGATACTGATAGTGCCGATGAGTGGCTTTTGGTATCAAATACCAACCCGTTCTTGGATTTCAAAAGCGGATCGCTCCTTTCAGTCGAGACAACCAGTCTGGTTCTTGATGGTCAGCGACACCTTCTTTCTGACTTAACGACTGGCGCGGTTGATTTACCTAACTTCGCTGGAGGTATGGCATATTCACCAGCGGCTGGTTTGGCGTTGGTCTCTAGCCGCTACTCAGATGGTGCTAGAGACCGGAGTTTTGAAGATGAACTGATATTTGTCGACCTCAATGAGTTTAGCGCTCCTA
>CAWVYO010000133.1:0-9415 GCA_963934385.1 uncultured bacterium
CAAACGGTATGGAGCCGACCCAGTCACGCAACCCCGAGGGTTCAATTAAGCAGACTGACTCCTCTAGGAGGACTTCGAACTGCTCATTGGAGGGAAGCTCCAGCACCGGGAACGCCTCGGGAGCGATCTCTTCCGCTTGCGACAGCAGAACTTTGGACCTTGGCAAGCCACCCAAAAATATTTCGGTCATACCGAGAAAATAGAGCGCCTCAGCACTGTCTGGGTGTTCCCTCAGCACTGTTTCGAAACAGCTTTTGGCGGACGAGAAGTCCGTAAGCTCATAATGAGCAAGACCAAGCCCTAACCGGGACTCGCTGTCTCCAGGTTGGAGCTCTATACACCTGGCGAAAGCCGCCTCGGCACCCAACCCATCCGTCATTTCCAAACAGGCGCTACCTAAAAACATCAATGCCTCGACGTTCTCACAGTCAGTGTCGAGTAGCTCTTCAGCCTCTACTACCGTCTTTATAAAATCTTGAGCGTCATAGGCGCTTCGGACCTGCTTCATACGCAATGCCGTTAACGATTTATTCGGTATCAAAAACCTAGTGGGAGCCATCAGAGCAACCACCAAAACACGCCGATAAGCCCCAAGCCCCCTCCAAACCACAGCGCGGTCACAGCCCAGTTTCTATGCATAGGTATAGGGTTGGCCAATTTAACACTGCCATCGTACGGTGGTGGGTCAGGCGACCTATTGACGGGCTCTTGCTCCGCTCCATGCGAGCCCCGGAGCCTATCGGAACTCTCTTGTGATATCGCTGCCCCTCCTGTTCGTTTTCCACCTAATCCCTTTAGCGCTCCCGCTCTTAGGGATAAGGAGAACGAAGAGTACTCTGCTACGTCCTGGCAAAGGACTCTATCTGACAGGAGCCATTTCTCAAAAGACCTAGCCTCATCTTCGTCCAGCCTACCTGTTTCATAAAGGACTAACGGAGCCAAATCCAAGGCGGGCTCGGTTGGTACCGAGGTAAACGGGATGGACTCAGTCCTTGCAAGGTAACGTTTCAATTCGTATCTCGCGGACAGCAGGGCTAATGGAAACCCACCCTTAGCTTCACAGAGAGCATATAGTGCACCCTCGGAGACATTGAGGTCATACGCTGCCACCAACAACTGTAGGGTGCTCGTCTCAAATTCGGTTGTACAGGTGCGCAAAAGAGACGATGGTGTACGACCACTTGTAAACTGACTCGGGTAGTCACTGTGCGGGGGCTCCAGGCTTGCTGCTGCCATCTCTTTTTCTATTATATTATGTGCCCACGGAACCAACTGTTCGGGATTATCAACTGAGGCTACACCCTGAGAGAAAAGCTGGCACGCTCGTTCTAGAGGAAGTCGCCCCGAGACTTCGCCCATCCTAGCGCTAGAAACCGCATAAAACCAATTAGAGAAGCGGCTCGCCATCTCGGCCCCAGCCTCAGCATCACCACCTCGCCACTTTCCAAACAGTTCGTCTATATTGTCTGATTTCATCTTCACGACCGCGAGTTAATTGCCTTCAAAAAGTGATGGAAGTCAATCTTTTCCAACAACACGGACTAACCGACGAGGTCATCTTGGGCTACAGAACTAATGGAGGGTAGGTTTGGTCACGGTCATTCAAAATATCACAAATAGCCCCTGGGGTAATTCCGATTATTTGATTTGTGAAAAGAGCACAGGTAGAGCAATGGTCGTAGACCCTTGGGACATGGAACAACTCCGTATCCTTGCTGCTAAAGTCGATTGCGAGATCTCGTCAATATTCATCACGCACACGCATCGCGACCATGTTGAAGGAACCCATTCTTACCTATCTTCTCTGCCGGAGTCTAAGGTGCCCATGCCTATCTTCTGCCACCAAATTGTGACTGACCAGGTTTCCGGGTCGCAGCCGATCAAAGGCGGCGATAGGTTCATGTCTGGCAATATTGAAGTTTTGGAAACTCCAGGTCATCGACCAGAACACATGTCTCTATTCCTCAAAAGCGCCTTCTGGAGGCGTCATGACCCCTCAAAGGGTCTCACAGAGGTTTCCTGTGTTTCGTCGCCACTTTTTATAGCCGGAGACTGCCTCTTCGACTCTGGAATCGGCAACTGTAAAAATGGAGGTGACGTGTCGACTTTGTTCGAAACCGTCTCCAAAACTTTGATGGGACTCCCTGAGTCTACTCTGATATTTCCTGGACACGATTACAGACAGCGAAATCTCGAATTCGCACTTTCCATTGAGCCGACCAATAACGATATCGACAAAGCGCAAAATTCAAACTGTCTGTTTCCAAGTACCATACGTGAACAGATGTTGGTAAACCCGTTTTTCCGCGTCCATCAAATTGCAATCGAAACGCGATTAAGCGAGCTTGGTTTACCACATGAAACACCGTACAAACGTTTCAGCTCCTTGCGAACATTACGGGACAGCTGGTAGATGGCTATTTCTCAACTGGAAATTGCTTTCATGCGGCAGCTATCTGTGTTTGACCTGGGTGACTCACCGGGGATGTTTGAAACAATAAGGGGAGGGGAGTATTGGTTTTTCCCCGCAGATCACACACTAGACCCTGGAGTTCAAAATAACTCCGCCTCCGCCACGGAGATGGAAAAGCGATTAGCGCAATCAAAACGCCAACACAAAGATAACACCCTAAATTGGCTGACTGTTCGGTTCGAAAGTGGACAGACTCACGGTAAAGGTCTGTTGATCCAAGGATTAACAAGAGCTCAGGCAATAAAATTTGCCTATAAATTGAAACTATCGTCCTTACTCCTTTACACCGCCACGTCCTCCTTTGTGGTCGCAACGGGCTATAGCATCAAAAAAGAGTGAGTTAGAGAGCAGTTTCCTCTAAAGTATAGATGGCAACGCCACTCCTCGGACGTTAGATGCGCCTCCAAAGAGGAATATATGAGCAAGAAAAATGAATCCGAAGAGGTCGACGCTGTACTCATGGGAAACCACCCTGGAGTGGACGAGGTACCTGACTCCGAATTGATTTTTCGTGCCCAGCACAAGCTGCGGGATCTCATAGAGGACCACTGGCGGGCTGGAGTCGGAGTTATTTCACTGGGCCTACTAGGAACACTAGTTTACGGAGTATCCGCCAACAAACGGGTTGAGGCTCAAGAAACGGCTGTCACTATGATCGCCCAACTAGACCGAAGTATGCCCCCCGTATCCGAATTATCCCTTCAAGGAATATTTCCTTTGGACGACCCATCAGATGAACGGCGAACAGAGCGCCTTGAGGCGATAGCCGAACGCTTTGACGCACAGGCATTAGAGACTCCAGGCGCGGCTAGTGCCGCATCTTGGAACCGCTCAGGCGCTATTTGGCTTAGGCTCAACTCTCTGGAAAAAGCTGAAGTTGCTTTCACTAATGCTCTAAGTGAAGGCGGGCTCTACAGTGTAACAGCCAACAACGGCTTGGCATCAGTGGCGGTAGCTAATGGAGACATGACTGGCGCGATTGCGTATTTCACTGAAGTTTCCGAAGGCGGTCATGGTACTATATCGGAAACAGCGCTAATGAATATTAGTCGTGTTGCGAGGCAATCAGGTGACCTGCAAGCTGCTAAGACAGCGCTTGAACAACTGATTTCAGACTATCCTGAGTCGAGCAATCTCGAACGAATCAATTGGGAACTCCAGACCATCACCGCAATGAACGAGCGAGGCTAAGGATGATCCTCTTTGCCGCTCTATCCTTTGGTGAGCCGTTTATTGTCGACAATCCAACGGTGGTTACTGAGGAAAGCTCCAGGGAGTTCACCAACATACCGTTTGTAGAGTGGCAACGAAGACTGCCAGAGACCCGCTTAGGTGCGCGGTCACAATCTCAATTATCGGCACCAACGATACATAACGGTCAAATGTATGTTGGATCGGCATTTAGCGATTCCTTACACGTCCTTGAAACTTCCAGCGGTAGTGAAGTCAGAAGTTATGCCGCCCATTCGGCAGTCCAATCACAGCCAACCTTCGTGGGCGACAATGTGATCTTCTGCGATGAAGGTGGATACACATTTAGCTACTCTACAGCTGACGAAAGTCCACAGTGGGAGCACTTTGGCGGTGCCCCAATCACTAGTCAACCTAAACTGATAGGTTCAAACGTGATTGTATCTTCTGTCGATGACAGCATATATTCATTAGACTACACAACTGGCGTGGTGGCCTGGCGCTACAACCATCCACCGTCACTTACGCGAGAAACTGAATTGACCCTTTACGGGGCTCCATCCGCTGTTTCTTGGGGAGAAACTGTCATCGCTGGTTTCTCAGATGGCTCGGTGGTCGCGCTATCAGGCGAAACGGGAGCCATTGAATGGCAAAAACAAGTAGGTGAGGGGATATACCCCGACATCATCGCCACACCAATCGTCGCTGGCAACAACATCTATACAGGCGGTTTTGAGGGTCCATTCGTGGCCCTTGCACCGCAAACTAACTCCATTAGATGGTCACTTGATATCGGAACAACTAGCGAGCCTACTTACGACAATAACGCTATTTTTCATGGTGGTTCCGATGGAATCCTCCGCAAGATAGACACAATTACAGGGCAAGTCATATGGGAATGGGACGCCGGTATTGAGGGCAGCCTTACAACACCTAGACTTACTCCAGCCGGCATAATCACATCATCCACAGAAGAGACAATCTACCTTATCGACGCCTCAAACGGAGAAGAGATCTGGAGATATGTAGATGACCTGACGCTCTCTGGAATGTCTTCTCCTATATCGGTGAGTGAACACGGGTTCTATGCGGTCACAAACAAGGGCACGCTCTTGAACTTCGGAACCATACAAGCCGAGACCAACGCAGAGCCAACTAACTCCAACTCGTACTAACGAGAGAGCAGGCGGTCTAAATCAACATGAACAACAGCCTTGGCGCGATATCATTATCTTCTGATAATATACGTTATGTTCAATATAGAATCTAATAAGTGGTTCATAGGTAATATGTGAAATTCCCCCTTGATCAAACCCTGTGTTTCTGACATCATCCTCTTTATAAAAAGTTGCTCGGGTAAATCGAGCATCTAAGGAGTGAAAATGAAAGCGTTAACAATTATTGTCATGGGTATCTCACTGTCTGCTTGTGGTGGAGAAAGCGAGGAAGCAGTTGATCTCGCAGGTCAGTTTGAACAAGCTGTTGAAGAGCTACCCACAGTAGATATAGAAATTGCTACGGATGGTGAAGTTGCTGATGACCTGGAAGCTGTCGAAGAAGCTGTCGAAGAAGCTGTCGAAGAAGCTGCCGAGGAAGCTGCGGAAGCTATGGGTAACGCCGCTGCTGACTTTGGTGCAATGATGGAGAACCTAGGACAAGACGACGAATAATCCTGTCTATTAGTCTTGCTGAAGGTTCACGCCTACACTGGCTCCAGCATAACTGCCTTGAATTTCGCGGGTCACAACCCATGATTCTGAGTCATTAACCACTCTAAATTGGTGAGTTCCAGTGGAAAGCTGATGCGAACATGGAATCGTACACAATGGTACGTTCGCCTCAAATACTCGCCAGCCACTAGCTCCGTAGAAGCTCACGACTACTTCAAAAGAAGATTGCGGGACAGGCTCAAGGTTAGCTCTGATGATCTGGGAATCATTCTGGATATCTACATTCTCTGTATAGGTTATAAAACCGTTCATTTCAACGGCCATCAAATGAGGTCCACGGGCGATGTTGAAATCTGAAGGAGTAGTCCCCATAGTGTTACCATCAACAAGCACCTGAGCTCCGGATGGTGTGGACTGGACCCGAACACGAGAAGTGGCTGACACCACAGTGTTTTGAGTTGCACCCCATGGGCTCGCAGTCACTGGAGCTGCTCGCACAGGTGCCGGGTTGGAAGGCGCTGGGGCTTGCTCACGAGGAGGTGTCGGCACGCTAGGCTCTTGTACGGGAGATGGGCGATTCAAAGAGATGGGCATAGTTGGCTCATCATCAGCAGGCTCATTGCTCACTATTTGAGCTTCTACCACCTCTTCAGGCTCTTGTTCCGTGGATATCGGTTCCTCCTCATCCTCATCAACTACAGATTCTTCCTCTGCCGTTAATTCCTCTTCCGGCGCTTCCTCAATAGGGACGATGACATCAATCCCCTCCCCTATGTTGTTACCGACGTCTTCAATCTCGCCGGCTATAGGTCCTACGTCTTCATATTCATTTACATTTCGGACTTGCTCGTTCTCTGCCAAAAGAGTTTCGTCTGAGCCAGACAACATTGATATTGATGCTCCAATTGCAAGAACGATAGCCGCGGCACCAATGAGTATCGGTAATTTGCTACTTTTAACCGGTGCGGCTGGTGTTTCGTGGAATAAAAGGTCAGACGAGTCGCCAACAAGATCGCCTGTGTCTTGCATAAAGCCAAAATCATTGCCCAGATCTTCGTTAGTTAGATCGTTCAGGTCTTCGTTTAGGAAATCATCCTCAGCGCCGCTGCCCAGGTCAAGATCAGTAACATCCGTAACCTCGTCAATAGAGACCTTAGATTCCGCCGCAAAATTATCGCCGTCCACCATATCGGGAACGTCAATAGAATCAGTGGTCTCGGCTTGAAAATAAGGACTATTAATTACAGGGGTTGGCTCCGGATCAGGAGATGAAAAAGGAGAAGTATCAGGAGCGTCAAACGCCAGCGAACTTGCCTCAGGAGCATCTATTCCCGACAATGCATTGGAAAAACGAGATGACTGACTACGCTTTGGAGGAGCTCCGGGAACCGTTGTCACGACAGCTAATTCCAGAGGCGTACCGTCATTGAAACAAAAGTCGATCCTATCGTCGAAATCTGCCCCACAATGCCCGCACCGCTTCATAATTCTTCTCCCGCTTTTCGTTTTAATTTTGTACTTTGAAATATACGCCAAAATTGAGATCAATCAAGCGCATATATACAATTACCGACTTTGAATCACACCCTATTTTACTTGATACATCTGTTTTATATGGCGTGATATCACCAATCTTTGAATTTGATTGGTTCCCTCAACAATCTGCATCACCTTTGCGTCTCGCATATACCGCTCTAATGGGTACTCTCGGGTGTAACCGTTCCCACCCAAAACCTGTACTGCGTCGGTAGTGACAGCAATAGAAGCGTCAGTAGCTTCGCATTTTGCCATTGCAGCGACTGTTGAGTACTCCATCCCCTGGTCTCGCATCCATGCCGCCTTATGCACGAGTAGTCGTGAAGCTTCGGTACGCTTGACCATGTCGGCCAACATGAAACCTACACCCTGAAAATCAATTATAGCTCGCCCAAACTGTTCTCTTTGACAAGCATAAGGCGCAGCAACCTCTATTGACGCCTGACATACACCAACCGCAGACGCTCCAATGGTGATTCTCCCTGAATCGAGAGCGGACATGGCAATCTTAAAACCATCGCCTTCGTTACCTAGTAGGTTTGAGATCGGGATACGTACGTTTTCAAGCACAATCTCTGCAGTAGGGCTAGCACGTAAGCCCATCTTTTCTTCAGGCTTACCAGAGGAAAGACCTTTCGATGTACCTTCAACCAAGAACGCTGAGATTCCTCGCGGTCCTTTCTCACCAGTCCGTGCCATGACAACGTATAAATCAGCTACACCACCGTGAGTGATCCACATCTTGGAGCCGTTTAGCACCCAGTTGTCTCCATCGCGAACAGCCTTTGTTTTTAATGAACCCGCATCAGAACCAGCATTTACCTCGGAGAGAGCGAACGCACCCAGCCACTCACCCATAGCAAGTTTTGAGGTGTATCTTTCCTGTTGTTCCTTAGTACCGTACTGCGCCAGGATTATCTGAGGTAGACCATTGACCGCCACAGTTACTGCATAAGATGCTGATACTTTTGCGATCTCCTCTAGAGCTACCGCATACTCAAGATAGCCTAGACCTAGCCCACCAAGTTCTTCGGATGTGGGGATTCCGCACAAGCCAGCTTCACCAAGCTGCCTGAAAAGATCCTTATCAAAATGCTCATTTTCATCCGCGCTTCTAGCACTTTTTGCTAAAATTTGTTCGGCGGCCTCTCTGGCTGCTGCCTGGAGCTCAAGCAACTCTTCGTTCAACACAAACATCTAATTCTCCGATTACGAATGTATTTCTGCCAAATAGGTGTGGGTCTTGATCACCTTTGACGTCGCCTCAGGAAGGTCTAAGACACCTAACATCTCACGCCACTTCGCTAGCTTTTCCTCGTGACGCTTTGTCTCAAAGATCACCTCTACGGCACCCTCTTCATCAACGAGTTTTAGATCTGCGACCATATTCTTGATGTTTACGCTCCTAAAACCCTTGCGACGCCATCTACCTTTCGCTTTCCGTTTACGCTGGACCATAATCTCCTCAGCGGACATTATTTCAGTGACCCTCTCACGGAGCATGTCCACATCTGTGCCTGCCGGTGGGACGATGCGATACTTAAATCCCGTCACACTGGACATGAGAGAAGGACTCTTAATCGGGACTTCTTGTGCGCTAATGACACCAAATCCCAGCGGTAAGTGAGCCCGCAATCTCTCCAAAATAATTTGCGGTTCGACACTCTCTACCACCAAGATATCCATGATGTCCCATAGAGATGACTCTCCAACAGGGGCTGCGGTCGCAAAGGTTACCTTCGGATGCTGGTGAAAACCCTGACTCCAAGCAAGGGGCGCCTTGGCTCTACGTAGTGAGCGTATCCAACTGTTCATTATCTCCAAGTGAGACAAGAACCTCGCGTCACCGAGGCGAGTTATTCTAAAACGCAATCTCTGAACGGCTGGCTTTTCTTCGGGGCGGCCCGCAGGGGTCAGTTTTACGGTTTCCAAAACGGGAACCTCTTCTGGTAGCGGTAGTGGGTTACCCCTACCCGCCCAGCGATCTTCGCTCTTTGCACCAGCGATTGAATCTCGCAACATAGTCGCGCAGAGTTCTCTTTCAACATCAATTACACCACACTGGTGGCACTTCTTTTGACGACAGTCTGGAGCGTGCTTCAACTCAGTAGCTCGCTGCCAGTCCTCTTGAAACCAGCTCTTTGGGGTCATAATGTCTATATGGTCCCACGGAAGGCGCTCGTCCAAATCTCGCTCTCTCAGGGCGTCTTTGGTGTCAAAGCCAGTGGATTCAACAGCGTCCGTCCAAGCACTAAACTTGAGGTGTTCATCCCAGGCATCGAACCGAGCACCACCCAAAAAGGCCGCCTCTATCAAGTCCCCTGCCCTTCTATCGGATCTCGATATGAGCCCCTCGATGAATGTTGACTGACCGTTGTGGCGTCCAAATTTTACGCCCTTATGTTCCCAAAATCTCTCTTGCAGCATACGCTGACGCCGCCAAGTTTCCTCGATATCAATCTGTTCAGACCACTGAAACGGGGTGAATGGCTTTGGTACAAAAGTAGATACACCAACGTTGATACGAGCGTCACGACGCTCGGCT
>CAWVYO010000134.1:0-9229 GCA_963934385.1 uncultured bacterium
AGCGCCGCCGATCCCGATGGTGGCGCCGTAACCATCTCTTATGAGTGGACTGACGGGGTGACAACCTTGGGTGGTACCTCTAGCTTAGCTCTGACGAATAGCACGACGTCTCCTGGTACTACTATCACCTGTACTGCCACTGCGAGCGATGCCGATGGTGGTAGCGCGGTTGACACCGATAATGTGCTGGTGGGCAACACCGATCCAACAATCTCGTCTGTGGCCATTTCACCGTCGTCTGGGGTCCTAGTTGACTCAACAATATCTTGTGCGGCTACTGCAAGCGATGACGACGGTGACTCGCCAACAATTACATATGCCTGGAGCGTAGCCGGTGGAGGTAGCATAGGGTCTGGTTCATCTATCACTCTATCTCTGCCCACTGTATCAAAGGGCGACGTTGTAATCTGTACCGCGACAGCTACGGACTCAGATGGCGGTACAGTGAATGACACCGGCTCTGTGACTGTGGAGAACAGTACCCCGGTGATTTCAACTGTGACGTTATCTCCGGATCCAGGATTTGAGGGCTCTACGCTAACCTGTGCAGCCTCCCCTTCGACTGATAATGATGGAGACACCATACAATATTCGTTCGAGTGGAGTGTTGAAGGTGTGGTGTCCTCTGGAAACTCCACATTGACGGGTTCAGACTTTGATAAAGGAGACACAGTCCTTTGTAAGGTCACCCCGAATGACGGAGAAGTGAACGGTTTACCTATGAACTCAAACTCTGTGATCATCGAGAACACGGCTCCCGTCGCTCCTGTGGTAGCTATTACTTCGGACTCATTCCCCACAGGTCCCGAGGCAGGGGTTGACGACATAATCTGCGAGGTAGATACAGCATCTACGGATGCAGATAGTGTCGATACCCTTACATATACAGTCAGTTGGACCCTAGATGGCAGTGCTTGGGCAGGAGCAACATACACAACCACCGAGACAGACGACACTATTGATGCGGGTGATACAGATGCGGGGCAGTTGTGGGGCTGCGAAATAGAGGTGACTGACGGGATAGATAGCGCCACAGACTCTGACAGTACCTATACAAGTATCTCCACGCCATCTGGTGCTGCTATGGTCTTCATTCCATCAGGTACATATGACATGGGGTGTGATCCGTCTGATGGGTGTGACGACGGCCATGATAATGATGTGATACATTCGGTGACACTGACAAATGATTTCTATATGAGCGAGACGGAGGTTACACAGGCACAGTATCAGTCTGTTACTGGGTCAAACCCAAGCTCTAATACTACCTGCGGAACAGACTGCCCAGTTGAGGACATCACGTGGCATATGGTGGCAGAGTATGCAAACACACTCTCTGCGAGTGAAGGGCTAACGTCTTGCTTTACCTGTGCTAGTGGTACGTGCTCAACACCGTCCAGCCCATATACATGTGACGGATACCGGCTTCCAACCGAGGCAGAGTGGGAATACGCGGCAAGTGGAGGTGAGTTTTACCTCTACTCGGGTTCAGATACGGTAGGAGACGTTGCAGTATATGATACTTCTTCGATAGAGCCCGTGGCTGGATTACAGCCAAATGGGTACGGTCTTTATGACATGAGCGGTAACGTATGGGAGCTTATGTGGGATTGGTACGGTGTCTATTCGTCAGGATCAGCAGTTGATCCTGAAGGGGACAGTTCTGGACCAAAGAGGGTAGAGCGAGGCGGCGGCTTTGACTCAGAGGCTTTCGAGGTAGAGATGACTCACAGGCATAGTGAGACACCGACCCACGACCATTCGAACCTAGGGTTTAGGTTGGTTCAGACAGCACAATAGGTATGTAGTGTGTCAGGGCTTTGAAGAGGTCTTCTCTAGGCACCTTCGTACCTCGACTTCCACCATGTGCCGCCTCCAGTTAGGTGAGACATTGTGTGTCCCTAGGGGCTTGACCTGAGAGCGAGCTATTTCCGCAGCCTTTGAAAAATCGCCAGAGGCAATAGCTCCGGTGACTTCCTGTATCTCTATTGGGGCGGGACCAATCCCAGACACAACGACTCTCCCGCCATCTGGGGTTATTCGAACTGCAGTGACAATAAGAGGGTAGTCAATAGCGCCGCGTACCCTTAGTTTTCTAAATCCGAACTCTCCGCGGGTTTTTGGGATAATCACCCTAACCAGGATCTCCTCCTTTTTGAGTCTTCCACTGTCGCGTCCGTCGATGTCATAGAGGGATTCTATAGGTACGGTACGCTCGCCTTGCAGACCTGCGATAACGACGCTGGCACCCATCACCATAAGGACTGGCACAGTGTCGGCTGAATGTGCCGCGAAGCATTCCTGTTTGTTTTGCACGACGTGGCATATAGAGCCGTCACACTTTAGGCATCCGTTTATAGAGTCACGCCAGAAGCGGGTCTGGTTGTAAAACACACATCGGGTATCCAGCAAAATATTGCCGCCGATAGTCCCCATTGACTGGATCGTAGGGGTGGCTATAGCCTTGCATGCCTCGAGTAGCGCTGGAGCAAAACCAGCCACAGTCTCGGACCTACGAAGGCTTGTGTGTGTCACACCTGCACCGATTGATAGCCCCTCCTCATTGATAGAGATATCCTTGAGCCCTTTGATCCGCTTGGTTGAGATGAGCACCTTTGGCTTGAAGAGTCCGTGCTTCATAGATGGCAACAGGTCTGTTCCACCTGAAATCAGCTTGGCGTCGCTGTTTGCGGAGAGCATCTCTAGGGCTTCTGCAACTGTGGTTGGCTGGAGTAGTTTGAACTCTGGTAGCGGTAACATTGAGGTCATTCAGCACCTCCGATCTTGGCGTTGCGTTTATCGGCACGTGCCTTGTTCTTGAGAGCTCGCAACACCTTGTCAGGTGTAAATGGTGCCTCGTTCATCCATACACCGACTGCGTCGTAGATTGCGTTGGCTATAGCTGGCACTGTCGCCATCTGGGGTCCTTCGCCCGCCTCTTTTGCGCCAAACGGCCCCTCTGGATCATTTGACTCGATAATAATGGCTTCGATTTCGGGGGTGTCGTGAATAGTTGGGATTTTGTATTCTAGGATTGATGGCCCGAAGTGCAGCCCCTTTGCGTGACCGCTGGTGTGGAAGGTGTGATCCTCCAGGAATGCCTCTCCAACTCCCATGTATACAGAGCCCTCAATCTGACCCTCCACAATAGTCGGGTTGATGGCCTTTCCGCAGTCGTGTGCGCACCAGATCTTGTCTACGATAACGATCCCAGTCTCACAGTCGACTGTCACTGCTGCGACTTGTGCTGTGAATGAGTAGGATGGTGAGGGACCCACTGATTGCCGTCTAAAACGAGAACCAATTGGTGGTGGCTTGTAGTGGCCTACAACCGACACGGTTCCACCCGCTGATTCAGCCAGCACCACCGCCTCTTTGAACTCTAGTTTTCTGTCGGGAGATACCCCGTTAAAGACTTCTCCGTTTGAGAGAATTATGTCTGAAGGCTCGCATTCAAGCTTTGTTGCGGCAGCCGATACTATTCGTTCACGAACCTGATTCACGGCACTAAGGGCGGCGTTTCCAGCCATAAATGTGACCCTTGAGGAGTACGATCCCAAGTCGACAGGCGTGAGAGCTGTGTCGGCCTCTAATACGTGACAGTCTGTAGGTTCTATGCCCAATCTTTCGGCGACTACAGCCGCGAGCATGTGGTTTGATCCCTGTCCAATGTCAGAGGTCCCAGAGTAGATAGCCACCCTGCCAGAGCGGTCAACCAAGAGCTGAACTGCTGATTGCGGCATCTCATTTTGGTAGATCCCGTGAAGGGCGCCGCACATGTAGGCTGAGCCGGCTATCCCGATGCCCTTACCTAAGGGTAATTTTCCGTATTTTTCGTTGTATCCTGAGGCTTTGACGGCCTCTTCAATGCACTCGTCGATTGCTACAGAGGTAATACGAAGCCCATTGCAAGTTTCAGTATTGGGCTCAACACCGTTCTTTCTCCTCATCTCAGCTGGATCTAGCCCAAGCTGGCAGGCGGCCTTGTCAATGTGCATTTCGAGGGCAAACCGAGGTTGGATGGCTCCGTGACCGCGTTTAGGACCGCATGGCGGGTGGTTTGTGTAGAGTCTCTTGGCTTCAAATCGGTAGTTCTCAAGCTTATAGGGCAGGGTCATGAAGACCCCGAAATAGTAGGATGTCACAACCCCGAAAGAGGCGTAAGCGCCACCTGGAGATACCACCTTGAAATCCACACCTGTGATCTCACCGTTGTTTTTGAAACCCATCTTCAATGACATCTTGGCGGGGTGGCGCCCTCTGTGTGTGTAGAACACCTCTTCGCGGTCTAGGATAAACATCACTGGTCTGCCAGTGCGCCTGGAGAGTTCAGCAGCGCAGAACTCGTGTGAGAACGGGTCGGATTTACCACCGTACCCAGCCCCTACAGCTGGTTTTATTACTCGGACATCTTGAGTCCGTACCTGTAGGACTCTCGCCAAAGCTTTGTGTAGGTAGTGCGGTACCTGAGTCGATGAGTGTAGCGTCAGTTTACCGTTTTCGTCCCATTCAGCGAGCGCCGTCTGTGTCTCAAGGGGCACATGGGTGGATCCTGGATAGAAATAATCCTCGTCGATAATAAGGTCGGCCTCTTCCATGCCGGCGTCGATGTCTCCATATTTCTGAAAGACTCTCCTTAGAACATTTGAGGCCTTTCTGCGCCCCTCGTGGAGTATTGGTTTCTCGGGATTCAGGGCATCCTCTATAGAATAGACTGGCTCCAGAACCTCGTACTTGACCTCAATGGCTCTAGTCGCCTCAATGGCTATACTGCGGCTTATTGCTGCCACAGCAGCCACCTCGTCGCCCACAAACCTCACCTTATCGGTAGCCAATGCGTGTTCGTCTTGTGCTACTGGGATAACGCCGAAGTTTATCGGTAGATGTTCGCCAGTGATAATTGACTTTACACCCTCTATTTTCATCGCTTGGGATGTGTCTATTGATATGACTCTGGCGTGAGGATGGGGTGAGCGAAGGAACGCCGCGTGTAGCATTCCTGGGCGTGTCATATCAGCGGTGAATACGGCGCGACCAGTGATGCGCTCCATGCCGTCTATCTTTCGACCTCCACGGCCCAAGCAGCTATCCTTCACTGTCGCCTCCGAGCATTACACTTTGTGCCTCTAGGGCTGCATCGATGATCTTGGTGTAGCCCGTACACCTGCATATATTTGAGCCCAATATCTCGCGGATTCTATTTTCTGGAGCATCGGGTTCATGTTTAAAGAGAGCATCGAGAGCTATAATAAATCCTGGAGTACAGTATCCACACTGAGACGCTACGTTGTCGTCAAAGGAGCGCTGTAGTTGTGATGGCTTACCGGTTGTTGCGACACCTTCTATGGTGCCTATTTCACAGCCGTTGGCCTCGGCGGCGAGGGTAATACAGGAGAGAACTGGCTCTCCGTCTATTGTCACTGTACAGGAGCCGCAGTCCCCAGCATCACAGCCGTGTTTGGTGCCTGTTAGGCGGAGGTCGCCTCGCAGAGCCTCTAGCAGAGTACGGTTTGCCCCTACAAGTAGACTTCGGCTGTCGCCGTTTACGTTCAGATTGATTACGAGGTCGTTGTTCATGAGTCAGGTTTAACCCGTGAACGGCTCTAGTGCGTCATTTTACGAATCGTTACTCTTTCGCAGCGCGTTTGAGCTTAAACTTTACCATGGTGACAACTCTTGGGTTGATATCAACTGTACCGTCGCCGAACTCAGTTGGTGAGATCTGGACTGCCATCTTTTGGCCATCTGGCAGCTTTAGTACGAGTCGTCGGATTGCTATGCTCTGAGCAGGGAGAACAAGCGTTCCAGCTAAGATACCGGGGAGGTCAGACCGATAGTCGCTAAGAGAGTTCCATTCAAGTGTGTAAGTTCCGTCTTCGAACGAGGCATGATAGCTGCCGAGCTTTTCTGTAGTACTTTGCGACTGAAGAGGTGAGTTTTCCGTGTTGTCGGCTGTCGGGGGCCCGTCGGCATGGTCATCTTTTTCTAGAGGTGCGATGGATCTGGAATTACCATTCGGGGATAGATTTACTAATGGAGCTTTCTCCAAAGGCTTCTCTTCAACTTTAACTTGTTCTGAAGCGGGTGCCGTTTGCTCCGACGCGTACCTGTGTGGGGCAGCCTGCCTCTCCGCAGACTGGACGGCTACATCACCTTCTGCGGAAGAGCTTTGCGTGCCGCTAGTCTTCTTCTCCGGATCCATTCTTAGCAATCGTTTTGTACTATCTCCGCCACCCCTAAGGGAGCCTCTTCTCATCATTGCAGACAAGTACTTATTCTTAGGAGTTTCCGTTGCTTCGCCGTCAATATGCGTAGCCGAGGGATTATCGTCTGGAGATTTCTCATCAAATTGAGGTGGCGTAGTCGCCTGTGGGGGTGAGGCTGTTGAGATTGTGACTGCAGGCTCTTCATTTTTATCCGGTGATGAAGGCTCTTGGTCTGCCTCTCTAGAGATTGTTGCAGTGGCTGCAAGCTTTCGAGAGGCCAGGGCTCTAGCAATGTCTTCGACAGTGGGCGTAGGTGTAGGTGTAGGTGTAGGTGTAGGTGTAGGTCGCTCAACAACCTGTCTTGGCGAGCCCGTGTACAAGTCTCCCAGCCCCTCACCGTCATTGCTTGGTGGAGTGGTAGTAGCTGCTGCCGGGTGGCTCGAAAGGGTATCCAATGGCTTTCTATCAAATGTGGGCGCTACACTTTTCTTTACTCTGCGTTTTTCTAATCTAGCTACCATTTCCAAAAAGGCACTTTTGGAGCATGTTGCCTGTTCGTAGTCCACAGTCGCGACAGTGAGCCATTCGTCAGATCTGCTTGGAAAAGAATCTGATATCCACCCATCTATGGCTTGAAGATCGTACTCGTGACAGTGAACAATTTTAGCGGTGTGTTCGTAAACATCATCGCTGGGTTCAATCAAGTCGACCTGAATTAGCATATAGAGGTTTTCGTCTAGCCCCGATAAGTTCAGTCGTAGCTCTGCAACGGTGCCCGTCTTCATCATTGAGCCTATTGAGAACATTATTTGGTAGTTATCTATCCATACAAGCCCACCAAACAAAACACCGGCGTCGTGTTTTATAGCGATCTTACTTGGTAAATCACCGTCATTAGCGGTGCTCATGAAAAATCTCCGAACATCTCTTTCTACTACCAGAATATCTACAGAATATCACTGTGATATTGTCACATTACTCCCACTTATTAGGCAAGCTTAAGTAGAGTGCACAGGGAGTTTTTGGCAAAGAGCATATTGGGCGATTCAAGCCAATATTCGGGGTTTTTGCGTGATTAGTCTATCTCTAAAGGTCCCATCGGAGCACTCCATCCGTCACCGTTTACGTCTATCAAAATCGGGCTCGTGAGAGCCCACGGTGTGTCCTCAGAGAGTGGTCGCATCGGGGTCTCTCCGATCGCTTCTATTGAGAACCACGAGTCTACTTCAGGGTTGAGTTGTGTAGTAACGCCGGTGATTATTTGGTCGCCGTAGAATGTTTCAATAACTTCGCCATTTTGGATCAAATTTAGCGCGTTTACCTCAATCCATGATGGTGTGAGGACTTTGAATGAGATCTCAGCGGATCCCGTAAGCTCACTTCCAGGTAGGATCGAGCTGTCTATGAACGCCCCAAAAGAAGCTATGGTCGCGTGATTAGCAAATGCTGTTCGGAGTGCATCGGGGGTGAAATCGGTCGCGATGTTTGTCTGAGCGTGTATAAAAGTCACATTTAGGCCCAGGTTGCCGGCAGTATGTCCGTGAGAGTCGCTCACTCCAACAGGAGTTGAGATGACACCGTGGTTCATCATATCGAAGAAGAACTCTGTATAGGATGTGTGCTTCCCGTCGTTCAAAATCTCTACAGCGTCGAAGTCGCTAGACCACTTGGACCCGTTAGAGATCTGCCCCTCGCTCCAACCAGCAGCACTGCCCACGCCTGCATCGAGCGGGTGATTTAGCTGAATTAGGACGTCTTCGTGTCGATCTCTGAGAATATCGAAGCCTTCTTGGGTCTCATAGACTCGATCCGACCACCAAGGCCATGCGCCGTTGTTTGGCAGAGAGGTGTCTGGCTCCACTGGGTAGATATTGTGGTGTCCTCTAACGCTGGGACTTACTTCGTCCGCGACAATAGATGTGATGACGTTGGTCAGCTCTAGGGGTTCAAGTAGAGGTCTGTAGTCGGCGATATGATCGTGATCGGTACCAAAGTGGGCCTGGATTCCCGTGGCCGCCGAAACGATTAGTCGATCCTCCATCGGTATACTTCCGTCTCCAGATGGAGCAGCGTGGCTGTGAGGGTCTGCTACTATCCAGCCCTCTGGAGAGTAGGCCTCTGTTAGCTCAAAGTCGATAGATGAGCGGGCGCCTGCACCAGCTGTGAGGTGCTGCTGGTAGACTTCCCATCGCAATCCACGGTGAATAACTAGATCGTATTCACCCGGTTCCAGCGCCAGAGTGACCTCACCGTCGCGAGCCCATGCCAGAGAGGTTCCACCACGGGGTCTTGGGGTCACTATCCTAGAGTCAACGTCTGGCTCGGGATTAGTTGAGATTAATCGGGCCTCAAAGGGTAGCCCATCGGACGCTATAAGGGTCAGCATGGCTGGCTCTTGTAACTCTAAAGGAGAGTCGGGGGTTGCCACACCACGTCCTCTGGCCTGTGGTATCTCTACAGCGCCAATGGCTATTGAATTGAGGGTTTCAGCTTGGACCTCAGCGCCGGCGTAGGTTGAATACGGTGCGTGACCAGTAGGCAGGTCTAGCTCTAAACCAGTACCTCGACCGTCGGCGATAAAGGTTACGTCATGACCGACTGGTACTTCGGCTGAAAAGTTACCGTCGTTATCGGTGATAGCGACGGTGTATGGTGAGTCGTTCAGTAGTATTGAAACTACCGCCCCAGCCACGGCGCCGTCTGGAGCCGTCACTGTACCGGACACGCTCTCTGTTTCGACACCGCCTAAAGCCAACCACTCATCAGTGAGGGATGCCAGGTCTGGGGCTATACCGTAGAGTCTCGTTATACTTCGGCTCTCTCCTGCTGGTATTGCTACCTCACCGGAGGAACCCACAGCCATGCTGGCTAGCTCTAGTAGAAGACCCATGCTGCCGTCGGCGTTTAGTGTCTCGTTAGGCATGGCGAAGATACCCATGGCCAGCTCGTTGCGCTTACCCATGTATCCAGTCCACTCAAAGGGGTCGTCAATAGAGACCTGTCGCCCGTGCCCTGGAATCCAG
>CAWVYO010000135.1:0-9199 GCA_963934385.1 uncultured bacterium
AAACCTGCTATGTCGAATTTTTAAAATCAGAGGTCACCCCCTTGCGTCACTTGGGGCTATCTGTGGCATGGGCTAGTGGTTTAACAACCCACGGTGACCTTGGCGTCGATTGGGTTCAGGCTGTCTCAGCTTCGGGAGTGTCGAACATATATGTCGGGTTTGGTCTGTCGGGTCTAGAGGAAATTCGTCACGAGGACGATCCCCGATCTAAGGAGCCATTTTCTCTGGCTGTGGCTCAAGAGTCTGTCCCTTGGTCCACATCTTCTTTGGAATCCATTGAGATTAATGACCCAGGTGGTGCTGTACTGTTCCTACCTGGGGATAACAGGGCCGCTTTCAACCTTGGTTCGTGCGACAACCTCTTTATATGGGAATGCTATATTTTGGGTTCAGGGGGTCAGCAAATGTTCCGCCAGGAAGATGTCGCTTCGCTGGATCTGTTGCTGTACAGGGCGCTTGCCAGTCGCGACAGAAACACGACGACAACTTGGCACCTTCACCTTCCAGATATAGGATCTTGGGATTACACGGATGGCTGTGAAGTATCGGAGAGGCTGTGGAGTGGCGAATGTGCAGCCTCATTGTTTCAAGAGTGGTTGATCGGACTACATACAACATTGGCATTAAATGGGGTAATGAGTTGGTCGTCACCGTCGATGGTAGTGTTGGAGTAATTAAGCTCGATAGAGCCGCGATTGATCTAAAATAAACAGCCGCCGTCTAGGGCATGTTGCTTGGATCCTGTTATTCATAAGAACTAAAATTCTACAGGCAACTTTACCCCTGTTGATTCAGATAGGAACTCAATTTTATGAACAGCCCCCAACTAATTGGCCCAGCGCTATCTTTGTCTTTACCGAAAGGCACCTACTTCGAGCGTTTTGGAGTAACCAGAGAAGCGTTAATGAAGGTGATGTCTGCGGCCTTGTCTCGAGGTGCTGACGACTGTGATCTCTTCTTTGAACACGCTCAGAACAACTCGATTTCACTCGTTGACGGATCCGTAAATAGGGCATCTACGGGGGTAGATTTGGGTATGGGCGTTAGAGCTCGTTGCGGAGACTCTGTAGGAGTATCCTACACCGAAGATCTCTCTGTGAAGGCTATGATAGCAGCAGCCTCTACGGCGGCTGAGATAGCATCAACAGGCAAGCAGGTAGACCCCGTCGACATAAAGAGCGTTGGGCTGCCTAACTATTACCCTGTAAAGCAGCCCTGGGAGGGGGTGGGCATGTCCGATCGCGTTCCCTTGCTTCGCAATTGGGAGGCAAAGGCGTTTGCTTTAGACAGCCGAATAAAGAAGGTTCAGACGCACTTTATCGACAGTGAAAAGGTGATCATGATCGTGCGCCCTGATGGTCGTTTAATCGAAGACTATCAACCCATGGTGTTGGGTTACGTGACCTGTACTGCCGAGGAAA
The DNA here is from genome assembly GCA_963934385.1 of uncultured bacterium. Lineage (GTDB taxonomy): Bacteria > Myxococcota_A > UBA796 > UBA796 > CAJQPC01 > CAWVYO01. The sequence goes on from CAWVYO010000135.1 coordinate 1,422, forward strand.
ACGGCGTGACAGAGTCTGGAGCATACAACATCGCCCAGAGAGCTGGAATGGAGATGTTTGATGATCAAGAACTCCAAGATCGCCTAGTTAGAAAGGCTGTAGATCGCACAACGTTTCTGTTGGGCGCGGGTAAGCCCCCAGCAGGGGAGTTGCCTGTAGTTCTTGGGCCAGGTGCGTCGGGTATTTTGCTTCACGAGGCTGTAGGGCATGGTCTTGAGGCCGACTTCAATAGAAAAGGCACCTCGATATTTTCATCTCAGATGGATCAGAGGGTGGCTCCAGAGTTTGTCACTGTCGTCGATAACGGTGTTATCCCAGGTGCTCGAGGCTCTATAAATACAGACGATGAAGGCAACCCAACAGAAGAGACAGTGTTGATTGAAAACGGCGTGCTTCGGAGCTACATCCACGATGAAATTTCAGCGGCACACTACAAGGTAAAACCTACAGGTTCAGGTCGACGAGAATCTTTCCGAAGCGCACCTATCCCTAGGATGAGGTCGACTTACATGGAGCCTGGCCCTCATGATCCAGCAGAGATCATTAAGTCAGTAAAACTTGGAATTTACTGCGAGACATTTGGCAACGGTCAGGTCCAAATAGGTGCTGGTGACTTCGCCTTCTACATGCGTCACGGCTATCTAATAGAGGACGGAAAACTCACCAAGCCTATCAAGGACGTAAACCTTATTGGTAACGGTCCTGCTGCGCTGGCCGATGTAAAGATGGTAGGTAACGACCTCGTAATCGATGAAGGGGGGTGGACCTGCGGTAAAGACGGTCAGGGTGTACCCGTCTCACAGGGAATGCCCACGGTGAAAATTGGCTCACTTGTTGTGGGAGGGATGAACTGATGTTGGAATTAGAGAACGTAGTCGGTCATGCCATGAGCGTAGCAAAGGCAGCTGGCGCGGAAGAGACAAAATCTGCGGCTTCTTGGTCTAGCCACATGGAGATGGAACAGCGCAATGGCGTGATAGAGAAGACTAGTCAAGCGACCTCCCAGGGGTTGGTTATCTCTCTTATGGTCGATGGGCGTTACTCTGGACACAGCACCTCAGATCTGCGCAAAGAGGCTGTTGAGGCGTTTGTAAAGAGAGCGGTAGATGCAACGAGGGTGCTTGAACCAGACGAGGATCGCAGGCAGATCGCGCTGGACAAGATGGGATCAAACCCGATAGACGAGTTGGACCTTTTTGACCCAAGTGAGCCCGTTACTGGTGGGCAGCTTCGCGAGAAAATCACGGATTTTGAGTCGGAGGTTCAAGCTCGTAAGAGCCCTGATCTAGTGTCGGCTACCGCGCACATCTGGACCTCGAACTCCCACGGTTTTACAGCCTTCTCTAACGGCTTCTCTGGGAGATCTCAGTCAACTAGCTTTGGCCTTGGCGGAGAGGTTGCTATGCTTGAGGAAAGCGGAAAGCGTCCAGAGGCTTCAGCCTTTTTCTCTACCAGACACAAGAGTGATCAACCTAGCCGCAGCATGATCGCCGAGACGCTCTGGGAGCGAGCTGGAGAGGTGACTAAATCAGGCGCTGGTCCTTCGGGCAAGTTCCCAATGTTCCTATCGAACAGGGTAGCGGGCAAAGTGGTCGGCTCCCTTTTGGGAGCGATGTCGGGAGTGGCGATCTGGCAGGGTCGATCAATGCTCGCCGATAAACTGGGTGAGCAGGTGGCTTCGTCGGGTTTTACAGTCAGGGATGAGCCTACGATTCCTCGAGGTATCGGTTCAAGGTGCTTCGATGGTGATGGTCTTAGACCTGAAAGCCGATTCCTTTTCGAAGAGGGTCGCTTGTCCACTTACCTATTGGATGTCTACCACGCCAGAAAGCTAAAGATGGAGCCAACAGGCGCAGGGGTGAGTAATATTGTTGTCGCTCCCGGTGAGAGATCTTGGCAGGATATGGCTTCATCTATACCTACATCTATTCGAGTGACCTCCTTCTTGGGTGGTAACTCCAACAGCACAACAGGTGACTTTTCCTTTGGAATACGAGGTCAGCTTTTGGAGCATGGCGAAGTAGTCCAAAACCTGTCAGAGATGAACATTTCGGGGAATCTATTGGACCTTATTAAGCGTTATCAGGAAGCTGGTAACGATCCATGGCTATGGTCGTCATATCGTCTGCCGACCCTCCTCTTTGATGGAGTGCAGTTTTCAGGAGCTTAGGTCTTGTATAGGTTTGTCTCTATAGGGTTGTTGCTAGTCTCTTCGCGAGTCGCCTTCTGTACCCCTCAAATTTCAGAGGAGTGGCCAGAGTGGGCTGATCCACTTGGAGAGACAATCGTCGTTACGCCTGAGTCCGTACATGAGCGGCGCAGCGAGTTGGAGGGTGCCCTGTCCAACATAGGATACGGCAGGGTGGTGCGCGACGGGGAGTGGACAACGTATTTGGCGGGTCCCTCTTGGTACCCAAAGGTGATGCTTCACGAGAGCGGGTTTATGGTGATAAAGCGCCGAGGGTTGCATTTTACGTGGCCCGACGTGGCGGACTGGGGCGGTTTAGAGACTCCTTTAGAGGCAGCTATTTGTATTATCAACCCGTTCGCGTGCATTCGGCTGGAAGGGCTGGTAACATCAAGGCGTCGGCTGCGTTGGAAACACCAGCAGGTGGTAGATGATACCAGATCTGCACTTGTTGGATTTCAGGATGCCATCGCCGCTGGTGCTCTAGGCTCGCGATTAGGAGAGACTCGGCAGCGATTACTGACAATCTGGGAGGGCACAGAAGAGGTTACGTATGCGTCACGTCGCTCAGATATCGCCCAGATTTGGTTAGAGCCTTTGGACAATGAGTGGGGCGCTGCAATACGGTATGATGTTGAGTCTTTCATTGAAGATTTCGTACAGAGCTCGGAACACCCGTATATAGCCGAAGAGATATTGACGATAAATGAGGACGCACCGGAGGGGCTTCAGTTCTTGGGTGATTAGCGAGCCAGATTAGACGGCGTTATCGTTTGAAACCGCCAACCCTTGGCAGTATTGCATCTGTTGTTATGGCTTCTTTTAGGTTTGCCCCGACCATGTAGCATGCGTGAAAGTTGGCCTTAGTTAGATTTGCTTCTCGGAGATCTGCGTACTCGAGGTTTGCACCGTCGAGATTTGCGCCAGTTAGGTCTGCTCGTTTGAGATCGCATCTAGTTAGGTTTGCTCCGCGCAGGTCTGCCCCTCTAAGGTCAGCGCCAACCATTCGGGCGAATTCCAGATTAGCACCCTGAAAATCCGCCGATGATAATTTGGTCTCAACAAAGAGCGACCCTTTGAGATTGGTATCGTTGAAAACCCCCTCAATAAAGCTCCCCTCAGAGAAATTAGAATGGTTAGCGTCAGTTTGTGTGAGATCTACTTGTTTTCCCACAGCGCACTTGAGATCTGCCCCTATCATTAGTGCGCTTGTGATAGATGCTCGAGATACATCAGTGCCCTGAAGTTGAGCTTCGTTGAGGTTTGCACCACGCATACGAGCCTCAATAAACCTTGCCTGTACAGCTTTTAGCCCCTTGAGGTTTGCGGAAAGCAAGCTGACCCCTTTTAGGTTTGCTGCTGAGATGTTGGCGCTCGATAAATCAGCTCCCGTCAAGTCTGCGTCGGTGAGATTACAGCCTGACAGGTCTCCTGTTCTGAGGTCTGCTCCTTTGAGATCAGCCCCTGATAGATCCGTACCTGCCGCAGAGATCTTGGAGCAGTTGCACTCTCTGAGGACAGCCCCCCTCATGATGGCTCCGTCAAGAAGAGCCCCTTCGAGATCTGCCTTTGTGAAGTCCGCGCTGGCGTTTGAATCTGAGAGATCTATCCCTCTCATACGTGACCCTCTAAATGTGCACCCGTCTAGCTTGGCTTCCTTAAAATCTGCCCCCCTTAAGTCGGCGCCGGTAAAGTTGGCCATTTTGAGGTTTGCCCCTGAGAGGTCGAAGCCGAACAGGTCCATTCCAGAGAGATCGATGCCTCCCATGCGCAGAGGTCCTCTTGAGCGCGCGATCGCCCAGACTAAATCTCTTTTGTGAACAGAGGCCATTACTCATCACCATCTGGCTTAAATGCCAATGAAATATACTGTGAGTGAGATATTTTGGACCCGAGAGCTCCCCCAAAATCGGCCCCAGTTAGGTCTGCCCCAGTGAATGTCGCTGCCTCTAGAGTGGTAAAACGCAAGGTCGCTTTCAACAGCTTGGCGTTATCTAAGTTTGCTCCAGTAAGGTCTGCGTGGGTCAGGTCAGCCCCAGTTAAGTCTGCCCCCCTGAGGTCTGCGTTGTTGAGCGAAAAAGCCCTCATGTCTAGCCCTGACAGGTCGATACCTGCGAGTTTTGGGTAGGTCTTACAGGAGATAACGGCGATGGTCAGCTCCTCTTTTGTAAGCTCAGCCATCTATGTAGGTCCCCCTACACACCCAGTGGTGTTGGCCCCCTCAAAATTGGCTTCGGATTTTTCTGATCCGTTTAGATTTGCGTCAGAGAGGTTGGCACCTGAAAAGTTGGCTCCAGCCAGTAAGCAGCCCGAGAGTCTTGCCCTGCTGAGGTCTGTGTCTACTAGTGAGCAGTCCTTGAGGTCGGCTCCCCTAAGATCCGCATCGATCATTGTGGCGCCGTCTAGGATAGCCCCTGTTAGGCTACACTCCTGAAGGTTTGCTCCAGTAAGGTCGGCGCCGTACAAAGCCAGCCCGCTCATGTCTAGACCCGCTAGGTCTAACCTGGCTAGCCTAGGTTTTTCGCCGCTTGATATCAACGCAATAACGAGTTCTTTTCGGGTCAAGTCAGCCATCTCTGTGTTGCTCCTTGGTGTGTTCGGAATTGTCGTTTTGTGGGTGGCAAGTGGGCGTCGCATTTTGCCGTTTTTCAGCGATGCTCTAATAGTATCCTGAATCGGTTGATTTGTGGGTTCTACTTTGTCTTTTCTCCATAATTGTGGTTCGGTTAGTTGTCGGTAGTGTCCAGATTGAATTCAATTCAAGATAACCTAAAGATTAGAGGCTTTTAGCCGTCTCTGTTTTGGAACTATTTATGTAGGTATGGGGCTCAACTGATGAACAATGGTTTGGCAAGAGCATTTGATTTGCAGAAATCGAGATTTATTCAGGCTCAAGAAGCAGTAGAAGCTCAGCTTCGTACGGGAAAATTTGGGCTCGCTATTGGCTCGTCTGCACAGCTGTTGGAGGATTATCCCGATCGGGTTGAAGTGTGGGTGTTGTTGGGGCAAGCTCTGATAGGGGCTGGTGAGGTTTCGGAGGCTATAGCCGTCTTGGTTAGTGCTACAGAGTTAGACAGCACCTCCTCTTTGGCGTGGTCTTACTTAGGTCACGCCCAGCGGTTGGCGGGTCAACTTCAGGGCGCGTCAGACAGTATGTCTCAAGCTGTGACTCTAGCTCCATCGGATCCCGACGTTTTGACTAGACTCGGGCTGTTTCAGTGTTTTACGGCGGACTATACCGATGCTCTTGCGACGTTGAGTAGGGTGTGTGCCCTAGCGCCTAATCAGGTTGTCGCCTTAGTGAACTTAGCTAACGCTCGCAGATTCTCAGGTGACATAGAGGGTTCGATAAAACTGTATGACAATGTGCTCTCACAGTTTCCTAATATGGCTGGCGTTGAATGGAACAGGGCTATGGCGATTTTACTTGAGGGCGATTTCACAGCTGGTTTCCCAGCCCTTGAGTCACGTCACAATAAGATAGGAGCCAACCCCCCAGAGTGGTCGTCAGATAGCTGGCGTGGGGAGCCTGTAAGTGGACGACTCTTGGTTGAAGCAGAGCAGGGGTTTGGAGATCTTCTACAGTTTTCTAGATTTTTCGCCTTAGCCTCACAGCGATGCGGATCGTTGACTGTGCGTTGTCACCCAAAGATGGCTTCAGTAATTAGAATGGTAGATGGTGTTTCCTCGGTTGTCTCCAATAGAGACGAACCACCCGAACACAGCGCTCGTATACAGCTGTTCAGTCTTCCTGGGGTCCTTGGGGTGGTAGATCCAACTCAAACTCGACCGCAGTATCTAGGGTGGGGTTTACGCCCTACGGAGGAATGGCTGCCCCCCCGCCGTCAAGGTGAAGTCCGGGTTGGTATCACCTGGCAGGGCAACCCTTCCTACGAAAGAGATCACCTCAGGTCTGTGGCGATTCAAAAGCTAACCTCGCTATTTGCAGTTGAACACGTCACCTTCTACAGCCTGCAAAAATACGATGGATCCGATCAGCTACGATTTGTAGAGCCGTCCCTGCGTCCGGTTGATCTAGGGAGCAGGTTGGACAATTCAGGACAGGCATTCTTAGAGACAGTTCAGGCTATGAAGGAGCTGGACTTAGTCATTTCGACAGATACATCTACAGTTCACCTTGCTGGAGCGTTGGGTGTGCCTTGTTGGGTCTTGCTTCCGTTTGCTCCCGACTGGCGCTGGGGGCTAAATTCGGAGAGCACACCTTGGTATTCAAATATGAAACTGTTCAGGCAAACAAGTCCTAAGGATTGGGCGAGCGTGGTCGATAAAGTAAAAAGGGCGCTAGTGGCGCTCAAGGTAAGTACCTAAAGGAGCGTCAAGATGAAAGTAGAGCTACCAACAGGAGACGTTGTCGACAAGATTACCATCTTGAAGATCAAGTCGGAGCGCATTTCGGACCCAGCAAAGCTGGTAAACATACACGCTGAGCTCGATGAGCTTGTGGGCGCTTGGGGTGAGGCAGAATTCCCAGCTTTAGAGGATCTTCCCGAGTGGGAGGGGCTGTTAAAAGTCAACGGTGAGCTATGGGTTATTGAGGACGATTTGCGGGAACTTGAGGCGGCTCAGGACTTCAGTGACGCCTTTGTTCAGGCGGCAAGGTCGGTCTATTTCACAAATGATCGCCGGGCTGAGCTTAAGAAATCCGTCAATATCTCTCTCGGTTCAGCTTTGGTCGAAGAGAAGAGCTACGCGGACTATGGCGCAGGCTCAGGTGTGAAAGCGGCAATGTAGTTTGAGTCACAGGCTGTTTTTGCTTTTGCTCGAACCTATTAAATTCCATACCGGCTGCTAAGTGTAGACAATAGCGCCTCCCTGTGTGAGGCGAGCCTGTACCCCTCATTCGCCCGTTCAATAGACTTTTGAGTGAACAGCTTGGCCTCTTCTGGCGCACCTAGTTGGTCGCAACAGGCTGCCGCCAATAACCAAGAGTCAGCCGTGTTCATTGTTAGGCTCTCGTGTGCCAATGTAAGTGCTGTCTTTGTTTCCCCACTGGCTAAGAGCGCCTCGATTTTGGCCATTGTTGCGTCTGTATGACTAGGCTTCATTTTTAGTACTCTCTCGAGCACATCTAGGGCTGACTCTGGGTCGCCCAGAAGTGTGAGGACTACGGCTAAGCGTGTTGCCGCCACCCAACTGGTAGCCCCTGGTAGGACCTCATCAGAGAACTTCTGTCCATGAAATTTAGTCGCCTCAATGTATGAGTTCTTGGCGCTAGAAAGCAAGGATGTGGCTTCATCTGCCCTTTGTGTAGCTAACAACTCTAAGGCGGATCCCATTAATAGGGGTATGTTTGGATGTGGAAGTCCAAGTTTTTGAGTTGACTCCATGGTCGACAACGCACCCTCTGCATCTCCAGCTTGAAGCATAAGGTGCGCCCTAATGGTGGCAATAGGGATAATCGGTGCGCTGTTGTCTAGGGACTTCAGTCTTACGCGCCAAGCTTTGTCTATCTCAGCTCGGGCTCTATCCACTTGCCCTACTCGTATTAGTTCCCGAGCGAGGTACGTTAGTCCGACATGATCGGTTGGGTCCTCACTGCAGCGCAATTCCAACATTCTGAGGTTTCTAG
>CAWVYO010000136.1:0-9191 GCA_963934385.1 uncultured bacterium
GTTGGTGACTCACGAACACTCGGACCACATCGGATCTTGTCGCGTATTCGAGAAGAAACTCAGAAAGCTCTACGAGGAGGATGTGCCCTTCTATATGACAGAAGGTACCTGGGCGAATGCAAACAAGAAGTGCCTACCTGAACGTATACAGATTGTTGAGTCGGGAGTGAGCTTCAACATTGGCCCACTTCAAATAGACCCAATCACAGTACCTCACGACGTCAGCGACCCCGTCGCGTACAAGGTTACTCTCGGCGAACTCTCTATGGCTGTAGTGACCGACCTGGGGAGACCAACAGGAATCCTTAGGAGCCACCTAACTGGCCTTGATGGTTTGGTATTAGAGAGTAACTATGACTCAACTCTTCTAGAGAACAGCTCCTATCCATTTAAACTACAACAGCGAATTCGCTCTAACCACGGACATCTCTCGAACCGGCAATCAGCGGACCTATTGAAGAGCGTAGTTTCACCAAAATTACAATGCGTCGTACTCGCACACTTATCGGACGAGAACAACGACCCGGAGATCGCACTGGAGAGAGCCCGAAGGGCTCTCGGGGATAGCACTGCAGTCCTAACAGTGGGCAAACAGCTCTCAGCGCACCCTGTTATCGAACTTAGGCACCGCGCGTAACTAAGGATGTAGAACCTTGACTCTGCTATCCAAAATCGGACATTTCGGTCGATTTGCCACGGGAATATTGCGCCGTTTCGCGACATTTCAGTGGAGCGTAAATGAGACGCTTCATCACCTGAGCCAGACCCTTTTTAGATGTATTTTACCAGTTATCGCTGTGGTGATGCCGTTCGGGATGGTGATCGCCCTGCAGGGACTGGAAGTGTTTCATATGTTTGGCGCCGAGAGGCTCTTAGCTTCACTGGCATCTGTCGCTATTATCCGCGAGCTGTCCCCTGTCTTGGCTTCTGTTTTGGTAGCTGCGCAAGGCGGTAGCGCGAACGCCGCCGAATTAGGCTCAATGGCCATCGAGGAAGAGCTCGCGGCGACCGAGGTAATGGGGTTAGACCCGATCGCTATCCACGTAGTCCCACGGGTCCTAGCGATGACTGTAGCGTGCCCATTACTCAACGTAGCCGGCACCACAGCTGGTATTGCTGGTTCATTCTTTACAGCGGTCTATATAAAGGGAGAGAACGCGGGAATATTCATCGACCAGCTATGGCAGTACACTACCCCCTTCGACATCACCGCAGCGTTCATTAAAACAACGATATTTGGACTAATCATAGGACTAGTCAGCACCTATTTAGGCTACTACGCTAAAGGCGGTGCCGCAGGGGTTGGGCGAGCAGTGAATGCCACGGTTGTGAATTCCATCCTTATATTTATCGCCGCCAACTATCTCCTTACTTCCGCGATGTTCGGTGTGATTTCATGAGGATACTCGAGGCTATAATTGGAGCGTTCTCGTCCATAGGACGGTTTGGCATATTCAGCTTTAGGTTTTTGAAGGTAATGTTCCGTCACAGACCCCCAATTCGTAGGACCTTGAATGAGGCTTACAGAATAGGTGTGCTTAGTCTTCCCGTCCTGCTGACCATCGCCGCCTTCGTCGGCACCAATCTAACTATGCAGGGCTATCACGCTTTCAAGCCTATGGGTGGCGAGCGCATGGTCGGCATGTTTGTAGGTCTGGCGGGAGTTAGAGAGCTAGCGCCGATTATAGCGGCAGCTATGATCGCTGCAAAGGTCGGGACCGAGATGGCCTCAGAGATCGCCGTAATGAGGATCCGAGAGGAAATTGACGCACTCTCTGTCATGGCGGTCAACCCTTACTGGTACCTAGTGACACCTCGAATCTTGGCGACAATACTAGTACTACCAGCCCTCACTATTCTGTCCATCTACGGTATGCTAGTCGCCAGCTATATGGTCGCAGTCTACCAACTAGGACTCAATGGTCAGGAATTCATTGAGTTCCTTCAGAGAGGTGCGACGGTGACAGACTTGGCCTATGGCGCCATGAAATCTATCGTATTTGGTATCATTATCTGCTTGGTCTCCTGTTACTGCGGATTTAACAGCAAACCAGGGCCAAGAGGAGTGGGTAGTGCGACCAATTCAGCAGTAGTGACATCCGCTGTGGTCTGTGTCATGGTAAACTACATAATCTCAGAACTGGTGTACGGAAGATGATTTCACTAAATAACGTCTCGATTTCATTTGGAGAACTTCAGGTATTAAGCGACGTAACAGCTCATTTTCCCACTGGTGAGACTACTGCAATATTAGGTCAATCAGGTGCTGGAAAATCTGTGATTCTAAAACTGTTAGTTGGACTATTAAAGGCCGATAGTGGCGAGGTTTCCGTACTTGGTACCGATCTGGGTTCCGCCTCAGAAGAGGAGCTGTATACACTCCGCCGGCGTCTTGGGATGCTTTTTCAAAATGCGGCTCTATTCGACTCTCTCACTGTAGCTGAGAACGTAGCCTTTCCTCTCGAGCAGCAGCGCCCCAGACCAGATAGCAAAGAGATTGCAGACAGGGTTGCCGAGGCACTTCAAAGCGTTGGTTTGGAGGGCTTCCAAGACCGCCAGGTATCAGATCTTTCAGGTGGGCAGAGAAAACGGGTGGGATTAGCTCGCGCGATAATAACCAGACCAGAGATTCTACTTTTTGATGAACCGAACTCAGGGCTAGACCCAATCACATCCGAAGCGATCGATGCGCTTATCTGCACCATGAAGCGAGAACTAGGCATCACCTTTGTAGTTATTACCCACGACATTGTGGGGGCATTAAAGGTCGCCGATCATCTCTGTATGCTTCACGATGGTCGCATTGTGGAGCACGCTCCAATACAACAATTTCTGCAATCAGAACATCCCGTTGTGAGGGGTTTCCTGAACAGGAACGTATCAATCGACGCCCAAGGTGGTATAAGACCACCAACTATTGAAGAAATCCGAGGGTAGAGATGTTTTTGAGAGATTGTTCATGAGCCGAATAAAGCGAGATGCGATTCTTGGGTTGGTGCTGCTAAGTACGGTTGGACTCACCGCTTGGATGTCTCTTCAGGTGGGTGCCCTTAGCGGCTTAGGCCCACACCGCACTCTCTATGCCAATTTCGACAACGCAAGCGGTCTAAAGCTAGGAGCCAGCATACATGTCGCTGGAGTGGACGTTGGCAAGATCACGGACATCGAGCTCGTCAACAATCAAGCACTAGTATCTATGGCTGTCTCCAACGATGTAGACGTCTTCGGTGACGGGGAAGCTATAGTTAGAGCCCGTTCAGTACTAGGTGAGAAATATTTAGAGCTGCGGGTTGGTGAAGATAGAACCTGGTTATTGGCTGATGGATCTACTATCGAGCAGACCTCGAGCCAGTTAGAGATCGACGAGCTGGTTACTCAAATTGGCTCTGTTATATCCATAGTCGACGGCGATAAGATCGGTGGATTAATCCAGACAGTGTCAGACGCAATAGCCCAAGACCCAGAACAGATAGGGCGTATACTCACATCCGCCGAGGGGCTTATCGTGGACGCAACCACACTCATCGGCAACATCGAAGTCGTGGTTTCGGATGCAGGGCGCCTTGTTGGGGATGTTGAAGATGTGGTAGCCACTACGGACCACACAGTCACAAGTGCTCGAGAACTAGTCGCTACTCTTAATGCCGCTGCTGCGAACCTTCCAGAGGCTGGCGAGTCTATACCTCGGATAATAGCCGCGATTGAGACCTCTATCGCTCAACTTGACGACACAGTGGGAATGTTTGGTGAAAGCGCCGACGACTTAGAGACTGTTCTCCAAAACCTATCTGAGATCGACATGATGGCCCTTAGGCGTCTCTTTATTGAGACAGGGATAAGGGTGCATGTCTTTCCTACTGATTTAGGAGAGTAGAGTAAAAAGAGCCGCGACAACCCACTACTGAAACATAACTAAGTCGCCATACATAGAACCTTCGACCAAACCATCCCAGTCGGTTGTAACCTCACCAAAACTGACAGCTCCATTGTCGATGTAGGCTATTACTTGCCAGGCATAGTTTGTATTTGGAGGTGCGTAGAGCATTACCCCCCAGGTGCCCATCCAGTCAAACTCGTAACTGGTATTAGCCTCGACCAATTCTTCGGGGATTCCAGCATAAACCAGGACACCTGAAGAGTCTTCAAAGCTAGTGATGACGCCGAACAGCGCAGTGCCTTCCCCATCAGGTCCTGCAACGCCTCCAATGTCGTCAAATTCAAACACCTCGTCGTCGTACACCCCAGAACAGGTACCCTCACCCTCATTAAAGGGATTATCTGAATACAGAGAACCGTAGGTAGTAGTGAAACTGGCCTCGATAGAACCTAGTTCAGCCATGCATATGGACGACCCATATTCATCGGAAGCACTGGGGAATCCATCTTCCAATTCATCCTCGATCCATTTGCGCCTCTTTGTCAGGAAGCGACGCAGTTCGTCGACATAGTCATCAAAATATTCGTTGTCCATTTGCTCTTCAATAGGCTCCGCCAGCTCCAAAAACGCCTCCATTCTAGCGATGAGAACATCCTCATCCCAGACGTTGTCTAAGAGATACTGCAGAGCCTCGTAGTAACGAAGCTGACCCTCCTCACTATTATAGAGTCGATTTGAAAGGGAGCTCGATGTCGTTACGCTCCTAGGTGCATCCTCGCCAAACGGGTCCTTACCTCTGAGAACGGCATCAGTACCCCATGGCAGAAACTGAAAAAGCCCGTCCGCCTCATCTCGGTACATCCAATAGTTATTAGTGTTGCCTGTGTAGGAATCCCAGTGCCCAATGAGGGCCTCCATCGCCCAGAATTGGAAAAATTGGTCCATGTTGAAATGATTTTCAAGATCGGCAATCAAATCGGCGTCGGAGCTCTCTTCAAGGATGCGTGTGATCTCTAGGAACTCGTCCCCTAACTCCTCGGCAGCGCTGTTTTTGGCATCAAAAGTACCGAGCCAACCTTCGCGGAAATCAGAGAGGGTTCCCTCGAGCAATGCGCCCTCAGAATTGCCAAAATGATAATCCAACATGGGGGGCTTGATGCTTTCGACTTGGTTGTATATCCCAAGGCTAACTCCGTTTACCGTCACATGTGCGAGGTTACAACGCGAGGCAGGTAAGCCCGCGTCAGCAAAGATCGAGTAGGCCATACATGCATTTAGGCGACTGGGATCCTGTCTTTGATTGTTGAATGTCAGCCGAGTCTGGCTGGCATATGTCTGACCATCCACGAAGCGGTCGACACCGATCTTGAGCGATGGGCGAAAATCATCGAGAGAGCCAAGAAAGCCCTTTTTACGGATACCAACCTGTCCAACCTCTTCACCGTCGATTGAAATAGTCGCCTCGAACCAATCATAGGGAGACTCAAACGGTTCTGCCAAGCAATCTCCACGGAGTACTTCTCCGAAAGTGCGCCCTTGTAAACGGAGTACGTCCCAGTCCGCTTCGTCCACCTCGATCTCAACCTGTAATAGTCGGTCCAAGGCAAATAGGGCGTCGGATGGGTGGGCTTCTATAGGTATATCGCCAGTGTCCACTTCATCCGCAGTTTTACTGCAAGAGGTGACCGTTGTCATCAGCAACAAGAACACCGATAAAAGCGAGAACGATCGGACTAGATCCGCCAGTCGAGTAGTGTTTTTAATATGGCTTATTTGCATTCCAAATCTCCAATTAATTTGATCCTCAAGAATATAGCACAAGAACTATCAGCCTACGACATTGAGCCCGTCGTGGATGTGTTTGTAACTGCGACTTATCATGATGGTTTTTACTAACATCAACCAGCCTCCCTTTCTGAGACTCCCGACGTTTATTCTTTCTGGTAAGCTCCTCGGCCGTGTTAACTCACAAAACGCATTTGCTAATATCCGTCGAGTGCGGCTACTGTAGCCAATCTGCTGGCTTGTGAAAGACCTCTGAGATGGCTCGCCACGCTAATGAGAGTGCCTCGCTGACCGTAGGAGCTTCGATCCCAAGATGGCGGGGTCTATCCGAGAAAAGTCCGGGTACCATAAGCATTCTTGCTGTCATGGCGTCGTCCTTGACCTCAATGTCTATACGTGTGGGAGCGACTAGGCGCAGGGGGCTGAAGTCACCATTCTTGTGACGGCGCACTGCTTTGGCTGCGGCCTCTCGTAGAAGCGGTACGGTTCGCAATGGACCCCAGCATGCTGCCAGTTGGGTACCCAAGGTCTCTTTGACGATCGCAACCTCCACATCGCCCAAATCAGCAGTTGCCTCTCGGGCTAACTCGTCCGCACCGCAAACCAGAGCGACGGGAACCCCAACTTCACCCAACAAGGCTGCATTGATTAGGGTCTCACCAGCTTCCTGCCCATTTATACTAAGTTTGTGGACCACAGCACCTGCCCAGGTGTGTGATAGCAACCCCCCTTTGGTACCTGCCCGAGAGTGAAAACCAACAAAGAAACCTAGATCCATGTCCGCGCTCAAACCAGATATCTGGCAGAGTGGCTTTTGGGTCCAAAGTGCAGGGCCCCGAATCACTCGTGCAGCGGGGTGTAAATCTTCGACCAGAACGTTGCGCATGTTTGCATGCCCCTCGCTGATGGTGACCTCTTTGACTCCCTCGCTGACCGCCCCTTCAATAACCGCGTTGATATCGGAGGTAAGCATTCGGCAGCCAGCACGATAGCGCTCACCGCCCGTGTCCAACAGCTGGTCTCGGTGGGTCACTCCAGTAGCACCTTCCATATCTGCGACAATGTACAGCTTCATGGCAATTAGCTCCCTCTATTTTATCAGGTTTTTAGAATAGGCAAATCTAGCAACCTCTTAGACTCCCATCATAATATATCAACATGACTTATACCGCTTTACCTCTCCGATTTGTTCCGGTCGGGCTTTAGTCTACGGTTCGACCTTGAGTCAATGCTCTAGACTGGCGTTAACTTAATTAAGGCTGGGACAAGAATTGGACCATTCGCCCTATTATGCTGCGAGTAGGACCCGTCATACGCTCTGCTGGTGGCAGTGAGGTTAGGAATACTTTGCCGTACCAGACCTCGTGTAACCTCCTGTCAAGTATGGCCACTGCACCTCTGTCAGACTTAGATCGAATTAACCGCCCAAAGCCCTGGCGAAGCTTTAGAACCGCCTCAGGCAAAGCCCACGCCCTGAACGGGTCCTTCCCCGCCGCTTGTATAAGCTCGTAACGAGCTTGAGCGACAGGGTGACTTGGCATCCTAAAAGGCAACCTCGGGATAATTACTAGTCGTAGGGCATCTCCTTTTACACTTATGCCCTCCCAGAAGCTGTCGGTGCCTACCAGCACCGAGTCTCCATGGCGCTGAAACTTTTGAAGGATCTTCTCTCTAGACATCACCCCCTGCACTAAAACGGGCATCTCGTCGCCAAATTTCGACGACAACGCAGCTCCAAGCCGCCTCACTAAGGCGTGAGAAGTACAGAGGACAAACACTCCACCCTTGGCTGCACCCACCAATTCGATAACACATGCCTCTATGCTACTCTCCCAATTGGGACTCTGAGGGCGAGGTAAGTCCCGGGGTAGCACCAGCGCCGACTGACTTCGGTAATCAAAGGGCGACTCGTAGATAGATGTAGAGATGTCGGAAGCGCCAGTTCTCGTTGTGAAATGGTCGAAGTTTCCCGACACCGATAGTGTTGCGGATGTTGCCACTATCCCGTCGATGTTGTGCCAAAGAAGATCCTTCAACATCTTAGCAACCTCGATTGGAGCGTTGGATATCCGGGCTGGACTAGAGAGCCCCTTTGTCACCTCAAACCAGCTACACACGCCCTCCTCTATACGACCACCAGAGAGCAACCTTTGCTGCCCTTTTAGCCGGTTAATTGCGCGGTTGATATCCAGGACAGCTTGAGTCCCCTTTGGTGATAACTCCACACCATCTACCGCTGCGTCTAACGCCCCCAGCCTAGCCATACACCTACCGATCTGAGCCGCGAGTTCATCGATAAGAGGTCCAACTTCTTCGCGGAATAGCTCAGACTCCACTACTTCCTCTGTAAGCCTTAGTTCGGTAGCGTCCGACAAAAGCAGCTCACCGATTAACTCGAAAGGCTCACCACACACTCCCAGCAGAGTCTCAACCTGTCTCTCCAGCTTCATTATCTGCCCGTGAACAGAGGACATCTCCTCGGGCAGGGCCTTCTTTAGTTTTGAAAGAGCGCCTATTCGCTTACGTCGTTTCACAAGAGGACTCAGGGCTCGGGTCACTCCGCGCTTGGTAATGCTTTGGGATATCGCCGAGGTGGCTGCGTCCTCCAAATGATGTGCCTCGTCTAACACTAGCCTGTCATAACGGGGCAGAATACCATCCCCCCCTGTCTCGCCCTTTAGATGCAGGTCTGCGATCGTCAAAGCGTGGTTAGTAACCAATATGTGGCTAGATGCCGCCTTTCGCCTCGACTTGTAATAGAAGCAGTCATTGTAATGGGGACATCTAGCGCGTAAAGTCTGATCCGTGTCGGAACGGACTCGCTCCCAGAGTTCATGGTCTACTATCTCTCCGAAATCTTGTAAAGAGCCCTCGCTTGAAGTCTTAGACCACTCCCCAATCCTCTTGATGATAGACGCATCGTCATCGTTATAGCCCCCTTCTGCCTCCGCAAGCGCCAACCCTAACTTTCTCTTGCAGATGTAATTGCCTCGTCCCTTAATTAGAGCATACTCAAACTCCAATCCTGCACGCTTAGTAATGGGGATGTCTGACGAGACCAGTTGAGCCTGAAGGTTCTTCGTGTAGGTAGATATTACGACCTTGGAATCGTTCGCGATAGCCCACAAAATTGAGGGTACCAGATAGGCCAGACTCTTCCCAGTACCTGTGCCTGCTTCGGTCACCAAAACACCGCCAGAATCGAAGGTCTCACCAATCTCTCTAGCCATTGGAAGCTGCCCTTCACGTCGCTCATAACCATCGATCACACTTGAAAGCTTTACATTAAACAAATCGTCTAACTTATCGAAATCTAACGGCTTTGATCTTTTACCGGCTGGCTCCACAACCCAGTTGTCTTCATTTACATCCGAGTTGACTATCACGACCCCGATCCCCTCATCACCGTACCTAGAGGCAAGATCAAAATCGGCCTGAGAAGGGCGAATGTCCCCCGAGGGATGATTGTGAATCACTACCTCGCCCGCTCTTGGACGAAGCATCAATGCCGGAGTGGAAGTCATATCTC
>CAWVYO010000137.1:0-8932 GCA_963934385.1 uncultured bacterium
CTGCTTCAATATCCTCAGGGCGAAGAGTGCGAAAAGTACCAATCCCAACGTGCAATACTATCTCTGCCAGATCAACGCCTGACGCCCTGAGACGTTTAATAATGGAGTCAGTTAGATGGAGACCCGCTGTTGGTGCTGCTACAGCTCCCAACTCCTTAGCAAAAACCGTTTGGTACCTCTCGACGTCAACTGCAGATGCGGCCCTGTGCATGTACGGAGGTAATGGTAATGCCCCTGCAACCGCCATCACATGTTCTGCCGAGGGTTCTACATCAACTAGCCACTCGCCACCACCTATGTGACGTTTTGCCCAAACATACCCCACCTCATTTCCATCTGGCGCTATCCGGATTCTCTCTCCAACTTTTATTTTTTTTGAAGGTCGAATCAACGCCCTGATTGGGTTGTCCCCTTGGTTAAGAAACAGAAACTCCACGGCTCCACCAGTTTCCCTCTCACCAAATATCCTCGCGGGCATCACCTTTGTCCTGTTCACAATTAACAGATCATTAGGGCGTAGTTCCTTGGCGAGATCACATACCATCCGATGTTTATTCTGGTCGCCAACCACCAATAGACGACCACCATCTCTGGTGTCGCAGGGTTCTTTCGCAATCAACCCTTCTGGGAGGACGTAATTGTAGTGTTCTAGCGTGGTCACAGTACGGCAGTATCTACCGCCTTCTAGACAACCTCACAACCTCAACCGAATCCATATCCGTTATTCCCCTGCCCCTGCCCTCTTTTTGTCGAGGACCACCGTCGGGCTCGGGCGCTGGTATACGCTGCAGCTCTACATCATCAGGGGCATCAATACAGAGCCTCACAGCACCCCCTCTGATTCGCTTGATGTATATTCTCACATCGTCGCCTATTTGTAGGATCTCTCCTTCGCGCTGTGTGAGAACGAGCATATTGGCCTCCATAAACTCGTAGTAATTCGAATATATTAAAAGCTCATACCCGAATAACACACGTTAATCCACTACTTTCCATAAGTGAACATTCCTACTTGCCACAAGACCCCAATGGCTAATATGTGCGTGTGAGATTTCATTGTTTCCGTTTTATGGATCCAATATATATTTAGCTGGAGTCGACATTGACTACTAAGAACAGAAATACGACCACTAGAACTAGGAAACGCACTCGAGGCGAAGATCCGGCATCCAAAGACGCTCTGGCTAAATGTGCCATTGATGATTCGAAAAATATAGTCGTCAAACATAGTCAGGACGAAACCGAGGAACTTTCAGGAGCGGAGCCTAAGCCAGCCAGACGCGAAAAAAGTTCCATATTATCGACCGTCAAACACGAGCTTCTAAACACCTCACAGCTTGAAGAGATCGCCAACATGGACCGAGGGACTCTTGACTCTCTTATGTCTGGTGCTGATCCTGGAAAGCTACCCAAGGGGGGTGAAAGTATTACCGGGACAATTGCGAGTGTTGGAGAGGCAGTACTGGTTTCACTTCGCGGCAAGTTCGAGGGCGTTATCGACAGAGACGAACTTATGGATCCCAATGGCAGCATGGCCTATAAAATCGGCGACAAAATAACAGCCGTGGTTCTAGGCTGGGAAGATGGGGTATTGAGGCTAAGTGCCCAACTCAAGGGGAGCGATGTCGCTCTACACATCATGGCGGCATCAGATTCGGGTTTACCTGTCGAGGGTAAGGTTGTCGCGTCTATTAACGGTGGGTTTCATGTTGATATTGGAGGGACTCGCGCCTTTTGTCCCATATCACGCATAGACAGGCATACGAACGCGCCCCCAGAGGCATATGTAGATCAAAAATTTATGTTTCGAATCATCGAGGTGAAGGACAAAGATGTAGTAGTGTCCCGACGAGAACTATTAGAGGAATTGGCTGAAAAGGAGACGGGAGAGATTTGGGTACGAATACAAGTCGGGCAAACCCATTCGGGGACAGTAAGGAACATCACTCAGTTCGGTGCATTTGTAGAGATAGACGGTATCGAGGGTCTCATACACATCAGTGAGATTTCGAACGAGCGAGTTGAAGACATCAACAAACACCTTCAAGTGGGTCAGCCTGTAACGGTTAAGGTGCTGGCTGTAGACCCAGTTGCCAAAAGGCTATCACTGACCTTGAAGGGCGCAGCGCCAAAATTGGAAGGTCTGTCCTCGGCAGGAGATCAGAGTAGCAAGGGCGGACTAGGTACACTTGGGGATCTATTCAAAAACGCTGAGGGGGGCTCTGTTCAGATGTCCCAGCTTTTTAAGGACCTGAAATAGCCTTAGAAGCGGACTCGAGAACACCTACCGTGCACTAATCAACGCCTACTGGCTTCGGCGATCCATCACGATTGACCTTTTGCGTTAGGAAGTGATACATTGTGCTTGAAATCACATTGCGAGTCTCACTTGAACTGGAAATCCGCCCTCTCATTATTCAGCCTCTTGTTGATCCCCATTGTGCTTGGTTTAACCGTCTGGCTTCTCTGGACAGGGCCTCGCTTAGCTCCGATTAAGTCAGATCCAATTTTTCTAGAGGCGGAATGGCTTGGGGGCGGTGGACACGAGCTGCTTCGGGATCTGGACAACGCTCAGATTATCGTCCCCGCCCGACCGCACGATCCGCTCGAGGCATATGCTGAGCAACTGGCTCACGTCTCTCGCAGAAGAACCTTCTCGGTCTCAACCAATTCCATTGGTCTTAGGCATCCAGAGCTGACTTCAAAAGAAGGCTATCGAATCCTTTGTCTCGGTGAATCTGTCACCTTTGGATGGGGTGTAACAGCCTCAGAGGCATATCCCGCTCAGTTATCAGAAATTCTTGGCGTTGAGGTCATCAATGCTGGGATTCCTGCAATGAGACCCAGTCATATGTCAGAATGGCTACAGCGTTATGCCTCCTCCTTAGATGCAGACCTGATCTTGATCACCTTCCGCCCCAACTGGATGCACCCATTTCCTTGGATAGACTACTTTCAGTCCATCAGAAATGCCAAATCAGTGGTCGCTCCAATCCCTATTGCTGTTATCCTTCCACCGATCAGCACCTTTGATCTTCGCGGCAATAGCCAACGTCCCGAGGAGCTTAGCAGGCTAAGGCAACAACTGAGGGATGTTCCCTGGCTCGATCTGACTCCAGCCTTTAGAGCTGCTCTGCCAGCTTCAGGCGTGATCCTCAATGATAACAATGGTGTCCAGGAGATTATCGACAGGCAATCTGGAGCAGTATTGGCACAGGCGGTTAGTCCTGACCCGCTGACTCTAGCGCCGGAAATCGTGGAAGCCCTAGAGAACGACCATGAACTTGCCGAGCCATTGATGTTCGATGGGGCACACCCAGATGCGCAAGGCTTTGTAGTCTTTGCACAGACTGTCGCCGATTTCATTAGGGAACAAGGCTGGAGATAACGGCTCCGACCCGTTGCTCAGAAGGCCATGTAGATAAACGGTGCTGCGACCTCAAAGCTGCTGATGAGAGCAAGAACCAAACCAAAGAGCCCAAGTAAAAGCACGAGTGGCGCCATCCACCAGCGCTTACCGACGGCAAATAGAACCAGCAGTTCACCTATGACTCCAAATCTCAAAAACAGTGTTTCTAATCTACCTGGCGCCACTGTCGCATCTCGAGGCGTGAAGTCCTGATCTGACTGTACGTGTTCACTGCCATTTTCTGTCACTGGCCTCTCCGTGTACTGACGACTGTTCAGCCATCGATTCTTGGTGAATGATACCGCTGTCGCTTGGGCTGTTCAACCCTCAAATTTCCAATATACATGCAGTCCATCTCGGATTGGAGAAATGTCGCGACCGCATCAACAGGAGAATTAACGATGGGGTCCCCTTTGACATTGAAGGAAGTGTTGATCAAGACAGGCACACCAGTCAGTGCTGCGAAGGCCTCAATCACCTTGCTCAGCAGCGGATTGTGTTCATCACTCACTGACTGAACCCTGGCGGTGCCATCTATATGAGTCACCGCAGGAATCTTGTCGATTACCTCTGATCGAACGTTCACTGTGCAGACCATATAGGGAGTCATATTCCTTGCAGCTGGGGGCACTTCAAACCAATCATCTATGGCACTGGCTAAAACCACCGGCGCAAAGGGTCGAAATGGCTCCCTGAATTTCACACTTCGATTTATGCGATCTTTCATCTCAGCACTGCGGGGATCCGCCAAGATACTGCGATAACCGAGAGCTCGTGGTCCCCACTCAAAACCATCTTGCATCCATGCAATGATTTTTCCTGCGGCTAGATCAGCCGCCACAGTCTCAGAAAAATTTTCTGTGACATCGGTGAACGGTAAGCGAAAATCCTCTAAATAGTCCGCGACTTTCGAAGCTGACCAAGAACGCCCTAGAGAGACCTGGAAGGCTGGCTCAGCGGTTCGAGGGTTACCCATCACCATATGCCACCCCCACAGCGCCGCCCCGAGAGCGCCACCGGCGTCACCCGCAGCAGGTTGAACCCACACATGCTCAAAGGGACCCTCGGTTGCGATTCGTTGATTCGCAACTGCATTTAGTGCCACACCACCGGCAAGACATAAAGCGGTTGAGGGACAAGTCTGATGAGCGTGATGAACTAGAGCCATCAAAGCCTCTTCCA
Organism: uncultured bacterium; assembly: GCA_963934385.1. Lineage (GTDB taxonomy): Bacteria > Myxococcota_A > UBA796 > UBA796 > CAJQPC01 > CAWVYO01. Next base: position 4,592 of record CAWVYO010000137.1, read on the forward strand.
GCGCCAGCTGGGCACTCGCTGCGATATCTGCAAAGAGTTGGCTTCGAGACACTATTTGAGGATCATCACTGTCCAAGTCAAAAGGCTCCGAAGGATGACGAGGCACCCCAAAGAAGGTCTCAAAGTGTCGTGTAGTGGCCCGTCGAGGATGAAGGTGATGGCAGAAATAACGGAGATCAAGCTCAAACCGACCGTCTTTTACAATCAGCAACTGGTTCATTTCCGCCATGAACCTAGGCTCTCCAAAGGAGGCCATACCCATCACTTTGTACTCACCATTGTTCACAACAAATCCAAGATGGGCGGTTATTGCGGAATAAAATAAGCCTAGAGAGTGCGGATAGCGAATCTCTGAAACCGGCGTAATATCTGCGCCGGAACCGCTCCAGAGAGCAGTTGTCGCCCACTCTCCAACCCCATCTACTGTCAGGATTGTCGCGTCCTGATGTGGACTACAGTAAAATGCGCTCGCGGCATGGCTCAGGTGGTGCTCAGAAAAGAAGATTCGATCCTTGGGCACAGCAAACTGAGAAATAAGTTTGTCTCGAAGCCAAAGCTTGTCACCAAGCCAGGCTCTCATTTGAGGGCTAAAGAGACGCCATGAGTAAGGGAAATAAGCAACAGACGTGCTCAAGATGCGTTCAAACTTTCGAAGTGGCTTCTCATAAAACACCAAGGCCTCAAGCTCACTTGGTGAGATACCAGCATGCTCGAGTAACCAAGCAGTTGCCCGAATGGGCATAGAGAGATCATTCTTGATACGGGTGAAACGCTCTTCTTGGGCAGCCGCAAAAACAACACCGTCCTTCAACAGCACGGCTGCAGAATCATGATAGAGTGCAGAAATTCCTAGGATCCAGCAAGGCATAGGTCGGTCAACCAAAGATAGAGTGTTCTGTAGCGTATCACGCTGAGATTCGAGCACCAACACAGCGCTTTTTGAGGTGCTAAGACTGCATACGAGCAGCTATTAGCTTGTTATTTTTAGCTACATGGTCCGGGGATAATCCACCCTTAGATTGGTGCCAGCCCACCCCCTCTGGTCGAGCGAGCAGTCTAAATGGCGCGATCAAAAGGGCATAAATAAGCAACAACCATAAAGAGCTTACAAAATGCCCAATGTGTTGAGAAAACCTGAGCCATTTTTCTTTCCAGCGATCCCTGTGAACCTGTCGAATGGCCTTGTCCACCTCACTGTCTAATCCATTTTTGCGATAGTGCTCAAGCTCAGCACCACTGTATGTCATATGGAACAGCTCATCCTTCCGGATGCCATCCAGACGGACTTGGGTCTCTGGGTCAAGAAGGTCCCTGGACTTGTAAACCATGAATTGTTCGAGAGCTTGCTTTTCAGCAATGTGAACAAACGCAAGAAATTTCAACTCACCAAATCTCTCAAACAACGTTTCTCCACCAATAATTCCATGATCGCTTAGATAGCCAATGTCGATAATCGCTGACTCCTCACGGCCAATCCCCAAAGCATTTGCACGCTCTCGAAAGATCTTAGAATGTGCCGTTTCGTCAAGTGCATGCTCAAGATACTTCCTGCGAAGCTCTCTTCGGTCTGTAAGCTCAGCAGCCGCGAGCATGTCATAGGCACTGCCGCGCTCAGCCTGAGAAAACTGAGCCAAAAACTTGGCTGGTCGATTGGGTATCCTCCAAGAGACCTCACTCACGCAGGTCAGATAAAACTGTCTCAGGCGACCCATCAACTTCCTCCAGTACTGATAATATACTATAAACGGGTCTGGCTCTGCAATAGAAGGGTTGTACTCAGAAGAAGATCAGAGCGGCAAAAGGAGTAACCGAGACACCCTTAATGATCTTTTCAAAACCCTATTCGACGGTCTGAAATAATGGCTCTTCTTCTACGGGATCTAAAACAAGTAATGGAGCAGGTTCAATAACAAGCTCTATGCCTTGAATAGTCTGTGTCCCCACTAATAGAGAAATCGGTGCTACAATTTGAGGATCATCGACTCCAATACCGTTTAGTTCGGCATCTACCGCCGCTCGCAGTAATGTCTCGCCCAATTGAGCGGGGATTGAGACAGAAAATTCTCCGTCACCATCATTGAGAACCCCCGACCAAACCAACAACGGGTGCAAGCCTGTTTCCTGAGTTCGCAATATTTCGATCATTACTGGCTGTCCTGTACACCCAGTTACCGAGCCCGTGAGAAGAACATAGCCGGCGTCCGCTACTGCCGCTGAAACAAGGTACAGAAAAATCACCGGGCACCTCCGAGTTCATCGTACTTCGCCGCCAACAGCTTCAAATCGTTAAAGACTGGTCTCTTGAATTTTGGGTTCTTTAGTAAAAAGGCGGGATTGAAAGATACAAGTACGGGGATTTCCTCAAAATCATACCAGCTTCCGCGCAGCTCTTCGACACTCTTGCTGCTTTGGACAACAGATTGTGCCGCCGCCTCTCCTAGGCATAGTATAAGTTTCGGAGAAACCGCCTTAATCTGACGTTTAAGGTGCCCTTTACACTGGGTTATCTCATCTATATTGGCTGACTTTCCACCCTTAACTTTGCATTTAACCGCGTTCACCAGGTAGACCTGAGTCCTTGATAGCCCAACGACATTCACTAGCATCTTATTGAGCATGTCCCCTATTGGTCCAACGAATGGTTCACCCCTGACATCTTCAATAGCACCCGGGGACTCTCCAATAATCATCAAGTCGGCATCGTTAGCGCCAATTCCAAACACAACCTGTTTGCGACCTTCGGAGAGCGGGCACTGCACGCACTCTTTTGCCTCATTATACACCTCGAGAAGCGCGGGACTTAAATCCCCGTAAAGCTTTGAAGTTACCGCCTTTGCTTGTTTTCGAGTCTCTAAAGTCTGCTCCGGAGCGCGGGCCTGCCTCCTCTTTTCTGGTTGAGAAACCGCCTTTGGCTCTTCTAGTGCAGCGGCTAGCTGATCTGGGGGCGTCACTGGCAAATAGTGAACTCCCCGGCTCCTCTCTGATAAAAGGAGCGCCCTAGTCGCTGCAATAATCTCGGAAAATTGCTCCAGATCGCTGTGCTCCACACTCATGATTCCAACCTCATGCCGAGTGATCTCAACACCTTAATAACGCCAAACACTGGGAGTCCGACCACATTGAAATAGTCCCCCTCAATATGATCAATAAGCCAAGCTCCACGCCTCTCAACCATGTATCCGCCGGCGCAACCACTCGCCTCCCCTGTTCGAACATATTCCCAGATCTCTTCATCGGAAACATCTGCCCTAAAATGAACTTCCGTAGTCTCGGAAAAGCAGACGCTCTCGGGACCACCATTGAGATTGTCATCGGCTGGGTAAAGAATAACAACAGCCGTAACCAGGGAGTGAGATCTTCCCCGCAATGAGCACAGACGCCTAAAATGGTCTGACTCGTCTACGGGTTTGCCGAATGTCTCCTTACCCATGAATGCCACTTGGTCAGATCCGATAACAACGCTATCTCTATTGCTGTTCCATACAGCCTCAGCCTTCTTCTTAGCTAACAGGAGCGCCAACTCTGGAGCGGTCTCCGCCGTGTATTGACTTTCGTCAACATCTGGACTTCTGGGAGTGACTTTTAGACCCAAATCCAACAACATCTGGAGTCGCCATTTACTCCGTGACGCTAGTATGATACTCCATTTCATAAAACTCGATATCCTCGCAGATATTTGATCTTCACTGTTTCGGTAATCATCATACCAAACATAAATCATCTCTAAACCAATTTGAACATCCGGAGTTCCAGATAATGACAACACGAGCGGTCGGGATTGACCTCGGGACGACATTTTCTGCCATAGCGATCGTGAACAAGCACGGTGTACCAGAAATTTTGCATTCGTCAGAAGGAGACAGGATTACTCCGTCGGTTGTTCTGTTTGAACAAGGTGAAGTGGTAGTAGGTAATTACGCGCAGCAGTCCGCCGTAGTCTACCCCGAACAAGTAATACAATTCATTAAACGCCACATGGGAGAAGACGACTTTAGTTTCTCCTTCGACAATAAGAACTACTCACCGGCGCAGATATCTGCCACGGTTTTGGCGAAACTAAAGCACGATGCGGAATTGCGACTAGGACACAGGGTTGATGAGGCTGTCATTACTGTCCCTGCCTATTTTGGCGAGAAACAGCGTCAGGCGACATTAGAAGCGGGACGATTGGCGGGATTAAAAGTCCTTAAATTGTTGAACGAACCAACCGCGGCCGCTTTTGCCTACGGAATGAGCCATAGACACCAAGCAGCGAACAAAAAGTTGCTGGTGTTTGATCTGGGTGGAGGAACATTTGACGTCACGATCGTCGATGTGACCGATACAGAGATTAACGTACTC
>CAWVYO010000138.1:0-8904 GCA_963934385.1 uncultured bacterium
TTTTGGTCGTTATCTACCCGAGCATTTACCCCTTTGCACGTGTTTTTTATTCAAGCAAAATGTAAAGCCAAGGGACCCTCAACACCTAAGATGGCTGATTCTCCCCGAAGAAGCGACCTTGCCAGTGCGACGGGGCGGCCTGCTGCACCCATTTCTCCTAGACATTTTAATGCCTCAACACCCCTACCGCCCTCGGCGTATCGAACTGATCTCAATTGCTCAGCGTCGCTACTCAATACTGACCTAAATACAAAAAACGCAGATCCTTCACCAGGCTCGGAATCCATCATTCCGTCCGGTACAGCGATCATTGAATCAGCGCCGCCACAGACTACCAAATCTGCCCTACCTTCCGCCACAGCAAGGTACCCCTCTATTACAGCCCGAGCCCCCGAATCGTCTCCAGAACAATAATTGGCGTTAACTCCTCTGAAATCGTGGAAAGCGCTGCCTAACCCAAGGACGTTGTTAGAGAGCCCCTTTACGAGCCAAAGTGGATGAATAAGCTGTCGCCCCTCAGTGGCAAATTTGCTCATGGATAGGGTTCCAAATTCATCCGTTGCGACATCAAGAGCAGGAAGTAGGTCCTTAGCGTCACCTCCAAGAGGGGTCGTACCGACAATCATGCCACGTGCGCTAGGTGCGACATCACCCCAACCACTAGTCTGGTCCAGCGCCATTCGCATAGCGGCTACGCCGAGTTTCACTGAGCGGCTCATTAATTTTAGCGATTTTCTGTCGTCAACCCAGTCTCTCGCTCTAAAGGAACCTATCCGACCGGTCACCCCACCATCGACACCAGCGGCACCCTCACCGGCTGTACAGAACAGCCCTATTCCACTCAAAACTACCGGTCTCATAGGGCTAAAAAGCCACCGGATCTGTCGGTAAATTTGGCGTCGAGTTTACGGTCGTACTTTTTCACCATGCCCGTGAGTCCTCTGCCTGGACCCAGCTCAATAAATCTAGAGGCACCCGAATTTATCAAACCCTCTAAACATTTCACCCAGAGAACAGGCAAACTCACTTGTTCAACTAGGCACCTTTTAATTATGTTGGGGTCGTCGCTTGCTTGACCATTTACATTTTGAAACACTGGAAATTTTGGGGGGCTGAACTCAACCGACTCTAGTGCGTCGGCTAGGACTGACTCAGCAGGCTTTAATAGAGAGCAGTGAAACGGTGTTGAGACCTGTAGTTTTACGCTCCTGCGAACTCCTCTCGCTTGAGCTCGCTCCATTATTTGCTCTAGGGCTCTCGCATGTCCCGCAACAACTAGCTGCGTGGGGGTGTTGTATGCGGCGACCTCTACGACGGATTCATCTCCGGATTTTCTGTCACCTATTTCTTCGCAGAGCATCATTAGAGCCTCGCGGTCGAGTCCGCTAAAAGCCACCATTCCACCAACACCCGACGGTATGGCACCCTGCATCGCCTCTCCGCGGATGCGCACCAACCTAACTGCGTCTTTAAACTTGAGCACTCCAGCGGCGACTAAGGCCGAATATTCCCCTAATGAATGACCAGCCGCAAGTGATGGAGTCAGATCTGGACGGTGCGCGAGCAAGGTTCGGTACATTGCAATGGAAAGAGTGAGTATGGCTGGCTGAGCGTTTCTGGTGAGAGTCAACCGGTCTATAGGACCGTTTAGAACGGTCTCCGACAGACGCTCACCTAAGGCTTCGTCAGCTTCGTCCCAGGTCTCCTGAAAGATCGAGCCGTGGTCTGGACTGCAACCCATCCCGACATATTGACTTCCCTGACCAGAAAACAACAGCGCTATCGACATTCAAGCCCCCAGTCACATGAGGTCGTATGTGACCTCACCCCAATATCTAAGTGCCCTTATGTACACTAGAAAACAGCAAGGTGCAATTTTGTCCGCCAAACCCCATGCTATTCGACAAAATAAGATTGGGGAAATCCTGCTTTGACCTCAATTGTATTGAAATAGGCCAATCTTCAGGTTGTTCGCAACCAATGGTCCCAAAGGTGAAGCCCTCTTTTATCGCGAGCGCCATTGCGACGGCCTCTACTGCACCAGCGCTCGCAATACAGTGCCCAATAGCCCCCTTAATAGATGATACTCCTACCTTATCCCCAAACAGCCCTCCTATTGCCTGAGCTTCGGCACGATCTCCGACTGGAGTGCCTGTTCCGTGAGCATTGATGTGGTCGACATCTGCGGCTAAAACGCCAGCGTCGTCCAAAGCACGCCTCATTGCAGCAGTGGCACCTGCACCTTTCGGATGAGGCGCTGTAGGCTGAAATGCGTCAATAGAACCACCCGCTCCTACAATTTCTGCTATTGGGGTTACTCCTCTCGCTGCAGCTGACGCCTCACTCTCAAGCACTAAAACACCTGCGCCTTCACCGAGCACAAATCCGTCTCTACGCCTATCAAACGGCATTGAATACCCAGCAGCCAGCGCCCCAAGCTGAACAAACGAGAGAATACCAAGGGGGTGAATCATAGCGTCGTGCCCACCGCAAATAGCAATGTCAACATCACCTCTCCGCACAGCCCTGAAGGCCTCCGCTATGGCCTGTGCCCCCGCAGCACAGGCAGAGAATGAGGTGTAACAACTTCCGCCGCACCCTATTTTTTCGGCGATCATCTCACAGGTGAGTTCTGGCATGTGAACCAATGGAGCCAGTTTATCTTGAGCGACATCCTTGTAGATTAATTCTCGCGCTAACTCACCATTGATAATGTACGGAAACACATCTTCTCTTAGCTCCTCAGGCGTCACCGAAGAGAGACCTGTGCCAAGCCAAATACCTCCGATCAAATCCCCACACCCCTCAAGCCCTGCCCTATCCAAAGCCTCTGTCGTCGCAGCTAGCGCTAAATCCGATTTCCTGTCGCCACGCAGTCCCTCCTCCATTTTGCCGGTGACCTCTCCAACAAAAGAGACGTTTAAGGGTGAGGTGTCAAACGAACTCGCGACACCCAATCCTGTCTTGCCGCCGACTAGGCCCGCAAAAAGTCCTTCGGCGCCGCCGTCATACGCTGTCCTAGCCCCGACGCCTGTTATCAAAACTCTATTAGCGCTCACACGCCCCCTCGCCGCCCTCAAAACACCGATACAGTCCTTCTGTGGGTGTCTCCACTCTAGCTGATTGTCGACCTCCAGAGACAGGCCATATTGACACCAGACACCCGCCAGACGCCACATCTACGGGCACGGCCACGAAGGATTCCCCCTGTTGACTCTCTGAGCCACACCTCACCTTCATCTTTCTAAGAGGCTCTATTGCAGAAACGAAAGTCACCATTCCTGCGGCCTGAACCTCAGGGACTGAGGCTGTTACTTCTACTGCCTCGACAGCGCCGGCGTTCGCGGCGCCAGCAACCTGAACCTCGGTCTCAGCAATGGGCAAGTTAACGGGGGCCTCATTGACATCATCAACTGAGGCTGTTGGTGCTAACTCCGCGACTTCACCTGAACTCCCAGAAAAAATGCCCTGATCTCCAAACAATTGATCCTTGAAAAGGTAGGCACCCCCGCCCAACGCCGAAAAGAGAACGATTGCAAACACGAGGAATGAAACCAGCGCTCTCCGACCTCCACGAGCAGTAGACAAATCCGCGGTTGAGGCGCGGTTAAATGGCTCTGGAGAAGGACCAACCAAGATCGTCTCCGCACCCAGATCTGAATGCGATGTCAAAAAATCAGGAGACGGTCCTTCATCAAAATCAACTATTGCTGATGGCTGTACAATCTCGTCAAGATCCATCAGCCTCGTACCATCGTCGTCGACTTCTGCTTGCTCCGCCCCTGTCAAAATACGAGTCTCTGCATCACCTAACGGCGCCCCAAATGGGTCATTTGCATCTTGAGACTGGTTCAGAAATGTTGCGGCGTGACCTAACAATGTACCTGCAGTTATTTCCATTGACTCTTGACTGTCTAGAGTATCATCTTCGCCGTCATAGGTATTATCTTCGTCATGGTCGGCAAGGTCGGCAAGGTCGGCATGGTCGGCATGGTCGGCATGGTCGGCATGGTCGGCATGGTCGGCATGGTCGGCATCGTCCTCGGTATAGTCTACGTCACCCACAATAAAGTTACTATCTGGCTCTTTGCCTGCTTCGAGCTCAACTTCATATCGCTTGCGAAGAACTTCGATATCGTCAGAACTCGCTAACCTGGTCTCCTCTTCGAACTCTGTTCCCGCAAACAAATCATCGTCGGAAGCATTACCCGATAGCGCCAATGGATTCTCGGATATCTTGTCGATGGGAATATCTAAAGCCCTAGTTTCGCCAGCTTGACCTAAAACATCTAATATGTCTATCTCCGCCTGAGCGGCGTTTCTCAAGTCGGCCCATCGCGGGTCGCTAGCAGGTACAGGTTTGTCGATTTCTGGGCTGACGACGCGTGAAATCTTACTTGAGGTTAGCATAAACGAATCTTCAGAGAGCTCTCGCCCTGTCATCACCTCTGAGGTCACGGAGACCCCCCCGTCGAGCGCCTTCATTACCTCCGGGATCATACTTTCTGACCACTCCGCTAGACTTGGCCCACCGATCTTTCTAGCCAACGCCTTAGTCCTTGCACAAACTTCGGCGGCATCAGGCCGCGCGGTCTCGTCAAAACCAAGCGCTGTTGACAAGAGTTCGTCTAACTCATCCGCCACACCTGATGGAAGCGCCACTATCGCCCTTAGGAACGAAAGGCGGTCAATGATGTTGCCGTCATGGCGAGCAGGTGATCCTTTGGCCTTTCCTAATTTTTCGCCCGACATGATCTCGAAAGCGGTTGCTGCCAAGGAATAGATGTCAGACGCTGGGCTCTCTGGCTCAAACATCAACCTCTCAGGCGGCATGTAGTCAACTGAACCAAACTGTAATTCACGTGTATCGGACTCACGAGCCTCAAACTCTGCTCGCGCAACACCAAAATCCAACACCTTCACCAAACCTGAGTCATCAACCATGATATTGGATGGTTTAATATCCCTATGAATAACGCGTAGAGGCTTCTCTCCTGGGTAGGGGGGGCGGTTGTAAGCAGCATCTAGCGCGGAAGCCGATGCACTCATTATCTCCAGAGCACACCGCACTGGCACATTACCGCCGGAATTCCGTTGGTGCTGCACAATTTCCTTTAGATCTGCAGCCTCAAGGTACTCCATTAGAATGGCCGTGCGGCCGTCTATAGAGGTCAAATCTGCAACATCGACAATGTTCCTGTGGCGTAGCCAGCCTAAGAGACGAGCCTCATCCCTCATACGGCGACTAATCTCAGCGTTATCGCTCCATCGGCGATGCAGCAGCTTCACCGCTAGTATTCTAGAGAAGCCGTCCGCGTGGGTCACCTTGGTAAGATAGACCATACCAAAGCCGCCAGATGCAATCTCTCTAAGGAACCTAAATTTACGCCCATTTGGACGTTTTTCATTGTCTGCCATGCTTACCTGCAAATCATTTTGCTCAGATTACCACTACTGCAACTCTTCTGGTGAAATACAAGGGCATTAACACCAGAAATCTCTTCCCTAGATGCTGCTAAAAACCAAAGGTAAAATTGAATCTATACAGCCGCAATGACCCACAATTGACCAGTGTGGCTGCCTCTGTTCGCCCACGGTTTCTGAAGAAATATCGCTGCGTAACAATTCGAACTTGGATCCTGGGGTACCTATAGGCTCAAGGCGCAAAACAATGGAGCCCTCGCCAAACGGGGTGTCGGAGTTACCCAATCGAGCCCAATCTCTTAGACCCACGCCGTCAACGCCACTATTAGTACCACCCACTAATGCCATAGGCGCACGCCCCTCAGCGACTGCTGCTATGCCCTCTCTAACGGCATGTAAACCGGCACTCGCTCCCCCTGCTGTAACCCCAGTAGGTCCACAAATTCCAAACTGGATCGCCACGTGGGCCAAAGCCATGTTTGGAAGTGTTTTTAGTGAGAGCAGAGGCGGGTAAAGCTCTCGTCCATCTGTCGCCAAGGACTCTACAGACAGATCGCCGTTCCGATAGCTCGCTACGATAGCCGAATCAGCCTCTCCAGTATCGGGTGGCTCGCGCCTTACAGAGAAGAAGAGTCCAACGTCTTGCAAATCGCCCCCCCAACCTTCGAGGGCATCATTAGCCGCTACCAGCAAGAGTTCAGCTGCTCTAGAGAAGAGTTTTTTGTCTCTACGGCGAGTGAGAATATCTCTCAATGGCTGTTTACCCGCCCTGCCCACAAGACTTACAACACCACCGTCAGACTCAAGAAACGAAGCTGTCTGAGAGAGCGCTGCCTTGTGCAGATCAAACCCCCTACCGGCGGCACTCACTACCCCAACTCCAGTTACCGCGACCCTCAATGGTGCAGGTGTTTCAGTCACCAGGCGGTCTCCAACGTGAGATTATTAGAGAGCCATTCGAACCACCAAACCCAAAAGCGTTCGTAAGCGTGTGCTCGCAATCGAATTCTTTAGCGGTGTTCTGAACGTGATTTAGATCACACTCTGGATCAATATTGTGAAGGTTAATTGTTGGAGGCATTACCCCATGGCGAACAACCTGGACACAGATGACAGCCTCTACGGCACCACATGCTGCAACAAGATGTCCCATACTTGACTTTGTAGATGAGACATACGGTCTGTGCTCACCAAAAACTTGGTTGATAGCCCGAGACTCGGAGGGATCATTCATTGGTGTCGAGGTCCCGTGGGCATTTATGTAACCAATGTCGTTTGGCTCCAACCCCGCGTCCTCAATGGCAGACCTGATAGCCTGGGCTGCACCACGTCCATCTGGCGGAGAGTCGGTGATTCGCCAAGCGTTGCAGGAGCAGCCAAACCCTGACAGTTCGGCAAGGATGTCAGCACCTCGAGCTAACGCTGCGTCCTCTCTCTCTAAGACGAGAAACCCCGCACCTTCGCCAAGCACAAACCCATCTCGATCGATATCAAACGGTCTAGAGGCCCTAGGTGGGTCATCGTTTCGAGTAGACAGAGCTCCCAGAAGAGAAAAGCCGGTCACCATAAGAGGTCCGACTAGCGCATCTACACCACCAACAATCATCGCATCTACTTCGCCGCGACGCATCCTCAGCAAACCTTCGCCCACAGCCTGAGATGAAGAAGTACAAGCTGTAGACACCGTGGTACAAGGTCCTTTAGCGCCCACCCGTTTAGCGACGCTGCGCGCCGGTGCGTCAGCCGCGTTTCTCACATACTCAGAGATCTCTCCTCCACCGCCACTGCGATACTCCCGCGCCAACAGATCCAAGGCCGGCCTTGCGGCTTCAGCACCGATACAGACCCCGATTCGATCAGGTGAATAGGGTAAATTCCCACTCATAGCTAGCGCCTCTCCCAGGGCAAGCTCTACTAACTCCTCTCTAATCGAGGCCTCATCACACCCCTCAACAGATGCTATTTCAGCCGCGAAGGTCACAGGGAAACCCGTGGCATTAAAGCGAGTAACTGGTCTTATGCCGCTCTCACCTGCAACCACTGCCCTCCACGTATCGGGGACGTTATCGCCCACAGGGGTCACAGCGCCAATACCTGTGATCACAATCTTGTCTCTTGTCATTACTCCGCCAAGTCGGCGTTAATATTATCTGGACAGTCTCTCCACAGAGCTGCCAACGCTTCGCGCTCCAATTGTTCAATCCGAGCAGACTCTGTCTCATTATCAAGTTTTACAGCATTAAAGACAAAGGTCTCTTCTGCCTGAGCAACCACCTTTCCGTCGACCTTAGCCCGAACTTTCATCAGAGCACTTTCATCCCTGAGGGAAATTATCGATGCGGTAAATTCAACGCGCTCCTCGGGGCGCACAAATCGCCTAAACTTAACCTTCTCAGCCATGCTCAATATTGGAAATGGCCAGTCACCTCTTTCCATTCTAACCGTGTAGCCTATTAATTTTCCCGAGAGTTGAGCCATCGCCTCTAAGAGTATCACCCCTGGCACTACTGGGAACCCTGGAAAATGATCTCTAAAGAAGGACTCGTCCGCTGAGAAGACCTTGTGACCTGTTGCGGAGTGACCTGACTTCAACTCCTCAATTCCGTCTAACCACAACCAGCGCACGACACCTCCATTACTAATACGCGACCAATCTATCACTTAATCGAATAGTTTTACACTCTATCTTCTTGACCCCATGCCAACATCTGCTAACTTCTGAATCAAAGGAGGTGACACATATGGTTCACTTTTACTCTAAATCCGCAAGGTTATCACTCGTCATTCTTACGGCAGCAATGTCTGGCTGTTGGAGTGAATATAGACCAACCGACGTAGACTCCGTAACGTTTGTCAATGAACACGTGCGTACCGAAAACGGCGTTGTCACAACTTGGGAGCTAAAACTAACCTGCCCCGATGGAGAGAACGCTCGCTTTTACACCGTTCACAACGACGAAATCGATACAGCCATGCCCGTCGCTCTCGTACTGCACTCTTCGGCTTTTGACTATATCAAAAACCCAATCTCAACTGATCCACTAATCGGTGATAACTACGCACCAAGTGATGAACCAAGGCTCACTCAAACGTGGGGCATAGAGAAGACTTGGGCCACCTTGGGGATGACCCCCGGAGTGGACTCGACTGAGGTCAACACCGGGTCCCTGCCAGCGGTATTAGTAGACAAAGGGGTTGTCGGTTTTTACCCAATTAACTGCTGGGGCGATCTGTGGGAAAATGACGAGACTGTTGTGAACGATCTCGCTACTGACTACTTCCCACGCTACGGAGGAGCCTTCGCTTGGTGGATGATTAGACTAATTACAGAGCCTAGTTTTGCCGAAGCCCAAGGCGTGGAATTCGATTTCGAAATGGATACATCTCAACTGCACCTTATGGGGCTTGGAGATGGGGCCAGAGGTGTAGTGAACATTGTTAATAACGATAACGCACCGAGTATTGCCGGAGTGTTTGTAG
>CAWVYO010000139.1:0-8897 GCA_963934385.1 uncultured bacterium
GGCCGACAGGAGCGTCATACAGTGGGATAAAGACGACATAGACCCCCTTGGTTTTGTAAAAATTGACCTACTGTCCCTGGGGATACTGACCGCTATCAGGCGCTGTTTTGAACTAATCTCTACACACTACGGGCGCGACCTCTCTCTAGCTACCGTCCCAGCAGAAGATCCCGCCGTCTATAAGATGCTCTCATCCGGTGACTCGGTAGGAGTTTTCCAAGTGGAGTCTAGAGCACAAATGAGCATGCTCCCAAGGATGAGACCCAAGTGCTTTTACGACTTGGTCATAGAGATCTCCTTGGTCCGCCCTGGCCCTATTCAGGGTGGGATGGTTCACCCCTACTTGGCGCGCAGAAACGGCGAAGAACCCATCACATACGCCCACCCCCTACTAAAGCCCATTCTGGAGAGGACCTTAGGCATACCAATATTTCAAGAGCAGGTAATGGAGATGGCAATGGCTGTCGGTGGCTTCGGGGCTGGCGAGGCTGATCAGCTGAGGCGAGCCATGGGGGCATGGAGAAAACGAGGAGGGCTCGAGCCTATTCTAGCAAAGCTCCACAGTGGTATGCGAGAGAGAGGGATATCAGCACAATATGCAGAGCAGATCAAAAATCAGATTATGGGGTTTGGAGATTATGGATTCCCCGAGTCACACGCGTCGTCATTCGCCCTAATAGTCTATGTGAGCGCATGGCTAAAGTGCCACTACCCAGCGGCATTTGCTGTAGCGCTTATAAACTCACAGCCCATGGGTTTCTACAGCCCTTCAACGCTGGTGTCCGACGCCAAGCGCCACGGTGTAGAGGTTAGACCAGCCTCCATTACAGAGAGTGAATGGGACTGCACTCTAGAGGTCATAGGCGAAGAACAATGCGATAAATACGCAATACGAATAGGTCTCAATCAGGTAGCAGGGCTCAAAAAGGAGGCAGCATTATCCGTGGTAGATCTGAGGAACATCAACGATAATACGTTCTCTTCTATAGCTGAAATAGTCCACGGTGCAGCACTAGATAAAGGAAGTAGCAGGGCCTTGGCTCGCGCCGACGCGTTCGCTCCTCTTGGATTAAACAGAAGAGAGGCCCTGTGGCAGATTGAGGGGCTATGGAAGGGACCGTTAATATCGGCACTACCCTCTCCAGATAGAGATATTGATCTTCCAAAGGCGAGCCCTTGGGAACAAATGAGCCTAGATTATGGCGCACTGGGGCTATCTCTAAGGGCACACCCAATAGCGCTCATGCGAGAGGGGCTAAAGAGAGCAGGGGCTGTGACTATCGAGTCCCTATCAAACACTGCCCCTGGAACACTGGTAAGGCTTGCCGTAGTAGTCACACACCGCCAGCGACCCTCAACAGCATCGGGAGTCCTGTTTATGGGGGTAGAGGACGAAACGGGTATGACTAACGTCATCGTCTGGCCAAAAGTCTATGAGAGGCAGCGCAAGACTATAAGAGATGGGAATATCTTAATCATCACGGGGAGGCTTCAGAGAAATGCCGAAGCCATATCTGTTGTGGCTTTCAAGTTTTCCAAGCCAAAAACAATAGCTAACGATGGTAGATTTAGAAGTCGTGACTTCAGATAACCACTACTCTTTCACAAAGACAAGCCCTAAGATATCGTGCTTGTCGGTAGAGACCGGGCAGAGTTCTTGGTGCTCAAGATGAAGCCCTTCAGCCTTGGCTTCAAGGATAATATCCTCGGCTGTGCCGTGAATATCCAGAGGCTCAACCTCCTGATCCAATATACGGTTCCAGAGCTTTCTAGTACCGACACAGAGGTCTATTGTTAGTACCATGACCCCACCACTAGCCATCGATTTCGACATGGCCTTCAAACCTGCCCTTCGAACATCGGCAGGAACGTGCTCGATGACAGAAACCGAGACAACTACTCCAAGACTCCCAGCCTCGAACTTATCCTCCTCCATGCCAGCACGAATAGACTTTACACCCCACTTGCCGTAGTCAGTCCAATCCCACTCGCCGCCCGCGTGAACTCCAACCACCTCTTGGGCATTAGGATCGACAATAGCCGTATCAAAACCGAGTCTCTGGAGTGCTACAGGCATGGGTGATTTACCTGCACCTGCATCAATAGCCTTCAGAGGTACACCTTCCATTCTACGCTCTACCTCACGCAGAATCCACGGATACTCCCACCAACGGGTTGGGTGAGGCGTGGTCCAACAGAAGCACTCCCTTGAGAGTGCCTGCATATCTCGTCCCCTTTTTAATAGATCCATATCTAGTGTTGAAGCGCCTATTCGCGCGACAAGGACATCGGCCATGACTCGTCTATAGACGGTTCGTAGCGGTTTACGGATAACCAAGGGAATAGCCATTTTTTTACCTCTCATTTCTTGAGTGACAGGCTAACCTACTAACAACAATTCGCCCCACTCAAGTACACTCAATGACAATTCAATGGCAACCGCATGAACAGACCAATTTGGCTAGACACACCACACACACCAAACCCAAGGCTAACAGGAGATATATCATGCGACGTCGTTATTATTGGCGCAGGGCTCTTTGGAATAAGCGCAGCTAAGCGCTTGGTTGAGCTGGGTGTCGAGGTCGTAGTACTCGAAGCCAGAGAAATATCGAGCTCCGCCTCTGGTAGAAATGCCGGTTTTTTATTGCAGGGTGTAGCTGAGCGCTACGACCGAGCGAGCGCCATAATGGGACGTGAGCGAGCAAAACTCATCCATGAATGGAGTGTAGAGAATCACAGAATGATCTCTCAAACGGTGAAGGAGCTAAATCTAAAATGCGCATACAGGCAGGTAGGCTCTCTGCAGCTAGCGGGCAACGAACAAGAAGAGGCTGAGCTAATAAGATCGGCCGACTTGCTATCAGAAGACGGATTCCAAGCAGTAAAGCTTAGCAGAAACGAGCTACCGACATCGCTTCAATCCTCTGGCTATCAAATGGGGGTCTTACTCCCCACCGACGGCGAATTACACCCAGCACAATTTGTCAGAGGAGTCGCAAACCACACCGTAACAAAGGGTGCAAAAATATTCGAACACAGCCCTGTAATAAGCCTCGAGTGCGCTGGTGCTGGTGAGGTCTTAGCCACTACAGCTAATGGCTCTGTTAGCGCCTCAATAGGTATCCTCGCCACCAACGCCCGGGCCGCAGAGCTGGTGCCTCAGTTCAGAGGGTTAGTAGATCCAGTTAGGGGACAAATGCTGGCTACAGCACCAACTAATCCACTGTTTGACCGCCCAATCTACGCCAATCACGGATACGACTATTGGCGGCAACTGGAAAGCGGCAGGATTGTGCTCGGGGGCTGGAGAAACCTGGACCCAACAGCAGAGGTAGGTCACGACGAGCGACTACACGATGATATCCAGCAGAACATGACAACGTTTATTCAAAACCTCGGCGTTCAGGCGGAAATAACACACAGGTGGGCTGGTATTATGGGGTTCTCTAAAGATGGCCTAGCGCTGGTTGGCAGCGTACCAAGTAGCCCAAGCCTACTGGCTGGCGTTGGTTTTACAGGCCATGGCTTTGGATTCGCTTACGCCGCAGGGCACGCCTTAGCCCAAATGGTCCTAGATGGAAAACATCCACTATGTGAAGCCCTAGACCCACGACGACTCGCAAACAAATAGAGCCCCCCCTACATCTCCCCTCTGAGACCCACTAGAGGCAATAGGACCGGTCCTCCAACTAGCAGTTCCTCTGAATAATCATAGCTATAGACTGGGTAAAGAGTGTTGTTAGAGGGAGGAACAAACCATCCCTCAACGTAACCAACAAGGCTCCATTGCCTAAACTTCCACACTCGCTCAACTCTTAAGTCGATCTTCTGATAGGCGGGCATGCGCACTGAATTAGCGTCGCCAAAAACTGGCTCATAGAGGTCGTCGTTAGCGTTGTAAGATCCATCTACAACAGGGGTATAAGGCAGCCCCTCTGCGAACCTGTACCTCACACCTAGCGTCCATCTTGGAGCTACCTTCCATGAAGTTAAGAACGAGAATGCAAAAGGTTGGTCATACGCAAACGGACCACTGTCTCTCATGGATTGACCCAACGTTAAGGACATCGCCGTAAAGAACTTTTCCCTAAGTCGATATCGAGCGCCGACCTCAACTCCCCACGCGTAGCCATCTTCTAATGTCGGACCCTCACCCGTGTTCTCAACCACAAGATCGTAGAGCTGCTTACCCCACAACTCCCCCTCAAACTCAAGCCTCGAAGCATACGCGTAATCGATACCTACAGAGCCCTGATAGGAAGTGGAAAAAGGTAGGCTCTCGTCACCGATTGCTTCCGACAACAGATCGATACGCGGGCTCTGACTGTATCTACCAATGGCCCCTCGAAACCTAAGGTCATCAGACAGCTCACTCCTAATACTTAGCCTCGGATCAAACTGGACAGCGCCAATTAGGCTGTCCAATTGAACTCGAACCCCCGGCTGAAGGCGCCAACGACCCACATATATTCTCGGCTCCAACCAAGCCCCGCCAGTAAATCTACCAATGGTCTCATCTACCGCCTCTCCACGAGCCAGTAACGGAGCAGCGGTTGACAGCTCTCCCCATGCTCTATCTGTGCTTACATCGAGAGTCACGCTCTGCAGTTTTCCCTGTAGTCCACTGTTCAGCTCTAGGTTATCGCCAAACCAACTGCTCACCTCAGATCTAAACCAGCCATAACTCTCAGCCCTATTCTGACTTGCTTCGGTGAGCACACCTGACCACACGTCCGCCACAAACGCAGCCGTCGTAGAGATCTGTGTAGCGCCAAATTGATTCTCACTGCGCAATGAGACGGCGTGAAATTCACGCTCAAATATAAACGGCGGGTTGTCCTCCCTCTCAAGAGGTGTGAGAACTTCAGGCTGCTGGAGATAGCGCCCGTATCGATCACCAGCCCCAAAGCCAGTCAGAGCTATTGAGTGACCTTCGCTCAATTCAATCTCGCCCCTGGCGAGGTAGTCCCAGAATGTAGGCCATATTGTGTACCACTCGGAGTCATTATCCATTAGGTCGGCGTAAGATCTACGGACAGAAGCAGAGAGCCCCACATCCTCTCCAACTGGTGTACTCACCCAAGCGCCACCCATTATTAGATCGCCAGAGGCTCCAGCATGTGTAGCACCCTCCTCTGGTGTTCTACTCTTAGTGTTCACTATTCCACCGATAGCATCCCCGTACCCCGAGCCATACGCAGAGGGATAGATTGTCACCTCTTCGAGTAGCCTTGTCTGAAAAACCGAAGCGTACTGCTGAAAATGGAACAGGTAAGGGATCTCAACCCCATCTAGGTAAAATTGAGAGTCACCAGGAGCCGCTCCTCGAATTGAGATATCACCCGACGAAGGAGAATACTCACGTGTAATAGCAACACCTGGTAGTGCCTGAATTAGCCTGGCAGCGTCACCGTGGGTTCCTGGAGTTTGAGTGATACGCTCGCTATCCAACATCTCGGCCGAAGCATGCGGAAGATCGCGCCTTGCCTCTACCACAACCTCAAGTGGGTACTCTGCCGGCTCTAGATAGAGACTCATAGACATTGGAGTAGTCACATCCACAACGTAGATATTGTAATCGCTGTGCATCACTGTTACGCGATGGAGTCCATCTGGTAGCTCCATTGAGAACAGACCTTCGTTGTCGCTCTCGACAGTACCAAGCTCAGTCTGAATAACGGCACCGACGACAACCCTGTTGACTCCGACCTCTCGTACTTCGCCAGTAAACTGACCCGCATGAGCTATCGCCAATACATAAAGTAGGGCTACCATAGTTCAACCACCACGCGCTGCCCGTCCAATTCGGCAGTCGTACACCTGCCGCTATTTAGCCATTCCATTCGAAATGGCTGTAAGTCTCTTCCACAAGCAACAGTTGACTCTGCTAAATCTGAGACTGTCTCAAAATTACTGTACTCTACTTCGCCACCAGAAATCGTGATCGTAAATGCCAACAGCTCAGAAGACATATCTATAGAATCCACCCCAGAGACGTCGATTAATCTACCCTCATGCCGAAGAAGATCTGAATCAGCTATTCCAAAACTGGAGTCTATCCAGCCCCAATTATTTCCACCCACTCCGTCTACTGCGATCGCAAAATGTGATGTAATAGCGACACCTAATGAGACACGCTCTGTGACCTCGCCATCTTCCAGAGTAAGAGTTTCTCCCAAAATATCAGCTATATTAACCTCTAGTTCCAAGACCTCCCCACTATCGACAGGAGACATCCAGCGTACTCTCTTGACCTCATCAAAGGAATTGATGTATGTGCGTGATGACTCGCCCAACTGAACCCCTGCGTACACAGGTGAACCTACAAGATCTCGGCGGGCATCTATTGTGGTTTCTTCAACTACAACCGCTTCGCGGGTGGGAAATAGAGGGAAAGCCCCTTCTCCAACAGAGACAAACCCTTCGCGTACATCTCCGTTTGGTGAGGTCGCTACCAATGAGAGTGTCTCGCCTCCACAAACAGATTGGTCCCAACCCGCACCAAGTGGTTCGCCATCTAGCTCCCACTCAAGGCTGACAGCCTGAGCGTGGAACACTCCATCTCCACTCCAGATAACGGCAGTCGCTACTGGACAATCGAAATCGACCCTGTCCTCTAAGCCTATAGACATTATCCGAAACTGGCTTAGCTCATCGGGATAAACAGAAAATACAGGTCGGCACCCTAGGCACAACACAGGAATAAGTCCCATTAAAAGCGATGGTATATTCTTTATCAAAGCAGTGAGCCCCTAGGTTACAGATGCCCAATATCACCTAAATTGAATCTTGGACGAGGGTCCTTTTCCCTTAACTGGCGACTGACCTTGATTTAAGGACTCTGGCGGCGGATACTTAGATGAAAATTGCCTCATCAAAGCCACTGTTTCATCAAATTGAGTGCTCTCTT
Source organism: uncultured bacterium (assembly GCA_963934385.1). Taxonomy (GTDB): domain Bacteria; phylum Myxococcota_A; class UBA796; order UBA796; family CAJQPC01; genus CAWVYO01. The sequence continues at coordinate 6,914 of CAWVYO010000139.1, forward strand.
TTACCCCTTGGCACAAAAAGCTCTCAAGGGCGTTTCTCTTGTGGATCGACTCATCGACCTCTACAGAACTTCCTTTGCGATACGCTCCCAAGCGAATCAACTCTTCATTTTCACTCCAGACTGCCATCAATTGACGAATCTTCAATGCATGACCTTGATGATCATCAGCCGTGACGTTTACCATTACACGAGAGAGCGACTCCAACACATCCACCGCTGGATAGTGACCGTGACTAGCAAGCTTTCTAGATAGTACGATGTGACCATCGACGATTCCGCGAACAGCATCACCAATTGGGTCGTTCATGTCGTCACCCTCAACCAACACAGTATAAACACCTGTAATACTCCCACCGTTTGTACCGGGTCCAGCGCGTTCCAGGAGCTTTGGTAGAAGTGAGAACACCGACGGAGTGTACCCCTTTGTGGTCGGAGGCTCACCAGAAGACAAACCTATCTGGCGCTGCGCCATGGCAAACCTAGTGAGTGAATCCATCATCAGAAGGACGTCTTTACCCTGATCTCGAAAATACTCGGCGATAGAGGTCGCTACAAACGCACCTTTTACCTGTAAAACAGGAGATCTATCAGATGTGATTACAATCATTACCGATCTCGCAAGCCCCTCTGGCCCCAAGTCGCGCTCAATAAACTCCCGAACCTCTCGACCACGCTCTCCAACCAAGCAGATAACGTTCACGTCGGCTCTAACGTGCCTCGCCAACATACCCATAATAGTCGATTTACCAACGCCAGAGCCCGCCATAATAGCTATTCTTTGACCCTTGCCTACAGTTAGCATTCCGTCTAGGACTCGGATCCCAGTCTGCAGTGGCTCATCAATAAGAGATCTCTTTAGTGGATCATCCGCCATTCTTTCAACTCGGCGATGTTCATTTGTCCGAATCGCCGGCCCATCATCCATAGGTCGACCCAGTCCATCTAGGATTCTACCAATCAGTTCACTTCCGACAGTGACACGAATAGACCCCTCTACTGTAGATACTGGCGAGCCATACGAGACTCCCTGTAGAGAATCCAACGGCATAAGAAGCGCTCGCTTCTCACGAAAACCTACCACCTCACATAGGGTGCTCTCGCCAATCATACAAAGACCGCCGATTACAGCACCAGGCAACTCTGCCTCTGCCAAAGTCCCTACGACCTCAACAACCCTTCCGCAGACTCGCTCTAGGCGAGCTCCGTCCACAGCGGTCTTAAGACCGTCGAAGTCTATCCCTTTTGATCTTCCAGCCATTCTGACACCGCCTGTCTTAAGCCGACAAATGCGACCTCCAATGAGGCCTCTACTTCACCACACTGTGCCTCCACAACGCATCCTCCTTCTAAGGTTTCATCGGGAATTAAGCGAATTGATCGACGCGTTGGTAAGTACCCTTCGACAACTGCTATGTCGTCAGGTCGCAATCTAACGCGAACCTCATCGTCACCCGGCAACCTAGCCAAAGCATTTTCTACCAGTGTTCGCAGAGACTCTGGGTGAACTGCTAGCGTCTCTCCAACAACTCTCCTGGCAACGTGAAGTGCGAGATCTGCCACGTTTCGTGACGACTCTTGGTAAATCTTATTTTTCAATCCAGAAATTGACTCAACTAAAGGACCTAGCGACTCGTGAACCTCATTGACTCTCGCCAACTCAGCCTTCATGGACTCCATTTCAGCTCTCATAGACTCCTGCGTCTCTAAAACGGCCTCCTCTCTCGCCATCTCTACGATCTGCTCTAATGTCAACACGGGCTCTTCGAGAAGGTCAGCTGCCTGATCCAACATATCCGCGGCCTCTAGAACCGATGATTTAGGCTTTCTAACAGACGAAACTGCCTTTGCAGGCGGGACCTTTTTTGAACTCTGAATCGCTTCATCAGAGGTCGCTTCGCTTGTATCAATACCTTTTGTGCCGTCATTATTTTCGTTACGGGGGTCATCTGATATTGCTTTACCAGATCTAGCACCGCGATTGTCT
>CAWVYO010000140.1:0-8808 GCA_963934385.1 uncultured bacterium
CTTGGGACCACCAGAGGCTGGTCGAACCTTTTTTCACGGTCACACCTACACTGGAAACGCGTTGGGATGTGCCGCTGCTTTAGCTACTCTAGATATATTCGAGCGCGAATCCTTGGTTGACGGTCTTCCGGGGCGAATAGAGGCCTTGAGACTGAGGTTAGAGCGCATACGTGATCTTCCCCATGTCGCTGACGTTCGGCAGTACGGCTTATCTGCGGGGATTCAGCTCGTGAAAGACACGAGTACGGGCGAAGCATTTGATCCAGCGGAGCGCCGCGGTATGTCTGTTTGTCTGGCCGCCCGTGATAAGGGAGTTTTCTTACGCCCTCTCGGCGACGTTATTGTTTTAATGCCACCCCTGACACTCTCTGATCTTGAGCTAGATCAACTGGTGGATTCCATCGCTTATGGCATAGTTACTGCCCTGGTTGACACACCTTGACCGTTGTCTGTATCACGGGGACTGATACGGATGTCGGTAAGACTCTGGTAACCGCTGCGCTGGGTGCAGCGCTTGTTGAACAGGGACGCTCAGTCGTGGCTGTCAAACCCGTAGAATCTGGGATAGAGCTCGACGGGGTAGAAGACGGTGTATTGATCGCTGAAGCTACGGGGCAGTCAGCTCCTTTACAGGCGCTTACACGGCTTCTAGCGCCTGTCGCTCCTCCTGTGGCTGCCGACAGTGAAGGTGTGCTACTCGACACTGGGCTCTGGACTGAGGCTGTCATTCAGCTTGAACATTTGGTCGACGTTACACTTGTAGAGGGGGCTGGAGGTCTTCTGTCCCCATTGACTTGGGACAAGAATCTGCGAGACCTCGCTCAAACATGGCGTGCTACGGCCATCGTCGTCGCTGTCGACAAACTAGGCACTTTGAATCACACGTTGATGACGCTAGATCTGCTTGAGTCCGCCGGTATTAGACCTCTTGGTGTAGTTCTGAATACACTCTCTCATGACAGTTCTACTGGATCTAATGCAGGGGTGCTCAAACGTATGCGACCCTCTTTGGAGGTTGTCACAGTCCCAAATGTAGGATCATGGCGAGAGGCTATTCCGGCTATGGCGCCTGTCGTCAAATGGATTCCACTGTGAGTAGTGAGGAGCGTTGGTCGAGTTGGTTGGCAGCCTCACTTGGTTCGCTTGATGAAGCCTCTTTACGTCGGACTAGGCAGCCTCTTGAGCCATTAGACGCAGTACATGTTCTTGTTGACGGTTTACCGCTGACGCTCTTTTCGGGGAATGATTACCTGGGATTGTCGGGACACCCTGAGGTGCGAAAGGCAGCCGCTGAGGCGGCTTTAGCACATGGGCTAGGTCCCAGAGGTTCAGCGCTCGTATGCGGGTACACCGACGAACATTGTCGTCTGGAAGAGGAGCTAGCCAATCTTAAGGGGGTCGATGCTTCAGTTCTGATGCCTACAGGCTATGCAGCAAATTTGTGTGTTCTACAGGCGCTAGGTGGTGAGGGTGTAGCGATCTTTTCTGACGCTTTAAATCACGCATCCATCGTTGACGGATGCCGTCTAGCCAGCCGTTCGGGTGCTTTAGTGCATGTCTATCGTCACGGTGACGTATCTCACTTGGAAGAGTTACTTGCAACCTGTTCAAGTCCTCGTCGGATCATTGTTACCGATACTGTCTTCAGTATGGACGGAGATTTAGCGCCCCTTGAGGCTTTGGTCGCCTTGAAGCGTAGATATGGTGCCTTGTTAGTAGTCGACGACGCCCATGGAACACTTGTGTACGGGGCGAGGGGGGCGGGTGTCGTTGATCATCTGGGGTTGAGTGGGGGTGTAGATTTACATGTTGGAACCCTGAGCAAGGCTTTCGGTGCCCTAGGAGGGTTCGTTGCAGGTTCACGAGACTGGTGTGATTGGTTGGTGAACCGCGGCCGGGCCCAGATTTACTCCACAGCGCTTCCGTTGCCAATCGTCGCCGCAGCTCGAGCTTCACTGCGGCTTGCAGTCTCAGACTCATCGTATCGTGAGCGTCTCTGGTCTCACGTGGCTCGTGTAAGCGCGGCTCTTAACCGTCCCTGTTCTAGTCCAATCATCGCTTTGGTGGTTGGGAGCCCAGAGAAGGCGTTGTCGGCAAGCCAGGTCTTCTTGGAAGCTGGGCTACATGCGACAGCGATCAGACCCCCTACAGTATTGGAGGGCACGTCGAGGCTAAGGTTGACTCTCTCAGCGGCCCATGAATCCAGTGATATCGATCGGTTGGTTGAGGCGGTTGGGTACCTTCACGACCGAAACCTACTCTCTAGACTCTAGTTTACTGAAGAACACATGGTAAATCGTTGAGGTCAGGCTCACTTAGTTTACAGGCTTAAGGTTCGATGAGCCCTATTCTAGCCTTCACCGCTAAGATCCGGCGGACGCTATCGTCCAGTCTTGATTGGAGCGATGGGTCTTCAGTGACTAATGCGACAAGAGTCTCGACATAATTAGGGGCGGTTGCTGCGTCTAATGGCCAGGTAGTCAACAGTAGATCATTGCCGGCGAGAAAGGCTCTAACGACAACATCTTCAGGACCGCCTGTGGCCACCTCCTGGAGAGCGGCGATAGCTAGATCATCTGTCATCGCAAGCCAGCCATTTGAATGAGCCATTGCAACTAACTCCGAAGAGAAAGGCGCTGGTATGCCCCCATAGTTTGCGAACCCGACGTTCGTCATCATGACTCCCGAGAGCCCTTCGCCAACCCCTACAAATGCCTCGATTTGTGCCTGAAACTCACTTTCACTTCGCGTTGTAACAACCAGCGAGTGATCGCTGTCACCAGGTACCTCTCCGTAACCTGGGAAGTGTTTTCCTATGGCAGCTACACCATTGGAGTTGAGCCCCTCTACAAATGCACTCCCGATCTCTGATACTCGTTCGGGAGAGTCTGCGTAAACTCTCTCAGACGAGGCGAGGTGACCAGTACCAGCGACATCTAAGACTGGGGCTAGGTTGCAGTTTAGTCCCATAGAGCGCATGGTTGCACCAGCGCGAACTCCCCAAGAATAAGCCTCTTCAGGTGATCCTGCTCCGAGTGAAGTCGCAGAGGGCATCTCGGCTAAAACGGGATGCCCTTGGAGGCGATTAACCCGCCCACCCTCGACATCAGCCGCGATTAACATAGGGACAGCGGATCTTGCCTGAAGTGCATCGATTCGCGGTGAGACAGCCTCAATATCGCGAAGCTGACCACCTAAAAATATTACTCCACCGATGTTTAGGGGGGTGTCACCGTCCGCTGGTACACCAGCCAGAAACATCTGGCCCACCTTCTGCTCTAGGGTCATCTCCTGGATCATTGTGTCAATACCACTCTCCACCCCAGCCAATGCGGATGTCGATGTCATTGCTATTAGTCCAGTGGCCCAGAATGTTTTCATGAATGCCTCTCCGTCGTCTTCGAACTAACCATACTGGAGGTACGTCATCATCGCAAATAACCTAAGGCCCTAAGCGAACTTTCTTCGAATTCTGAAAAATGAACAACCTCGGCCTCGGTGGTGACTTCACAGTCCGTACCGCCGCTACCTCGAACTCGCCATTCGCCAGAACGAGATGGGATTATTGTTATGCTCCCATCTCTGTTTACTGTTGCGTCGCCCCATGAGGAGGGCGGGGACTCCTTACCCCAGGTGGTCGTGGGGGGAACAGTTAGTATCTCTGCCTCAGTAATTTCTATGCGGCATATGTTGATAGAGTTGTTGTCGCCCTGAGTTGCCGCCTCTGTGAGCTGAAAAAGTCGCTGATGTAGCTCAGTCGAGGGTCCCCTCAGGCTCATCTGTGTTCCACCGCTAAACAGCTCCCCGTTTACAGTGCGTACACCCCAGCGATGAAGAATCTCATCTCGAGTGTCCAGCGGGTGGCTGAACGTGATGACTTCCGAGGTAGTATCTGAGGCTGGAGCCCAGCTATCCTGGACCTCTACGCCCATTGTTAGGGCAAATCTCTGCCCAAAATCCTGTGTTTGGTAAGGTATGATATCTTCAATATGTGGGCTGTTGGGTACGAAAATACTCCCGTGTATTCTGGTGATCTCCTCCCAAAAAGCGTGGCCGTGCTCGAACCCATCGTGATCCCAATGTTCCTCACCGTGATCGGATATTAGTGCTGTCACCCAGGTCTCATCGACCATGGACAAAATCTCACCTACATAGCGGTCTAGGTCCTCGACAGAAGCTCGATATAGTTCACGTATTCGCTCTCTGTCCTCTTCTTTTCTGTAGCTCTTCCATCCATCTAAGTCCCAGAATTCATCGCCGACACGCTCAGTTCCTCCAGCTGGAGGTTGGGATGGTTGGTACGGTAAGTGTGCGCTCATGAGTTGAACCACTAAGAGTCTTGGGGCACTTGAGGGCTCAGCTAACCAGAGTCTCGCTAGTGCTATTGCAGCGTCGTCGTTCTCGGCGTAGGCAAACCTCGAGAAACCTTGATCGAACCCATTGGCGCTACTGATATAGGCGTTAGCGGTAATCATCCACGTCTGGTGGTTTGGCAATAGCTCTGCCAGAGTTGTCTGCTGGTGGGGTAGGCGGTGGTCTCCGGGGCTGGTAATAGCCCACGGTGGTCTGCCCGTGAATAGCGCAGAAACGCTTGGGATGGTCCAAGGGGATGGGGACCACCCGTTGATTCCATGCCAGCTTTTTTCGGAATGAGCCACGATGTTTGGTGTCGATTCACCAACGTGATCAAACCTAAGTGTGTCTAAAATGACTAACAGACCATCTTGTCCTTGGGCTGTGGTTGGAGGTAATTCCAACCACACTGGCGAGTCGCAAGAACTACTTACGAGACCAGACACCACCTGCGGTTTTGTCTCCCAATTTACGGGCACTGTGCTCTCTCCGATTGTGGAATCGCAAGTAGAGGAGACAGCAGTCACCATAGTTTCGGGGATTATAGAGCCTGGAGCGAACGCGAACGCGCCGCGTACCTCACCCTCTGCCTTAAAACTTCCCGAGTGAAGTTCATAATTTACCGCGGTCGAGTTTGGTGATGTCAGTTGACCACAGGCTAATATGAACATGAACAGCATGTCCTATTGTTATCACTTTTCATTGAAAAGCGTCTAAACAACCAGTATCTTTGCAGGAGTGACTGATCTTAAAACCAAACCAAGACCAGAGTTAGGGCTGCTTTCGCGGGCTCTTATGGTGTTGATTTGTCTGCTGTTTTTTACGGTTGTTGGAGGCATAGCCATTGAGAGATATTGGAGGTTTGGACAGCCTCTTGGTTTGGATAATGCCTACTTTTTTCAACGAGTTTGGCAGTCTGTTTTCTTGGACGAACCCCAGAGAACACTTTTGAACACGGAGGTTGGTCAAGGGCTAATCGCAGGTCGTCATTTTGAACCTATACTGATACTGATGCGCCCTATTGTGGCCCTGTTTCCAAAGATGGAGTCGCTGCTGTTGGCGCAGGTCGCGATAATTGCCGCTGGCGGATACGGTGCTTTTTCGTTGGCCCACCGGTTCGTGGCAGACCGCATTACTGCAATAATGTTGGGTACTGTCTGGCTGCTAATGCCAGGGCTATGGACTCTAGGGGTTCAGGATTTTAGGACGCTGGCGCTCGCTGCTCCGTTGGTCGTCATTGCGCATGCTGCGTTGGTAAGAGGGAAGCCACTAGGGGCGGCTGTTTTCACCCTGTTAGCGCTGTCTTGCCGAGAGGAGGTCTTACTGTTGTTTGCAGCTAGCCTCCCTGCAATGTGGTTGTGTGCCAAGGGGCAGCGACGTGAGGTGTTGATCTCTGCTCTGTGTTGCTTGTTGTGGTGGGGAGTGATCTTTGTCGGGCATGAGCATAGTGGTGGCTTTATTAGTCCTGATGAACTTGCAGCTGGGGCTAAGGAGGCATTTGTTGGGGGAATTCTAGTCCCAGACGGTGTGTGGGGACGTATGGTTGGGGCGCTGGGTGGAGGCGTTGGTGCGGGAATTATTGCGCCGTTGACTCTGTTGCCGCTGTTACTAAACGGCGTAGGTGTTGTGGCTACAGGAGAGTTGAGCGATGCTAATTCTGTGCGACTTTTGTCCGTGGCGTTTGGTGCCATGGGCTTGGTTGTGGCCGTGGGGTTTGGCGCGCTGAGGTTTCTCTCTGAGCGAATGATCAGTGGACATAAGCCCATTTGGTTACTGAGAGTAGTGGCGTTGGCGCTTATGCTCTGGAACGGATTTAAAGTCGGGTCTCTGTTTCAGGGAGATATTGTTCTAGTATCTCAAGTAGTAAGGGGTGAGGTTAACCCTGTAGACTTTAGACAGGGACCGTGGGAGTTACTTTTGAGCGCCCCGTTAAACCAGCCAATATTAACAGAGGAGGCCTTTGCTCCAATGTTGGTCGCTAGACCAGAGCTGTATGTCTCTGATGATTGGCGAGGGGATGAAGCATTTGAGATAGTACAGTTACACGTGAATGTGGCCCTGTTTAGCCCTGACCACCAGTGGGTTGATCGGCTTTTGGATGTCGGATTTGTGGTGACTCGCGATGCAGGGAGGGCGGTGCTGTTGGAGCGAACTGCTCCAGCCCCAGCCTTACCGCCAGTCATACCTCTATAAGAGGTTCGGTATAGTCACGTTCTGCGAGGCTCCTGTTTAAGCCCGGGTCACAGCTGAAATAATTTTCTCGTCAACGTCGTATCCGCGCAGAAACTCATCGCGTTGAGTCTTCATAGATCCAACCCATTCGGTGTACTCACTCATGCGATTGTTGTTCTTGTATAAGATTACCGGGTTGAGGATTTCAACGGGGACCTTCTCAACAAGTTCGGCATTTTCTGGTGCCTCAACGTCTACAACCATGTATCCGAAATCAGGATCTTGCTTCCAGGTGACGTTGCCTTCAAGGAGCGCTTCTAACATGGCGCTGGAATGGCGAATTTTGACTTTGTGAGCATCTCCTGTTGCCACCTCCTTTACGCTTCCACCGACAAATCCTGTGTTCATCATCCAGAGGTCTACGTTTGGCATAGTCTCAGCTAACTTAGAGAAGCGCTTGGACTGAAGACCGTGTGCCAATGGGAAGAACGGTTGTGTGAAAGGAGAGCGAGTTTTGCCAACCTCCTTTCCCGCAGCGGATGTTTTGGTAGTCTCTCCAAGCATGAAGTAACCAGCTGCCTGCTCTGGGCTGGTAAACTTGATGATTCCAGGTGTCGCTGCATCGAGTCCTTCGTCTCGATTCAGAATACCCATGCTCTTTACAGGGGGAATGGTGCTGAGGTCTGCGGCGTCCTCTACGCTGGACATTGGAATAATAGAGCGCCCGTTACCAGTCCACTTGATGAACTCCCAACCATCGTCGATTACACCTAGTTTACTGGTGACGTCTACAGCACTAACAGCGCCATTAATGTACTGGTGAATCTTTTCGGGGTTCGCTCCCGTTGTTACCAGCATGTCCTTTATAGAGTCTACCTCTTCTGGAGTGAGGACACCTTTGTCAAAATCGAGGGTTCCATCGGAGTTACAATAGACGTTCTCAAGCCATGCCTCAGATGAGACGGTGGCTCGGAAGATTACGGGCTCGGTCTCCTCTGAGAGACCAAATGTCTTTGCGAAGCATCCGTTCTCGGTGATTGACAGCTCACCACCTGGCCAGATGGTGACCATGTCGTCTTGTATTGGTTGGGTGATGGTGCCCTGTTTTGAGAACGTAGTCGTTGTTTTGCCCGTACCAGATAGTCCCATGATGGTCATAGTGACATTATCGTTATTTACGTTTACCGCCTTGGCTCCCGCGTGTAGAACTAGAGCCCCTTCGTTGTAGGCTAGGGCATTGAGCATGCGCAAAGCTGCCTTCTTTGATTCTCCGAAGTAGTCAGGGCCAATGATATATGTGATCATGTTGTCGAGATCTACGATGATGGCTTGATGTCCTGGGATGTCCTCGAGCATGAGGTCGGGTGTGTAGACAATGCGAAGGGTCGGTACAAACTCCCCGTCACCTACTACTTCACTTGGAGGGAAAGCTAGAATCGACTGCATACCCGCTATGTTGGCACCCTCAAGAGTGTAGAGCCACTGTGCGCCGACGGCTCTTTTGCCCAGACCCAAGTAACCTTGAACTTCAATCAACTCGCCACGAGACTCAATATACTCAGCCTGGCGCTGAATAAGTTTGTCTGCATTCTCCCGGTCCATAATATTGTGAGAGTAGCGAGCACGGTCGCTTTCAGGGGCTATCAAATAAGTGTATTTTGCCTGACGAGCCTTGTTGCGGCTGTATTTGACCAAGTTTCCACAGGCTGTCTCGAAAAGAGCGGGAGTGTGCTTCAGTGCGAGCTGTTTTAGGGTCGCCTGTGATGGGTTTACAATTCGAGTGGCGGTAGGGAAGGCATTGTCGGTCATTTCAAGCTCCGCGAATGGGTGAACAACTGCTTTAGTTGCTACTCTGCGGTTTAACTTATGGACCTAGGGTGTGAGGGGCGTTTGTGTGACAAATTGAGGCTGAATAATCCTATGACTTTGGTGTCGGGTCTTCGACTTGAGGGAGTCAGGATAAGGAGCCAGGATGTTGGTCGAGCTAACCCTAAAACATATCTGGAAGACAGCTTTGGACCGAGGGTAGATCGTTTGAGTCCAAGACGCAATTGGCGGTGACTTCGTATGAGTCGATGTCATTGCCTTTCATCTGAATCAATACAGTTGGGCAGATCGCACCAGCCGCCTGTATGGCAATCTGAGCAATACCGTTGGCTGCTTCTGCCATTACTCCTAATTCGGCAGAGGCCTCTGCCGCATCGGATGTGGCTAATTCAGTCGCATGTGTACAGACGGCCTCAGGCGATGTGTCGCGGGTGCTACAAGATACCAGTAAGAGTA
>CAWVYO010000141.1:0-8803 GCA_963934385.1 uncultured bacterium
CGCGTAGATACTCCGGAATCTCTGAGAGCGAGGATACGGGCTGCTAGCCACGCAGCATTTTTGGCTCCAGCTTTACCGACAGCGACAGTAGCCACAGGCACTCCAGGCGGCATCTGAACCGTCGCTAGGAGGGCATCCATTCCGTCAAATGACGCTCCAATTGGTACCCCTATAACGGGTAAGAGGCTCTCCGCTGCCACGACACCGGCTAGGTGGGCGGCCATTCCAGCACCACATATAATTACACGTACTCCTTTCTCTTCTGCCGCCCTTACAGTCGCCATGGTCTCCACGGGTGTTCTGTGCGCGGAACGAACTGCCATTTCCCACGGAATTTGAAGGTCATCCAAAACGCTGGTCACACCCTCCATTACTGGCAAGTCCGAAACTGAACCCATCAAAATTGATACCATTGGCGAATTACTCATCTCTAGTCTCCCTTAAAGGCTTGCCAAGCGATATCATTTCGCCAAGAAGCACCTTCGAATTTTATTGTCTCTACTCTCGAATAAGCTAAGTCACGGGCCCCTCTAATATCTTCTGATACGGCGGTCACCCCTAAGACTCTTCCTCCGTTGGTGACAATCAGATCAGAGGCTCTCTTGGTGCCGGCCTGAAAGACGACAACACCCTCCATTGTCTTCTCTAAACCCTCGATCTCGACACCCTTCACGATGGGTCCAGGGTAACCAGCGGAGGCCATAACAACACAGCATGCAGCCCCACTCTTTACAGCTATAGGTTCCTCCCTCAGACTGCCGGTGGCACAACTCAACAACAGCGGTAAAAGATCCTCATCGATGAGGGTCATTATTGGCTGGCACTCTGGATCTCCAAACCGACAATTAAATTCGAGTACCTTAGGACCGTTCTTTGTGAGCATTATTCCCACGTACAAGACACCAGAGAAAGGAGAGCCCGCTTCGGCCATACCGCGTAAGGTCGGAGCAATAACTGACTCTCCTACCAACCGTATTAGTCCGTCGGGTACATCTACAGGTGCGAACGCACCCATGCCCCCTGTATTAGGACCCGTGTCCCCTTCAAATCTCCTCTTGTGGTCCTGAGCAGGGGGTAGTGTGAGAAACCGTTCACCATCGCACAGAGCCAGCACTGACACCTCTGGCCCCTCAAGCATCTCCTCAATTACAACCTCGGCTCCAGCGTGTCCAAATGCTCCTCCGAAGATGTGCTTGACGGCATCAGCGGCTTCATCTTTGGTTTGGCAAATCAATACACCTTTTCCAGCCGCTAAACCGTCTGCCTTTACAACGCACGGACCAACCAATGAGCCCAGTGCCGACTGCAAGTCCGAGAAGCGCCCATAGGCAGCAGTAGGGATATTGTGACGAACCATAAAGTCTTTAGCAAACCCCTTTGACGCCTCCAATTGCGCAGCTGCCCGTGTCGGACCAAATGCTGGGATACCCGCGATATTAGCCCTGTCAACAATGCCATCAGCAAGGGGCCCCTCTGGTCCCACGACTATCAACCCAACCCCCAGCTTGGCGGCGGTCTCTACGTGGTCACCTTCTGGTAGGCGCTTAACGTTCGATGGAAAGCCTGGATTTTCGTGAGTAGTCCATATGGTCTGGATCTCAGTGCTCTGAGATAGCTTCCACGCCAGAGCGGCCTCTCGCCCTCCGCCACCAATAAGTAGAATATCCACTGCTAGTCTCCTGAAGAAATAGAATTGTAGAACTAACGACAACTCCAACTACTTCGCTGACCTATTCTACGGGCACACCAGCAGCAACTAACAGACGTAACGTCTCTGTGTCATTTTCATCGAGGAGTAGTGCCCTCTCTCCAAATACGGCCGCCTCATCTAGACGCCCCCACTCTGCCAGCGCTCTGGCATATCGTCTCGAAGGGGCGGCCTCGGTCGCTGACATGTACATTGAATGTTGGAAAGCCACCTCTGATTCGATTTGTCGACCGATCCGCCAGAGACAGTCGCCGTACATTGACTGAAGTATCGGGGAGTCACCAGCCTCACCCAGCGCCCTCTGTAGGAACCTAGCTGCCTCACTATATCTCTGTTGAGAGTAATAAACTCTACCCAACCCAGCCAGTGCTGCCACATCAGTTCCATCTCGCTCTAAGGCGAGGTTCAGGTGATGCACGACTCGATGACAATCTATCCCTTTTAGGCAATCAAAGATACCGGCCAAGCCAACTGTTCTGTCAAACACAGGAGTCATCGATGGATCCTGCGCAAACAATGCCGCAACATCAATAGCGAGTCTCCCCGAGTCAGAAGCGGGATACCAAGAGTCTACAAATCGATTGGCGGATTTGTATGCTTCGAGATCCAAAAGGTGGATCTCGTTAAGGATATTAACTACGCTTGCCTTTCCGCCAATAAACAATGACAGCTGTAATTTACTCACAACCAAGTCCATAGAATTAGGATCGTACCTACCTACCTCATCGTGTGCATTGTTTGCCAGCCGACCAATTTGCTGACGATTGTAATAGTTTGCTACCCAGAGATAAAACCTACTGGCTTCTTGACCTGACAAAGATCCTGCCCGGACACGCCGAAAGGCTGCTGCCGCCTCCTCAACTCGACCCATGGCGTCTAACGCCATGGCCTCTGCCAAAATAGCAGACGACCATCCCTCACGCTCAGCCACGACTGTCGTGGCATAGGTTAGGGCCAGCTCGTACTCGCCCACCATCCTTGCGGCATGAGAGGCCTGAAGAACGTGAGACAAGTTTTCAGAATCATCCCAGTCAACACCACCAGTAGAGGACAGGTCGGCAAGAGGTTGTAACAACTCAAAAGCACCATCGTAATCGTGTTTCACCTGAAGCCTGAGTCTACCCAACCTAAAGCGAAAACCAGTCGAATCTTCACCTAGAGCCAACATCTCCTCATAAACCTCGATAGCACCACTAAAATCCCCAACGGCGATCTCATAGGCGGCAGACAATCTCATGAGTTCTAAATCACTGGCCACAGAACCCATAGACTCACCCTGAAGGCGTTCAATAATGTCTTTAGCCCTCGAGTGATCCCCTTTGCCAAAAGTCGCTCTAGCCTGAATGAGTTGTAGTTCTGTTGAGTTGGGCCAGACAGACAGCAACAGGTCTATCAACTCCAAAGAGCGATCATAGTCTCCACTCTCTAACCAAGCCTCAGCCCCTAGCCGGGCACACCCTAACTCCGTAGGCCGCGAAGCAAGACACCTCTCTGAGTGTATAGCCGCCTCGTACCATAGACCATTTCGCAGAGCTAAAGACGCATACGCCAACTCGGGCTCCCACGCTTCAGCTAAGACTTCATCCCCTACACCCTCAGAGCTCTCTACAATTTCATCTAGTATAGAAATAAGCTCTTGAATCTCGGCAAGAGCTTCATCGCTTTCATCCATAGTGGCGCACTTAGCAAAGATCAGTGTTGAAAGTGCCCAAGCCTCTCCCTCCGAGAGAAAAAGGACTCGCTCCATAATCTCAACAGCCAAAGCCCCCCGTTCAGGGAGACCTGTCTCTAAATGAGACCAGGCGGCTTCATATGCCGACTCAATCGTCCTAGGTCCACCGTCAATACCAGTCGATTCAACGCCCTCGAATACATGGCGATTTTCTATCTGCCCCAATAATATCTCTATTCGACTAATGGGGGGCTCAACCTCACCTAAGGTTGCAGCCGACTCCGTTACTAAACCCTCATCGGAGTTGGATGAAATTAGGTCCTGCCCCAGAATTGCGATGTCTGGCAGAAACCACAGGACAGCACCAGCCACAGTCGCCCCGGCAAGTCCCTTCACAATCTTACCAAATGTGGCTCGCCTATACCTCTTACCTTGCCTTCGTTTTCGCTGTATTACAGTATCTTTTAACTGCCTACTTCTTGAGTCGCCCTCGATAAAATATGCTGCAAAATCTACATGTTCTTCTATAGGTACTGAATCACCCGCACCAGAACTCACAAGGTCTTCTGCTGAATGAAACCCTCGCTCAAGTTGCTCAATCACTCGGTGATGAGGCATGGGACCATAGTGACCACCATTCAGCGCTCGTATTGTGTACTGAGACTCAGATTGGACTGTGGCGCAGTCCCTACAGACCCCGTCCTGATTTGAGATTGGTAATTCAACACCACATTCGTGACAAAACAATAAGGGCATAATCAAACTAACTACCACACGGTACCAGTTGGTTCAACGGTTATCCCAGCATCGCTCTCAATCCTATCCTTTACAAGTAAGAAGTGATACTATCCAAACACACACCCAAACAACATACAGCTAAAGAATATGCTACCTCCCCACGCAAAACGCTCCAACATACTCACCCTACTAGAGACACGGGGTGAGGCGAACCATGAAAACGTAAGAGCAGTGGCTCGTGAGACTGGAGTCCCAGAAGCTGACATATGGGGTGTAGCCAGCTTCTATCACCTAGTTCGTCACGTACCCCACAGAGTATGCACGGGGTTGTCATGCCAGATCTCTGGCGCCGATGATCTGCTAGAGAGCCTTAGGCAAAAGGCTGCAGAAAAAGGTGACCAATTACCAGAGCCAGTTAGCTGTCTAGGTCAATGCGACAGGCCAGTAGCCCAGCTGGACGGTCACCATGAGCCTATTGGTCCGAAGACAAAAACAAACGTCACACCAGATGACCAAGAGCTACCGTTCAACCTAGGTGGAGTCGACGACTGTAGTTACTCAGCTCTAAAGAAGGTCGAATCAAGTGGGATAGAATTCGCGATGAAAGAGCTTATCGCGTCTGGTCTTCAAGGTAGGGGGGGCGCAGGCTTTCCTGCCCACATTAAGTGGCTTGCTGTAAAAGAGTCCGACTCCCAGACAAAGTACGTAGTCTGCAACGCAGATGAAGCCGAACCTGGTACATTTAAGGACCGAGAGGTGATGCTCAGGCGACCGCACCTTGTGCTTGAAGGGTTGGCGATAGCCGCCCTCACCGTTGGAGCTATGGAAATCCATATATACGTCAGGGGGGCCTTTGGGGCGTGCAGGCGGGCTCTAGAGGGGGCCTTAGAGGAAGCCCAAGAAAGTCTCTCCAATTTTTCATTTGTGTTTACCAGTGGTCACGGAGCCTACATTTGTGGTGAAGAGACAGCACTCTTGGAGTCCATCGAAGGAAAACGTGGCATGCCTCGGCTAAAGCCACCATTCCCCACTGATTTCGGTCTATATGGGCAACCCTCTTTAATTCATAACGTCGAAAGCCTGGCGGCAATCCCCACCATTATGACTCGAGGAGGAGAATGGTTTAAGGCCAAGGGCAAGACAGGTGCTGGCACTAAACTCTATTGTATTTCAGGTCACATTAAGCGACCGGGCGTATACGAGTTACCACTGGGGGCTTCATTGGCGGAGCTAATAGAGGTTAGCGGTGGAGCTGAAGGTAAACTCATAGCTTTTAGCCCTGGCGGAGCATCTTCTGGATTCTTACCTATCTCGTATCAAGATACCCCTATGGACTTCAAAAGCCTCAGCGAAGCCGGCTCGATGCTGGGAAGTGCAGGCGTTGTTGTTCTAAACGATACCGTAGACATAGCTAGGGTCACCCTGAGACAGCTAGAATTCTTTGAAGCCGAGAGCTGTGGACAATGTGCCCCTTGTCGCCTAGGTAGTCGAGTTCTGTCCCAGGCGGTTGCCCGATACATTGAAACCAACTCCAAAGAGGAATTAGCTCACGTGGCTGAGGTCGCATGGGAGATGGAAGAGGGAAGCATTTGCGGGCTGGGTATCGCTGCTCCGCTACCACTAACTTCCGCATTGAAACACTTTCCAGAGGCGTTCAGTGGAGATAAAACTGGGTTAAACCAATGACTCCTAACAACAAAACGCCTAGGTTTTTATGAAAACTCCACTACGATATCCAGGAGGCAAAACCCGTGCCGTGAAGTACATTTTGCCACTTATACCTAGTGATGTAAAGCGTGTATGCTCACCATTCTTCGGTGGAGGCTCAGTCGAGTTCGCCTTGGCAAACAGGGGCGCTAAAGTCTTTGGGTATGACAAGATGAAACAATTGGTTTGGTTTTGGAACGCCCTATGTGAAGATAATGGACGATTAGCTGATGAAGTAGAGAATCTGCGCGAGACCTTTGTTGACCGCAACGGTATAAAAGTCACTGGATGTTCCAAAGAATCATTTCAGAGATACAGAGAAGATCTTAAAACAGACTCGTTCATGTTCAGTTACGAACGCGCGGCTAAATTCTACGCCATAAACAGATCGAGCTTCTCCGGAGCGACGTTTAGCGGAGGATGGTCAGAAAAGGCAGCACATACACGATTCACGGACAGCTCTGTCCAACGCCTTAGGGACTTTAAGGCTGAAAACTTCCGGGTCGACTACGCGGGATTCGAGGAGGCGATCCTTAACCATCCAAAGGCTTTTCTGTACCTAGACCCACCTTACCTGCTCAAGACAAATCAAAATTCACTATACGGCGTTAATGGCGACCTACACAAAACGTTCGAGCATGAACTACTCCATTCTATCTTGTCAAAGCGAGATCGATGGGTCATGTCATATAACGACTGCGATAAGATCAGGGAGATGTATAAAGATTATGAGATCATTGCAGCAGAATGGTCTTACGGAATGAAGAATACGCTGACACCTGCGCAAAATCAGACAAATCGCGAGATCTCTGTTATCGAGAAAAAAATAGAGGCTTTAAACGAAAAGATTACCAAAACTCAAGAGTTCAAGGAAACAGCCAAATCCCAGACCGAAGAGCTAAAGATAGAGCTAGATGAACATCAAGAGTTACTCAAGATTAAAAATCTGGAAGCGGCAGCACAAGCTGAAGCCAAGAAGATGGGGAAATCATCAGAAATTATTATAATAGGAAATAAATTATAACTGGAGATATGATGGGGTTAAATAAATGACTCCCAACAACAAAAAAAACATAACCTCTATTAGTGTAAACATTAATGGCAGGGAAATACCTGGATTTGAGGGTGAAACTGTACTCGATGTGGCAAAGCGCGCCGACATCGAGATCCCCACCCTGTGCCACGACGACAGACTAGACCCTTCTGGGTGCTGTAGGATGTGTCTAGTAGAGGTTGAGGGGCAGAGACGACTACAGCCAGCATGTGCCTGGAAAGCTACTGACGGACAAGTTGTAACCACTGAGACAACTAGGATAGAACGACACCGAACCGCCCTAACGTCACTCTACATGGCAGATCACGACAGCACCGAACTTCACTCTCTTGCACCAAATAACATACTAAAACAGCAAGCTAAGGCATTTGGGGCGACTCACATACACCCCATAAACAGCCCAAGAGAAACTAGGCAGGAGATCAATCCATACATACACTTCGACCCTGACTTATGTATTTTGTGCGCGAGATGCGTCCGCTACTGTGATGAGGTCGAGGGTGTATCTGCTATTACCCTCGTGAATAGAGGTGCAGAAACGACCATTTCCACTGCTAATTCAATTGGACTTTTGGATAGTGATTGCGAGCTTTGCGGTGGTTGTATCGACACCTGCCCCACAGGCGCCATGCGAGAAAAGAAACCCATCAACTCGCTCATAGCTTTTGACGCACCGGTTGAAGTAGTTCGCACCACGTGTAATTTCTGTGGAGTGGGCTGCCAACTAGATCTACATGTTTCCGAGGGAGAGGTACAGAAAGTCACCTCCCCCGAGGGTGGAACAACTCTAAACGACGGTAATTTATGTGTGAAAGGTCGCTTTTCATACGACTTTATCCATCATGATGATCGCCTGACTCACCCGCTAATCAGAGGAGATGACGGCGAGCTACACAAGGCTACATGGCCCGAGGCAATTGCCGCTGTTTCCAAGGGCTTACGGGCAGTTCAAAAGCGTCACGGTTCAGACTCACTTGGCTTTATTTCATCTTCAAGATGCACCTCCGAAGAAAATTACCTTCTTCAAAAAATGGCTCGCGCGGCCTTTGGCACAAACAACTGCCACCAATGCGCGGCGACCTGACACGCTCCAACTGTCGCCGGTCTGGTGACGATGTTTGGTGCGGGAGCGATGACAAATTCCATCGACGAAATAAGGGACTCAGAGCTAATATTTGTGATCGGCTCAAACACTACTGAGGCGCACCCCATTATAGCAATGGAGATGAAAATAGCCGTAGGTCGCGGGGCAAAACTTATTGTTGCCGATCCAAGACAGATCTGGCTCGCGCGACACGCCGATATTCATATGCAGCTTCGCGGCGGAACGGACGTAGCATTGTTAAACGCAATGGCGCACGTAATCATCGATGAAGGTCTACACGACACAGAATTCATAGCAAAGCACACGACAGATTTTGAGGATATCAAAAAGAATTTAAAAGATTGGACTCCAGAGCGTGCATCGGAGATCACTGGGGTCTCGGCCGAATCTATTCGCGAAGCCGCGATAGCCTACGCCACTACAGAAAAGGCAGGCATCTACTACACCTTGGGGATTACAGAACACACACACGGTACCGACAACGTATATGCTCTGGCAAACCTAGTCTTACTGACAGGTCACCTGGGAAAAGAGAACGCTGGATTGAACCCACTTCGAGGACAAAACAATGTTCAAGGGGCTAACGACGCCGGAGCTAGCCCTATCTACTACCCCGGATACCAGAGGGTTGACGACCCCGTGGCAAAGGAAAAGTTTCAGACTGCTTGGGGAGCAAAACTGTCCCCGAACAATGGGCTAAACCTCAATGAGATGATGCACTCAATGGGTAACGAGGGCGTGATAAAAGGGCTGTTCATTATGGGCGAAGATATCGCCATGTCCGAGCCAAACAGCAACCGAGTAGAAGCTGCATTATCC
>CAWVYO010000142.1:0-8796 GCA_963934385.1 uncultured bacterium
CCCAGTGTTCATATCCATGGCTATTGCGACGGCACTCGCCGCGGAAATATCAGGAGTGATCGCGGACGAGTTTGGTGATCCCATTAACTATGCAGGTGTCTATATCTTGGACAACCGTTTGGCGTATGCAGCAGCCCAAACAGATGAGACAGGACATTTTGTGATATCGGGCGTTCCCGAGAGAGAATATCGAATATGGGTAGTTCCGGCCACTGACTCTAACTACCCACCTAGATTTGCGCCTAACGGTTGGCGTTATTGCGATGGTGAGGTCATCACCCTAGGCGCTGACGCATTGGATGGAATTGATGTAGAGCTGCCCTATGGCGGAGTGGTGTCTGGTCGAGTCGTCGACGGCGACGGGGTCGGTCATAGCGGTGTGACAGTAGAATTACGAGGGTTAGATGATCGTGTGACTGGAATCCGGCGAGCAGGCTTAACTAACGCGGATGGTGAGTTCTCGGTTAATGGTCTAGATAGTGAGTTTGGTGAGACCAACGCCTATGAAGTGAGGCTCAGCGCCCCAGATTATCCAACACAGCAGCTTGGAGGGGTTTACAGAGACGGTGAGACAGCGCAATCGGGAGTAGGGGCTGAGGGAGATCTCGGTGAGTTTGAACTACTGTCGGGAATTGTTGTCGAGGGCGTAATAAGTGGTCCATCTGGGGTGCTTGCCGATGCCGCGGTGTATGTGTATTCCGAGAGTCAGGTAACTACAGTCTACACGGACTCCTCGGGATTATATTCCGCTAACTCTCTACCGCCAGGTGATGTACTTCCATGGGCGAGCCTCGAGGGTTACGGATTAACATATTTTCCAAACCACGATCGACCTTTGGAGTGGGTAGTCTCTCAAGGGGAGGGCTCGACCCTATCGGGTGTAGACATTCAAATGCCTAACGCAGCCCCTATGTTGGTGAGTGTGCAAAATGACGGTCTAGACATGACTGGAGTCTCAGGTCTGGCTTATATAGATGACTTCACAGTAGGAATAGGCGCTGCCTCAGATACGGAGGGCACCATAGCGCTGAATAGGCTTCATTCAGGATCTTGGGCGATGTTCATTTACGCTACTGATGAGGGGTATGTGAATGATTTCGTACGTGACGAATTGGGAGACATTGCAATGTTTGAACTCCCAGAAGAGGGGGCCGAATACTCTGTCGAACTTCCGCGAGGTGCGGCTATTAGTGGAGTAATAACTGATGACTTTGGTGACCCGGTTTACGGAGCCACTATTTACCTCACACCCGAGGATCAACGCCTACATACTGTAACCTCAAAGAGCGACGCTCAAGGCATGTATGAGGTCGACGGAGTTGTTCCTGGTATCTATAAGATGGAGGTTAGGTATTCGATATATTGCGACACTGATCCTGGTTATGTGAGGACTTACTGGCCTAATGAGATCTCTTCAAGCTTAGCGCTGACGTTTGAATTGGCGCCGGGAGAAGATGCTGTCGATGTAAACATGGTGCTGCCCGTCGACTCAGATCACGACGGTATGTCGGACAGCTGGGAAGAGGATGCTGGGCTCAATGTAGGTCTGGATGATGGTGATATGGATTATGACGGTGACGGATTTTCTAACCTAGAAGAGTATCTATTGGGAACGGATCCCGCTTTTGCGGTAGAGAGCACAGACTCTTGTGGCGGCTGTTCATCGTCAGGGCGAAGGGGTACCTCTCAACACAGCGGTGCAATGTTCCTGATTGTGTTAGCAGGTGGAGTACTTAGAGCGAGAACTAGAGCTTGAACGAACCCGCAGAAAACCCAGAACAACAGGGTAAGTCCAGTCCAATTTCCTGGAATAGGAACCGAGGTAAGCTCCTCTTAGGTCTAGTGTTCGGGGTGGGTTTAGCCTATCTAGCCGTGAGGAATGTTCGTTTTGACGAAGTATGGGGTGAGATAAGCGGGTTGCCGTTGCACACCTGGCTTATTGTGGCGGGGCTTTTTTTGATCCAGCAGTATCTGAGAGCCTGGAGGCAGCAGATCATGGTTCAGGCGATAGTACCCGAGAGCAGCTATCGAGGAAACCTCTCTGTTCTCTGCATTTCGTTCTTCTGTATCAATAGCTTCCCGTTGCGTTTAGGTGAGCTAGTTAGACCCTATCTCTTACAAGATAAAGAGGGCATTGAGGTCGGCGCCGGATTTGGGGTTGTGGCGTTGGAGCGACTTTTGGATTTGGCTTCGGCGTTGGTGGTTCTCTTTGCGGTGATCACTCTGCTGGACTTGCCGTCTACTCAAATAATTGTCGCAGGAGTGGAGTTTGATGTGGCAGCCGTCACACGGGGTCTCGCGCAGATGGCGTTGGCACCACTGCTGATTCTGCTCTTTTCTCTAGTGCTATTTCCAGCGGCGGCGGTTGGTGTTCTTGCGGCGATTATGGGGCGTGTTCGCGCGCTTTTACCATGGGGACCAATCGCAAAAATCACCGGTACCATAGAGCGTTTCTCTGGGGCATTTACTGAGGGATTGGGCGCTGCAAGGGAGCCCAGGCGCCTTTTGGCTATTGTTGTTCTGACTGTTGTTACATGGGGGGGCAGTGGCTTTATGTACGTCGCCTTGGCCGATGGCTTTGGTATTGAGGGTGTCACTTGGCAGGTCGGGATGGGAATACTAGTCGTGACGATGCTCGGTACAGCACTTCCTTCACCCCCTGGTTTTGCTGGAGTGTATGAATTTGCCGTAGTGTCAGCCCTACTGCTCTTCGGTGTTGTCGTGGATGATCCAAACATGGCCTTGGCCTTCGCGCTAGTGATCCATTGGTGGATTTGGGCTGTGCAGTCATCTACTGCGTTATATTTCTTCGTCGCAGACGGCGTAAGCCTGAAAGATACGGCTGACTACACCCGTCGGAGCACCAGCGCGTAGACTGGTAGCCCTTTTTTGTAGAACTTTCGCTGATAATTGGTGACTATGTCATCTGGCCAAGGAGCCCCGTCTTTCTCAATATCGTCGCTTTTACCGATGATTTCGAAAGGCTGACCAACGATGTTTTTGATGGTGCCGTGAATATTTACCAAGTGGTCTGTTTTGAGTCGCAGGATACTGCCTGGCTTCATTAGTTTACCAATAGTCTCAAAAAAGCTAGCCGATAGGAGGCGATGAGCCGACTGCTTTTGTTTTGCCCATGGATCTGGGTGATTGATGTATAAGGCGTCTATTTCACCTTCAGCAAAGACGTCACTTATCTGATGGGCGTTGTATCTACAGACGTGAGTGTTATCGATAGCGTTCGCTTTCGTTACTTTTCGTGCTGTCTGTACTACCCGCTTGAATCTAATCTCAAGTCCAAGCCAGTTGAACTCACGATGCCTGTCTGCCATACCTGCCAAAAAGAACCCGTTCCCTGTGCCAATCTCCACGTGAAGGGGCGCCTTGCGTTTGTAAGCGCTCTGCCATTTACCTTTAAAAACAGAGCCTTCTGAAGCAGTAAGGACGGGTGGTCCCATGGTTCTGTGTAGCTTCAAGTACGGGTTCAAGTCTGGCTTGTGGTACTCGTCGGGCATAAGATCCCTAAATTTCCACTCAGCTGTTGGCTTTCCACTCCGACCCATCGTCGTAGACCTCCTTTTTCCATACTGGTAACCGAACCTTTATCTCTTCTAGTATGTATCGGTTTGCGTCGTAGCACTCTGGTCGGTGCGGGCTGCCCACGGCTATTACAAGGCTGGGTTCCCCAATCTGAACTGTGCCCGTGCGGTGTACCATTGCCACGCATATTTTTGGCCACTTTTCGAGGCACTCATCCCCAATTTCTTTCATTATAGCTTCTGCCATTGGAGCGTAGGCCTCGTATTCCAATTTACCCACGGCTTTGCCTTGGAAATTGTCTCTGGCGACGCCTTCGAACACCAATATCGCGCCAAAACCACTGGAGTCAACGTATGCCCGAACCGAGCTTACATCGATCTTGTGATCTATAATTGAAACTAGCACCTCAGCCTCCTCCAACGGGGGGTATAAATGCTACCTCGTCACCACCAGAGAGAAGAGTGCTTCCCGAGACCATGCTTTTGTTCACCGCAAACCCCACGCTGATTCGTTCACCAAGTTCTGCAGGGAACAGTTTTTCGTAGAGTTCGGCAGCAGTAGTATCGACTCCAATCGGCACCTTTTCGGATGCTACACCGCGTAGCTCTCTGAGCCTCGCAAAATATCTGACAGTGACGGATAACATTCTGGCTGATAACATCTGAAGAGGGCAATAGTCCACGGAGGTTTTTGTGTTTGCGATATTGGTAGCGTTAGCAGCCTGTTCCGAGCCAGTCTTATTGGGGGTCGACATGGAGCCCATAGTTGACATTGAGACCGATGAGCTTGCACCTGCCGCCACTTACGTAAAGTCTGAGGATGTTGAGGTAGATTCGCGGTACCTACTGGGTAGACACATTGACGAGGCCAATACAGAGCTAACCACACAGATGGGTGAAATTTTAAGTAGGGTCGACCTTGGGCTAGATGGTGTAGAGGTAGTCCTTGAGAGAGGGAAAGTTCGTCTTATAGACGACATACTTTACCAGATTTATTTCGAACTCCCATTTGTCATGCGTCGCTCCCAGGCCCTGGAGGCTGTTGGGCTGCCCGCCCAGGTCGGAGCTTGGCACGGAAACACTCTAGATTGGGTAGTAAAATGGTCGTTTGGTATGGAGAGAATTCGTATGGGGAGAGAATCTAGGGGGGCCGAACATGTGACCTGGGTCGAGGTAAGAAAATTTAATCCCCGAAGGCGTTGATAGGGACTCTTGCCAAATACCAAGTTAGAATAGAATTATGAATCTTTCATTTGCCCTATCGTTTACGATTCTGAGCCTGACCTTGACGGGCTGTAATATGGATTACTACTTCGACGATCCGGATGATCAAGTTGCGGATCCTGTTTGGGTAACGGAACAATTTACTCAGGTACCTCTGCCAAAGGTGGATATCCTCTGGGTAGTTGACACAACGGGCTCAATGAATGAGGAATTACTGTCACTAAAGAGCGGTTTTGTTAGTTTTGTAGAAGATCTACAATTTGAGCAACTAAACTATCAGATTGGGGTGATTACAACTGACATGAGCGTTGATGGGGGGCTTCTTCACGGAAATCCCTGGATTATCACTGCTGAATTAGAGGATCCGGCAGATAGCTTTGCTGAGGCAATTGATTCCTTGCCGGTGAGTGTTGGTATTGAGGCTGGACTGGCGGCTTTTATTGAGGCGCTCAGTGACCCTCTTGCAAGCGATGGCAACCGAGGCTTTCGCAGGGACGATGCCGCTCTACATGTCATAGTTGTGAGCGATTCTGACGATGAGTCGGATGATTTTCTAAATGGTGTCCCCGAGGTGGACGCGGCAAAGTTTTTAACTGATGAGTCCCTTCGCACAGGTGCGCCAGCGTGGCTATCTGCCGTAGTGGGTCCCGAGCCAATAGGTTGTGTTGGTCAGGGCGGCGCAGTGGTTGGGGCTGCCTATATCGCCGTGGCCGAGGTTAGTGGTGGGGAAGTATTGAGTATTTGTGAGCCTGATCTTACTGATCTATTTGGCGGACTTGGCTCTTTATCATTTTCATATTCAGCTGAGTTTGAACTTCAGGGAAGACCTGCACCTGACAGCGTAAGTGTGACCATAAATGGAGAAGCCGAGAGTACTGGGTGGTATGTTGAAGTTGCACCTTCGCGGCTGATTTTTGACACACCACCCGCCGCAGGATCACAGGTTGAGATTAGATATAGACTGGAAGATGGACAATGAATTTCCGTTTTCTAGTTATTGTATTTTCATTGAGCATCTCACAGAGTGTGGCAGCCTCTACACTTTTGACCTCCTTCTCGACAGATTCCATGACAGACGGTTTTGTCTCCACAGGGGTGCCGGGTTCATGGAGCTGTGGTGAGGTTACATCAGGTCCCTTTGGTGGAGAGCAGGATCCTACAGCTTGTGGAACAGGACTGGACAACAACTACACAAATAACGCCACGGATTTTCTACTTCTACCTCCATTTGATGTCAGCTCCGCCGAAAAGCCCTTTCTAAAGTTTGCTCACTGGTGGAACATTGAGGCTGGAGATGAGGGAAGTGTAGAGCAACTTCTATCCGATGGAAGCTGGGAACAGGTTGACCTCGTCTATGGTTATCCAGGTGGCGAGTCTCACCTCCTAGGTGATGGTGGCTGGGTAGATGCCTGGGTGGACCTGTTAGATATCGAAGATACATCTAGTCTCAGGTTTGCACTGCGTTCTAACCAAGGCGTTACTGGCGACGGGTGGTTTGTAGACAATCTAGAGGTTTGGGACGGTGATATTGTCCCACCAATACTGGAGAATCTAACCATTCTAGGTGATACAGAAGTCATCACTCAGCCTTATTCAGTGACAGTGCTCGCTTTTGATAATCAACAGCTAAACTCAGTCGAATTGAAGTACACAGTCGACGGTGGAGCTCTATCTAGTGTGCCGATGACGGATGTTGGGGGAGGGGCTTTTCAAGCTCAGATTCCGGCACAGGAGCCAGACACTTCGGTTGAATATTGGGTAGAGGCTCAGGATGACACGCACTTGACGGTTTCTCCGATATCGGGAACCAACAATTTTAGGGTTCGCTTACCAGCCCCTCAGGGGCTGTCAGGACTCGACGAAGTTATTCACGATGATTCTGTATGGTTGGACTGGGAGCCGCCAGTGAGTATCCATACACTCTACTCCTATGGGATCTATCGAGCTGGTGAGTGGGTGGACACCGCCTTTGAGCCGTTTTTTCAGGTAAATTTGTATGGTGACAACTTGGACATTTTTACAGTTGTCGCAAATTATGAACTTGAGAGTGGTGAAATTGTAGCCGGTGACCATTCAAATAGCTGGAGCGTAGATGCAGCGGTTCCAATGATTGTCTCTGTCGCCCCCAGTTTGATCTATCAGGGTGACACTGTTCACCTTCAGATAGTTGGGTCAAATATGCTTTTCGTTCAGGAGGAAGTAGAGATTACCGTTGACGTGGAGCTCGAGATTCTACAGATTGAGATCGAGAGTGTTGATCGCGCCTTAATAACTATGTATGTTGCGCCTGATGCCATGATTGGTCCGCGATCTGTCCACGTGAATAGTGGCGAGAGTTTAGGTCTGCTAGTCGAGGCTTTTACTGTGGTGTCGGGAGATGATCTTCCAAGAATAGATGAGATAGTTCCAAACGGTCTCCGGCAGGGTCAGAGTGAAGTCGTTGAATTCAAGATGTCCTCGCCTATGGATATCGCACCATTGGTGGATTTAGGACCTGGAGTGGTTGTTGATTCAGTGGAATTGAGTGCGCCCAATATTGTGACAGCCATGGTGTCAGTGGCAGTCAACGCTCCTCTTGGTGCACGAGCTGCCGTTATGGACGACGGCGTGAGGGCTATTACAGGCTTAGATTTTTCTGTGAGGGACCAAATATTGGAGCCCGTCGGTTGTCATTCCGTCAAGTCGAGTGACCGTTCGGGTAACTGGTGGCTCCTACTCATGTGTTTTGCCACAATTATTGGGCGCCGAAGCGCTCTTCGATAAGGTCTGCAACCTCTGTGGCGACAGAGAGGTGCCCTTGTGCTCGGCTAGCTTTCGCCATTTTTTCCAGGTCGCGTTTAGATTGAAGTTTGGTACCTATCATTTCTAGCGCCGATGGTATGTCGAGGTCTTTCTCTGTTAGGACCCACGCGGCACCCTCTGTCTCTAACCCTCTGGCGTTACCCTCTTGGTGATTGTCAGTGACGTTGGGGGAGGGAATAAGGATAGCTGGCTTACCGATTGCAGTAAGCTCGGATAGCGTAGACGAGCCCGCTCGAGCCACTACTAGGTCTGCGGCAGCATATGCCAGCTCCATGCGGTCTTCGTAACCGACTACAGTGACACCCTCGGGTGGAGTACCGAGGTCTTTTGTTACCTCATCGATGTACCGAGGCCCTGTGATCCAGAGAAGCTGCCAGCTTCTTGATGTTAGCCTAGCGCCTGCAAGAGCAAGTGCGTTCAGGGCTTGGGCTCCTAATGAACCACCGACAACTACTAATATAGGTCGATTATTGTCTAGTTTGTATCTGGCTAATGCCTCTGTCTTATCCCCTTGGAGTATCTTTGGGTCTACAGGGCATCCCACCGTGATCATCTCAGCCTTCGTGTTTATCTTCGCACGGGTAGCGTCGTAGGTGAGCAGTATCATGTTTGTGTATTTGGCACAGAGGCGGTTTGCTTTGCCAGGAGTCACGTTAAATTCGTGAATGACCGAAGCTATCCCGAGTGTGTACCCAGCCAGTACAGTTGGAGCCATAATGTAGCCTCCAACCCCCAGTACTAGATCCGGTTTTTCTCGCCTTAGGATGGCTCTCGCATTGATAATGCTGCCCAAAAGTGAAAACACAAACCGGATCTTTCCGATTATGCCTCGTCTTGGATACTGTGGTGCCTCTAATGGATGAAATTCGTATCCGCGTTCTGGGGCCACGCGACCCTCGAGGCGCTCTGATGCTCCAATGTAAATAACTTCGTGGCCTCGGTCCTTTAGGGCGTCACCCATGGCCAAGGCAGGGTATACATGACCACCCGTTCCGCCACCGCTAAGGCAAATCTTCATTCAGAGTCTCCGTGTTTGTCTAATGGTTTTTGGTTATCTCGCATGAGGTGGTTTGGCTCGCATGTTTTCCCCCATTTCTATTAACCCGCAATTAGAGACTTCCTTTGGCTATTAGATTCTCCCAAAGAGCGGCAAAGACCCTTAGAGATGGGATTAGCCATGCAGGTGGGGTGGAGGTTTTTGCTATTGGGCGTATGGACCCTTTAGGGAGGGTTA
>CAWVYO010000143.1:0-8790 GCA_963934385.1 uncultured bacterium
AACTATTGATATGTGCTTCTCCCCCACTCGCGCCCGAAGCCCCGCAGCAGCCGGCCCCTCAATAGGCACAGGGAGTGCAGCCATACACGCCATGACAGCGGCTCTCCTTATCATTGGTCGATGGTCTTTAGCCTGCCTAGTTAGAGTGCCAGCGCCACCCGTGGCGAGTAACCCAGGCCCTAGCAGCAACCACCCTATGGCATCCGCGGTTTCGACATCATCAGTCATGCCCAGCCAACGGTTCGCCAAATCAAGAGCAATATCCGCATCGTCCGTCAGCCCTGCCGCTGCGATCCCGATTGCAACCAGACCATCCTCATGAGCTGTCAAAAACAGTCTGTGAAGATCATCAGCAGATTCAAACAGAGGGGGGCTATCTTTACGCCAAATTTTACTTATTAGCCTTGCAATCTCTCCAGACGGTGTCCCCCTAAGCCCTCTCAGAGGCTGAACATGTTGGGACTTTCTTGTGGCCAATCCCCTGTCAGAATTCTCATCCAGCAACGCAGAAATCTTATGAATATCCATGGTTTAGCTCCAATTTATAATCTTTAACATAAGGCGATTCAAGCCTACGTGACCACTACTTTAGGTCCAGTGTCAGACTGTTTAACCCTTCGTGTCAATGCCCCCTACAACAATAAGAGAGAGAGCTAACACCTAGCCCTCTTTTTTGGGTTGGCACAGTGTGTGCTTTTACCTTGATTGTCACCATATACAAATAAAGGAACCAATAATGAAACACTCACAACCCGATGAACTAACACACAACATCAACGACCATCGTGTCAGCCTTTGCCTAAACAAAACCAACTGGAAGGATACTCCGACACCATATTCAAATGGAATCCCAGCACGCGATCAAATTGATTCGTTGATATGCAACCCAACCACGTCAGGACGGCAGCTAGCGCTTTTAGTCCGTGCCCTCCTGTATCGAGGTGACTTTGCCATGGCGAGACGCGTTATGGACGCTGCCATTGAGCGCGGCGGGGATGAGGTGGCTCGCTTAGCGACCTTCACGGAGAGAGACGAGGGGGTGGCTTACGGCAGGATGCGCTTGATTTTAGGCCGGACACCAACAGTGAAGTGCTTGGCACTGTGTGATCTGGGGATTCTAAAACTAATGAAGGGTGACGTAACGGGCGCTCGAAACCTATTTAGGCGAGCCGTTGGAGCTGAATCTACCAACAGGGAGGCAATGATGTGGTTTCATCTTTTGGAACGCTGGGGAGAACATCTGTCTCAATTTTTCTTGAGTGACCGACCACTACCTACGCTAGCAGCGGCGTCGCTCAACGGGCTTCTCCCCGATGCTTCAAACGGATATCAGTCCCAAATCCGGCGGCTAAGTCGCCTAAGTGAACCGACCTCTATCGCGGCATGATTAGACTGATTAATCAATCATCTCATGGAGAGCAGTGTATCGCTCGCCTCCATCTATTCGGTCAACCGCCATGGAGAGGGCTCTATCGGCGGTTACCAGACAGCAAAACTTAGCTGCTCTGGTCAGCCCAGTGTATAAAAGATCTCTTCGCAGCATCACAAAGTGGGCCCTGTGAAGCACCACACATACGGCTGGGTACTCTGACCCCTGAGATTTGTGAATTGAAATGGCGTAAGCGAGAACAATGTGGTCGATCTCATCGCCAGTGAAGTTCACATTCTTGCCGCCCATGTCTACTATGATCGCGTTCGATTCAACTGCAGTGATGCGCCCGACATCTCCATTAAAGACTTCTTTATCGTAGTTGTTCTTAGTCTGTAGCACTCGGTCGCCTAGGCGAAGCCGTTTACCCTTTCGCACTATTTCATCACCATCAGGATTTAGAGCGTCCTGAAGCGCCTCGTTGAGAGACTCTGTACCTAACTCTCCCTTGTGCATTGGGGTCAAGACCTGAATGTCGTTCATGGGGTCGAAACCCTTTGAACGAAGTCGCTTTGTAACCACCTCCAGGATGGCTGATTTTGCGCTATGTGCCTCTTCTCGGTTTATTATAAAGAAATCTCGCAGGTCATCTGACTCCTTCTCACCGCTCACCGGTAGAACTCCAGCCAGGACCCTATGGGCATTTCGAATGATTCCGGATCCCGTTGATTGACGATAAACCTGAGTAAGTCTAGTGGTAGGGATCTTGCCACTCTCAATAATGTCACCCAAAACTCGACCGGCTCCTACGCTGGGGAGCTGGTCCGAGTCTCCGACCATTACGAGCCTACAACCCGACGGTAAGGCGTTCAATAGAGCCTCCATAAGCTCTAAGTCGATCATAGAGGCCTCGTCTACCAACACACCGAAAAGACCGGCCTTTGAGCCTTTTTCGAGCTTAGGACTATTGCTTTTAGACTCAAAGGATAGTGGCTCCCCAACATCTCGACCAAATCCGACCTGGGGTTGGTATTCTAAAAGTCGATGAATAGTCTTAGCCTGAACATCGCAGGATTCAGAGAGTCGCTTCGCAGCTCGACCTGTAGGCGCACAGAGAGCCCATGCCTGACCCTGGCTTTGCGCATACCTCATTAGTACTTTTACAATAGTTGTTTTACCTGTACCTGGACCGCCAGTGATAACGCTGACACCACAACCAGCAGCATGGGCAACGGCATCCACCTGCTCACTATTCAGAGATAGTGCTGCCGCTTCTGCTGCGCTCCTGACCCAGACTGGTGCCACGGGCTCACCACCAACCAGCCTACCTATGGCCTTGCCAACTAGGCGCTCCCGGCGAGCTACCTCTGCTATATAGTGCCGTTGCTCCCCATCCCCTACGCTGGCTTTCCTCGAGACTAACCTGCCCTCTAAGGCCACTCGACCTATTGCCTCGACAACCTTGTCTGCGGGAATCCCCAGTCCACCGCATTGCCCCACTAACTCTCTGTGAGGCAGGTAACAGTGACCGTTGCCAAGGGCGGTCTGAAGGATCCAAACTACTGCCGCTCTAGCTCGGCGAGGATCATCCTTCGAGATTCCAAATTCCCTCGCTATCGAATCAGCCGTTCTAAATGCTACGCCTCTTATCTCTCCCGCCAATTGGTATGGGTTCTGCTTTAGAACTCCCATGGCACCTTTGCCGTACTTTTCTATTATCCGCGTAGCAACACCCGCGGAGACTCCGTGACCACGAAGCGCGATCATCACTTCTCGCATCGCCTGACCTTGCTCCCAGTGTGCGACTACCTCCTCTAGCCTCTTCTGCCCTATTCCCGAAACCTCACGTAGACGTTCAGGCTCCTCATCAAGCACTCTAATAGTATCTAATCCAAACCGCTCGACGACCCGCTTGGCCAGACCTACCCCAAGACCGCGTACAGACCCAGACGAAAGATAACGCTCAATTCCATCTGTAGTCCGGGGTTCTTCGACCATACACGATAGTACCCGAAACTGTCGACCGTACTTCGCGTGAGTGCTCCAAGAGCCCTCTAGCTTCACGAAGGCTCCTTCAGAGACACCGCCAATAGGTCCCAAGACAGTTACTGGTCCGTCAGGAGTCTCTACGCGACCTACGGCGTATGAGCCATCGTCAGCCTTGAAGGTGAATCGTTCAAACTCGCCCTCTATGCGCACAGAATAGCGAGCCATCCCGCCCTCCTTAGCGTTCAGTTACCGAGAGTATACTTCGTATTTCTGCATGTGATAGTGGCCCATTGCCCTAATTACCAATCGCTTACCGGTCCTGTCCTCAATCTTCTCCATTGAGTCTAGCTCGGAGCCGTACATAAGGTCCGCCACCTGAGGGTGTGCATTTACAAATATAGTATCCGATTTGTTTCCACGGGCCGACTCTCGCATGACCTCTCGAAGGATGTCGTAACAGAGGGTCTCACGACTCCTCAACACGCCAGTACCTTCACAATAGAAGCAGTCTTCGTGGACAAACCTATCGAGATCCTCCTGTACGCGCTTACGGGTCATCTCGACAAGACCAAGCTCTGAGATCTGTAATATATTAGTGCGAGCACGGTCCTTGCGCAGCTCCTTCTGAAGCAACTTGTAGACCCTCTCGCGGTTTGTCTGACGATCCATGTCGATAAAGTCGATGATGATTATTCCACCGATATTACGTAGACGCAGCTGATATACAATTTCCTTGATCGCCTCGAGGTTAATGCTCGTTATTGTCTCCTCCAATGATGAGGTTCCTACGAACTTACCTGAGTTGATATCAATAGCTACCAACGCCTCTGTCTGGTCAATGATGAGATACCCACCACTCTTCAACCAGACCTTTCTACCAAGTGAGCGCTTTATCTCGGTCTCAACACCGTAGACATCAAACACTGGATCCGAACCTTTATAGCGCTGAACACGTTTCTTGAGGCTCGGCATGAAGTCCGTAATAAAGCTATCTACCTTATCAAATTCCTCATTTGAATCGATAACAATCCGATCGATATTATCAGTCATATTGTCCCGTAAAAAACCCACTACGAGACCGTAATCCTCATGAATAGTGTAAGGGGCTCTACGACTGCGAGCCTGCTCTTGAATCTTCTTCCATGCGCCCAGGAGATAATCCATATCCTGTTGCAAAGTCTCGTTAGTTTGGTCCTTACAGACCGTACGCACGATAAAGCCGGCGCCTTTTGGTCGATTTTTCGAGATAAATGCTTTTAGGCGCTTTCTCTCAGAATCAGACTCAATACGCCTAGAAATTCCTACGTTGCTTACAGTAGGCATAAAGACCAAGTATCTTCCCGGCAAGGTGATGTGCGTTGTTACGCGAGCACCCTTGGTACCGATCGGATCTTTCGCGATCTGAACAACAATCTCTTGTCCCTCTTTTATGAGGTCCTGAATGGCCGGCTTTCCAACTCGTGGTGCTGATCGTGCCTCATCCTTACTGAGTGGAGCCTCACCGTTGTCTTCATCACCCACATCGAGAAGCTCTTTATAGATGTCGCCGACATACAAGAATGCAGCTCTCTCCAAGCCGATCTCGACAAATGCCGCTTGCATACCAGGTAGAACTCTTACTACCTTTCCGATGTAGACATTTCCTACGAAGCCGCGGTCGCGACCTCGACTTATGTGCAACTCAGCGAGCTGTCCGTTCTCCATTAGGGCTACGCGATTTTCGCGTCCCGTCACATTCACTATAATTTCCGAACCCAAAGGGTCCTCCAATATTCCAAACACAAGGATACGCCAAAACATCGACTCGAACGGTCATTATTTGATGTCTGTCGCGCAGTATTGTCACGGGTACCCTAATATTTGTGGTTGGAACTGTATAAAGATTAATACGACCATTAGGCCGCGAAAAAGAGTGCTTCAGTCAATGCGATCGAAGCGAGAGATGTATGACAGCTATGTTGCTGCCGAGATGTGTGTCCAGAGCCGGAGCTTCCAAACCAATATATGTAGCCGACCCTAAAGCCGACGAATTCGATGCCGAAGCATTACACGGAACAGCCTCAACGTCAACATTTACGGACGTATGATACCAGTAATTGGCGCCATTCCTCCAGAGAACTCTTGCCAATCTACACCAGCCATGGCTAACAATGTCGCGCCGAAGTGCTTGTCACTTAGTTTGCTACCGCTACCAAATAGCTCTCCACTCGCCAGATCAATACTTTGACCGTAAAACTGATCGTCATACCCACC
Source organism: uncultured bacterium (assembly GCA_963934385.1). Taxonomy (GTDB): domain Bacteria; phylum Myxococcota_A; class UBA796; order UBA796; family CAJQPC01; genus CAWVYO01. The sequence continues at coordinate 5,612 of CAWVYO010000143.1, forward strand.
TATTACTCGTCCACCATCAACTCCTGATCCACAGAGCATGGCACTAGTGAAAGTCCAGTGATCCTTGCCTCGGGTGCTGTTTAGCTTTGGGTGACGCCCCATTTCAGAAAAAACGACCACACAGACTTCTTCGGAGAGAGCTTGACCGGTGGGACCAACCCTCTGTTCGAGTGACTCCATGACATTCAATAGAGCCCCAAACAACTCCTCGTAATGCCATCCCTGAACCTCGTTCCCTCCATGAGTGTCCCAACCCAAATCCTGAAGTCCATCGTACTGAACAATTCCGCACCGAGAAAGCCCCATCTCGAAGCAGTCAAGCACCGTACTTAATCGCTCGTCTAGATTGCTCCCCGAAGTCAACTCTATGTTTTCAGAAACGGAACTAAACATATTGAGATTATTGAGAACTGTTGAATATGAGCTGTCAAACTGACGATTACCAGCCGATGCGCGCCCCAAAACAAACTGGTCTTCTAACACCTGAATAGCTGACGACGGCAGCGTTACTGGAATTGTAGCACCGCTGATATTTGTGCCGGTCAATAACGAAGAAAGCTGCCCCGCTGATCCCAAACGCACGACTGACTCCTGGAAGTTTGCTGAGTAGGTTGGACCTGAGACATTAACATGAGGCAACTGTAAACCTGAACCTCCGTAGTGAGCGATAATAGTAGGCCAGTCATCGTACCCTGGCGAAGCAGCACCTGTAAAAGCCAACTGTTGAGCCTTCTCATGTGCGATTGACCGAACCTCAATTCCATTTATTACCGCTGTTGAAGCCCCATACCTCTCGAAGAACGACCGCACTGCTGGCCTAGTTTCGTGGTCCACGAAGGTTATCCCTCCCTCCACAGCTGTTGTCGCGTCGCCCTCCATATCAATAAGTGAATTCTGAAATTCGGGAGCAAAGCAATAGGTAGTGTCCCAACCACCTTTACAGTAGACAAACAAAAATTTGCGCTTGGCAGCATCCTCTGGTGAGAGAGCCAAAAGTTGCCGCGGTAAGAGGGCGCCAGCTGCTGTTAGACCAAGAAAATTTCGGCGGGACAGTGTCATTAGTAACTCACAAATTCTGGGTCTCGTAACATTACGGAGATTATACTTCGCCAAGCCGCCTCTTGAGATCCCTCAGCTTCTACCACTGAGAAAAACTCGCTATAGGATGCCTTCTCATCAGACGTCACCTCTCTCCCAAACAAGCGCAAAAACAGACGTTCAAGCTCTAATTCAAAGTTGGGGTCACCTGGCGAGACGCCTACGCCAGCGGAGATAAGGCTAGGTCCCTCACCTTCGTAATCACCGGTCACTGCGTGATAAGCGGCTCCCTGAGCAAGACGCTTGACCACCAGCGCCCAGGTGAGGCTGGGTCCTCTAGACGGCTGTGTAACGCCAACACCATCCAAACCGCCAGCGAGAACCCTAAAGCCAGTCCGGTCACTCTCCAATTGCTCCCAGCCTCCCTCCAACCACTCAAACCCCGTCAGGTCAAGCACGGCGGACGAGAGCATCTCTGGGCTCATTATTCTAGAGACCTCCTCTCGGGCCTCAGTCGCCTCACCTACATCCTCGGTAAACCCTCCTGCACGGTAGACCTCTCCTCTCATAATAGACTCGACTAGGGCTTTATAATTTAACCCCGTGGATTCAAATTCCTCTCTCAAGTCAGAGAGGCGCACAAAGTCCACTAAAGATACATGCCTTCTCCAAAACATCGTCGCAGCAGTCTGAACTGCACACTGCTTAAACCTAGGGTCCAATGTCAACGCTTGCCCTAGCTCTCCAAGCCCCGATACCGGGATACCAAAAAATTCCGGCGCCACCCCTAAAATACTCTCACCAAGAGGCTCCCTGTCTGCATGATACCTAGACATCTCCGCTGGGTCATATATTTCGTACCACCAAAACCCAAAGAGTGCCGATGCCATTGGATCGAGAGTGGTGTGACATGCCATACAAGATTCAGATGACTTAATAGCGTTCTCTGTATCCCCCTCATCCAACAACGCTGGAGCCTCAGTAAACTTGACGGGTCTCTCCAGATAGTCCTCGCACAATAGCAATCTAGTGACCGCAGAAGAGCGTCCTCGGTTGTAATTAAATGGGGTTGTATAGTAACGCCACCACAGACCGTTACTAGCAAGGACACCAGCTGAAGGTCTATCATCAGTCCAGCTAGAGAGTCCCCACTCATCTCCTGACTCACCTACTGAAGCCTCTCGGCTTATTGGCCAAATTTCACTCAAAAACTCAGTCGAGTACATATAATCGGCTGTGGCAATCTCAGAATATGGAAGATCATTTGCGATCACATTTGCGATCAAACGCAGAGGCTCCTCTCCCACAGAGCGCAAAAATTCATACTCTGAACTTTCGTCCAGTTTAAAGTCCAAATAAGTCACGTTGTAATCGTCCACTCGGGTCAACCACTGTTCCGCAAAGAGGTCTACAAGGCGCTCCTCAAAGCGAGGGTCTTCAAGCCACAGAGGCCACATTTCCTCCAAGGACTCACTGCTAATTGAGGCCTGCTCAAGCTCTTCTAGAGATGGCACCACACCCCGTATGTCCAGGCTAATCCTACGCAGAAGGCGCCCACCTTCAAGTTGGACTAACCCAGTAGATTCTGGCTCCTCAACCTCGACACCACTGCATGCGAACAAGATCATTGCGCTACTGAAAATCATGGCACTCTCAAGCTGTCAGCATAGGTCGTGAACTGATCACTCATGTCAAGACAGAGCGTTCCCATCTCCTGGGAATTGAAGAACAGTTCTCCGCAATCCTCACAGGAATCGGTCTTTTCCCACCAGTACCATCCGCCGTTTGGATCACGTAATCCAATCGAACCTGTGTGATGACCACATGACCCCGACGTGACATTCACATCTTGGAAGTAAAGGTAATAATCCTTGTCGCCTACGCCACCCGACATCTCAATTTCCCAATCGTCATATTTATGGGTACCAACGATCAGAAGAGCCGACGATGCCCCCTCTCGAAGCCAACCGGTCGCCCCTGGAAAACTAAAAGTACCCTGAATAAATGCCATCCAAGAACTACCACCCTCGGAATCCCGAATGCCTTCGTAACCAAAGCCGCCCCCGGCTATAAAAGTTTGCCCTTCTGGGTTGGTCAACTCAAACGAAGCTTGCATCTCGCAGTGGTACCCTTCTTCACCC
>CAWVYO010000144.1:0-8710 GCA_963934385.1 uncultured bacterium
ACATGGCGTCTTTTAGCACAACAGCTAGCGCCCCTTGAGCCTCCAGGTCGCGAGCGTAGATCCCCTCTCCAGTCTTTCTTCTCTGACCAAGCAAGATATTTCCAAGGCGCTCTTTGAGGTCGGCGAAGTCGTTCGCCAGACACAAGATCGCCATGATCTCGCTCGCCGCGGTGATATCAAAGCCAGCCTCCCTAGGCACACCCATTGTACGACCACCCAGACCAACCATAATGTGGCGAAGGGAGCGGTCGTTCATGTCCAGCACCCTCTTATAGAGGATTGTGCGTGGCTCGAACTCCAGCTTGTTTCCAAAGTGCAGATGGTTGTCCAGCATCGCCGCCAGCAGGTTGTGAGCAGCCGTTATGGCGTGAAGGTCACCCGTGAAGTGCAGGTTGATATCGACCATTGGGATGACCTGACTGTAGCCACCGCCAGCGGCTCCGCCTTTGATACCCATTACAGGCCCCATAGAGGGCTCCCGCAAGACAACACAGCCATCTTTTCCTAACTTTCCGAGCCCTTGGGCCAGCGCAATAGAGGTGGTGGTCTTGCCCTCGCCAGCCTTTGTAGGGCTAATCGCAGTCACCAAGATGAGCTTACCCTTGATCTTCCCCTTGCCAAGAGGTCTAACGATCTTTGCCTTGTCGTGACCGTATGGACGAAGCACGTCGGGAGTGAGCCCCAGCTTGTCGGCTATATCTTGGATGGGCTGTGCTGTGGCGTTTAGGGCGATCTCTAAGTCAGATGGAAAAGACATCTTCTGTTACCTCGTATAAAACTAGTCGATTAGCTTGAACTCATGAACCCAAGCCTTGGCCGAGTCGTCCCACTCCATTCCCTTGTGCATTTTGAGAATAAACCCCTTGTAAGCGGCAAGGCTTGGAAAACCCTCTAAGATAGCCGCGGCATCGTCGATCTCGCCCAGTGCCTGACGAAAAAGAGCGGTACACTCGACAGTCTTGTCGCCAATGGTAAAAATCTCTCCAGGGTAGACATAAACACCATTACGGCGTTGGCGGCGCTTAGTGCCCGTCACTACCTGCTTTACCATCATCGGGTGGCGAACAAGCCTGTCTGAGGCGCACGTCTTCTCGGGGTAATCTGATTCAGACATCTTTTTTCTTCCTACATTAGTAAAAAAGTGGGCTGGCCTAACAAAAGTCAAGCCAGCCCACATTTGTTGTTTGTTAGGTGCAACCTATGACTCTTGGTCCTTTACCCCAAGAATCTTTCCTGCAACGATCGCCAAGAACGCCGCACCAGCACTAAAGACGGCGCCCATCTTGGCAGGTCCTTGGAATGGACTCCCGTCAGGGAATGCCTCTCCAGCCACAAACAGCGCGACAGTTAGCCCTAGCCCCGCGATTATACTGGCCACAAAGAGGTGCTTGATGCCCATGCCGTCGGGTAACTTTGCGCCCAGCATGTCGCCGATTGCTGAGAAGGTAACTATGCCGATCACCTTTCCAGCTAGCAGGGAGCCTAGCACTATCCAGGTAACCGCGTTCATTGAAGAGAATGGCACCCCAGCGTTGGCGAAGGCAAAGAAGAAGAGCCCAAAGTCAACAGGGAGCTTCAAGTTGTGCTCAAAGTTGTGCAGTGCGCTGTGTTCATGGTGCTCGTGAGGCTCCTCTGGGTGGGCCTTGTGTTCCGCAATTTCTTCGTCAACCTCGTCCTCCGCTGAGAACATCCCTGTGTCGTGAGTCGGACCTGGCAGGAATGGGACAATTGGGACCAAGGCAAGAGCAGGATGTAAAGATGCCTCGATAAAGCCAAGCCAACTCAGGACACCTGGGATCAGTATGTACGGGAACCACTGCTTGACACCAAACTTTCTCATCGCGAAAGCTATGATCATCGCTGGTACCGTTAGATATAGCAACCACTCTGGTGCTGGGAGATGGTTAGGGTCTGGGTAGAATACGGCGATAATACCAAGCCCAATCGCGTCATCAGCCACTGCGAGTAAAAGGAGGAAGTTTACCGCTGGATGGGTATTGCCAAACACTAGTCTAGCGATGAGCCAAGCGAGAGCGATGTCTGTCGCAGTTGGTATACCCCAACCGTTAATCACAGCTGTGTATTCGTCCCCAGAATAGAGTAAGCCCGTCATCAGAAAATAGACCGCGACAGGGCCAGCGACCCCACCTAGCGTACCCAGCAATGGATTTATTGCCTTGCTAGGAGGGTTTAGATCTCCCCCAGGCAGTGCTGCCTCTGTGATCTCTTTGGCGGCAATTCCAAAGAAGAAGACCATGAAGATATCGTTTATTAGGAAGTGAGCGGTAACGTGATGTCCCAAAATCGACGCGCCATGACCAAACACCTCGTACTCTACTAGGCTCTCGTAGAAGTGGTAGTCCATATTGGCCACTACAAGTGCCGCGATAACACCCACTATCAACGGGATAGAAAATTCCTGAAGTATGTTGGTGAACTTCTTTATTCCTGTCATGTTTTTTCACTCCATCTAGCTTGGAAGGTCAGTGAAGAAAAAGCCCGCGTGGCCAGGCGGCGAGACTCCACTCAAAATAGCTCCGTTAGATTCTACAGGAAAAGGCAGTTCTTTTGTGTCCAGGCAGTGCATCCAGATTGACTATCTACCCAAAATCGCCCTACAACGTGGCTTTATATCTGGTGATATCATAGCAAAACCAAGGGGAACACGCCTTCTCAATGTTGGGCGCAAGCATCGTGAAATGAAGCCCAACAAAAATGTTAAGCATTAGCCAGTGCTAAAACCGAGATGTAATCGACAGCAAGGGTAGACCTAGTAGCAGGTTGAGGTTAGCTGCCAAATCTGGGTCCAATGGTCTAAGGAACGTGATGTCACCAGACAGAGACTCACCAAAGAACCTAACACCATAACCGAAGCCCGCTGCCTCTCCAAACAACTCAGCATTACCCTCAAACGGGACAATCCCAGGAGTAAACAGCTCACAGAGGAGCTTTATTTTTGTCGATATCTGCCCCTGCAGACTCGCGCCAACGGTAAACGCGAAGCCTTCACTGACAAAATCACCGTCCCCCCACGCGAACATATTATTCTGAGACAAACTAAGCACCCAGCTACCTTCACTATCAAGAACGATATCGGCCAGAGCCTGCACCCCCAGTGTTCCACCATATGTTCCAGAGTCTCCTAAGATCAAGGCGCTAGGCTGAACAGAGATCTGGTAAGTATCGCTCTCCTGAACCTTTAGTTTTCCGCTAAAAATAGCAAACGTTGGCATGTCGGCAAACAGGGGGAGGATTGTTGTTACCCCCACCTGAAGATCATCCGTGACACCGTATGTGGCGTTGACGAACAAGATCTCAAAATCTGTGACGGTGAGATTACCCTCCCCAATTGTCTCGGCGGTAGGGATGAGGATGCCCCTGGAGGCCGATACATCAGCTTCAGCCCGATCTTCAAGGGGGCTTGCAGTAGCTAACAGTGGAAACAGAGATAGAATAGTAGCCGTTAATACTCTCATTATATTCACCTCATTTTTCAGTAATTTATTCGCAAACGCTATCACATACCCTAAAGCACTGCTCCGCATTTGTCGCAATACTTGGACTCTTGTCTAGCCGCTAAGCCTCCGCAACCACCGCAGCTGTTAAGCTTATCAGCTGAAGCCTTTGAGGCTGCGGAGCCATAATCAGCTTTGACCAACTCCGCCGAGACCAGCCCCGTGGGGACAACTATGAGGCTGTAACCCAAAATCATTAGCACACTAGCAATGGTCTGCCCCCATGCGGTATGCGGCACTAGATCGCCAAAGCCTACGGTAGTCATTGTCACCACCGCCCAGTACATGCTTATAGGTATAGAAGTAAAGCCATTCTCTGGTCCCTCAACTATGTACATAAGCGACCCCATAAGAACCACTACTATAAATACCGCCGCCAAGAAAACAGTTATACGCGCACCGCTACTCTTGAGCGCTCGCTTAAAGCCCGCAGCCTCCTTGAGAGCTGGTGTCAGTTGGAAGATCTGGAACACGCGTATTAATCTCACCGAGCGCAGCACCAACATCAGCCTAACGTGAGGGAAGATTAGCCCGATATAGCTAGGTAATACCGAGAGCAGATCAACTACACCAAAGAAGCTCTTTAGGTAAGCCTTCTTATTCTCAACACACCAGATTCGCACAATATACTCGACGGTAAACAGCCCCGTAAAGAGCCACTCTGTAGTCTGGAGCATTTCGCCGTGAACGGCCGCGATTGGCTCTACAGTCTGCAGCATCACCACAGCAACCGATGCCAATATAGAAACCAATAACGCTACATCAAAGCCCTTACCCGCAGGTGTGTCTGCGCCGAAGATTACTATATATGTACGCTGCGCTAGGGTGAGTTCACTCATAGAAGATCACGCGTCGTGCGTCGACCTGCTTCAATCTGCACACTCGCTGGCCAAGGGCAGTGCCGACAACCGTTGCCACAGCAATAGTCCATCTCTGTCAATTTGAACGCCGTCATTACCATCCCTCCCGTTAATGGGTCGATATATGCACCATCTCCACGAGCACAAGCTGCATCATGAGCCGCCTGCGTTGCTACAGGGATTCCTGGGTCTCTGTCTCCCGTTGTACTCACTCGTCGCCTCCCAGCCCCAGGTAAAGGGCCAACATACCGTCAACCCCATTAAACCGACTGCTCTCAAGTCTTCTAACAAAACAACTGTCGAGCCAAGAGGACCCTGTGCTTCCGTTGATCTCCGTTGAGACAACTCGTCCACTCTCAATATCGAAGGTCGCGACAAAGCGCCTCCCTACGCGAGTCCCCCCTCGGGTGGAGCGCTCATAACACCTGACTAACTGAGAGTTCCGACTCCTGAGAACTTGATCAATCACGGCTTGGTGCTCGGGCGGATCCGAAATTGCCTGAAGTACAGAGAACTCTCCAACGACCTCCTGAATAGGTCTTGTTGGTCCCTGTGGGCTACTAGCAACAGATTGTCCAAGACTCCCCCCGACCCAATCAAGGAGACTCTGGAGTGGACATCCTTGAATCGGAGTGTCGTGACACTCAGTGAGATAATTGTACAGGTCGCCACTACCAGACCATTCAAACACGCCCTCAAGTGAAGACAGCTCCCCCACTATAGTGGAATCCAAACCCACACTGGGTACGTAGTAACGAACAGTCAGCGCCCTCTCTCCAACGGCTGCTTGTCCAAATTCAAAATGGCTATCGATCCGAAAAGCGCTGGAATCTACGTCAACAGATGCGGGAAGAGAGGCTACTCGGTGCCAGCCCCCCTCTTTAGAATACCAAGAATGCTGAATCCACGACCAGCCCAGTCCGCCCTCGGCGCTCTCTATCCTCAACATGCCTCGCTCTGGCTCAACATCTATTGGTGGCGCTGTGCGCCCGTGAGATTGGAGTCCGTCCTCAATCCACAAGTGGCGTTCGACGTTGGCCCTCCCACCATCAGTGCCTCCGTAGACATATATCAGCCACTCTAGGCCCCAAGAATAACACCTGTTGTCTTCATGGTTATAGGAGAAAGCACTAGCCCCCCAGTCGTCTCCGCCGCGAGCCGCCTCGACAGATGCTTCAAGTCGGGTCTCGTAATGGCTAGCAAGCGCCTCTCTAGCTTCATCGGGTAACAATTCACACGAGCCCGGCGCAGGGGTGGGTTGAACGTCTGATAGCTCTGAAGCACCTGTGATCTCATCAAATGGCTCATCTGCGAAAGCCAAGCCTAGCCCAATCGCTGCGAAAAAAGTTAGCACCGCTAATCTCCGTTTCTTAGTGACGCGCTGTTCAAGCTCAACATACCAGAAAAGACGTGATATGGGTTGGCACCCAGAAATTATTTATTTGGAGATTCGCGTGAGCAGAACAGAACCATTGGTCGTGAACGAAGCCCAAGAAGCGGCCGTTGAGAAAGTCGCCCAGTTTTTGGTAAGGTTCAGCTTGACGCTCCCCGCGATACTCACCCTTGAGACAATGCGTCCACTTTCTTTTGTCGGCAGCCAGTTCATGCATGTCCTATCACCAGCGATCACCACCATTTTGTCCGCAGATAGTTGGGATGAACTCGCTCATTTGTTGGAAGATCGTCGAGGTTTGGACTACTTACTTGGGCGAATAGAAGAACTTGATAAGGAGCGCCGCAAATCGTGAGCGACAAAAAAAATATTAGCAGCGCCGATATACGTAGCGTCTTGGCTACAGACTGCGGCAGCACAACCACAAAGGCCATTCTAATAGAGAAGGTCGGAGACACCTGGCGTCAAACATGGCGCGGAGAGGCTCCAACCACGGTTGAGGCTCCCTTTGAAGATGTCACCAACGGAGTGGTTAACGCCGCGACCGAAATCCAAGAGCTGTCTGGGCGACGCCTAGTCAACGACGACGGCACCATCCGAACCCCTGAGCGTGGAGAGAACGACGGGGTAGACATCTACATCTCAACATCCAGCGCTGGAGGAGGACTTCAGCTGGTTGTGGGCGGCGTTGTCCGCTCAATGACTGCAGAGTCAGCGACAAGGGCGGCGCTTGGCGCCGGCGCCATAGTCATGGACACCTTCGCGACAAACGATAAACGCCCGGCTCATGAGCAGATCGAGCGAATACGCCAGCTTCGCCCCGACATGATTCTACTGGCAGGTGGAATCGACGGCGGAACAGAGAAGCACGTTATCAGTCTGGCAGAGAGAATAAAAGCCGCAAGACCACGCACTAGGCTCGGTGGAAGCTTCAACCTCCCCGTAATCTTCGCTGGTAATCAAGAGGTAAAGGAACAGATCACCGAGCTGCTGGGCGATGTCTCGGACTTACAGGTTGTAGACAACGTTAGACCCATAATGGAACACGAGAATTTAGGGCCAGCAAGAGACAAAATTCACGACCTCTTTATGGAACACGTGATGGCCCAAGCCCCAGGCTATGACAAGCTAATGGGTTGGGCTGATGCACCTATCATGCCTACTCCGGGCGCTGTTGGGCTTATCATGCAAACCATCGCCAAAGACCGTGATATCAACATCATTGGTGTCGACATTGGCGGTGCAACCACCGACGTGTTCTCCGTCTTTGACGAGGCCTTTAACCGCACGGTATCAGCTAACTTGGGCATGAGCTATTCAGTCTCTAATGTCCTCGCCGAGGCGGGACTTCCCGCTATTTTGCGATGGGTTCCCTTTGAGATAAACGAAAAACAGTTGCGAAATCGGATCGGAAACAAGATGATTCGCCCTACAACTATTCCCCAGACTCTTAAGGAGCTAAAGATCGAGCAAGCTATCGCTCGAGAGGCGCTTAGGCTGGCTTTTATTCAGCATAAAGAATTCGCTGTGGCCCTTCGCGGGGTTCAACAGGAGCGCACAATTGCCGACGCATTCCGACAGACCTCAGGCGGTAACTCTCTAGTTAATATGATGGAGCTAGACCTGCTCATTGGCTCTGGTGGCGTGCTCTCACACGCACCTCGCAGAGTTCAATCAATGCGCATGATGATCGACGCCTTCTCACCTGAGGGGATCACTGAGCTCGCCGTTGACTCTATATTCATGATGCCTCATTTAGGGGTGCTCTCAACGGTTAAGAAAGAGGCTGCAACAGAGGTGTTTGAGAAAGACTGCATAGTCTATCTAGGAACCTGTATAGCACCCGTTGGCGAGATGAAACCAGGACCTGTAGTTAGGATGTCCTGGTCTGCTGAGTCTGGTACCGTGTCCGAAGAAATTCACGACATGACCCTTAAGCGCTGGAAACTTCCAGAAGCGGAGGTCTCAATAACTGTCACCCCTCTTCAGAATTCTCTAGACGTAGGTGCCGGACCTGGTAAACCAGTGGTCAAGACCATCAAGGCAGGTGTCGTTGGCATAATCGTCGACACCCGAGGGCGACCAGAGATTCAGCTCCCCGCTGAGCAATCTACTCGCGTCTCTCTGCTTAAAAAATGGGTTCTAGCCCTTGATGAGTATCCACAGACTGAAACCGCGGAGGTGAAGTAATGGCTGCCGTATTTACCCCAGGCCTTAGGGTCAGCGAAAAAGGCGTAATCCAGAAAGACCGCCGCCTTCCTCTCGAAGGAGAGGTCACCGTCGCAGTTGGCGAAATGGTCACAGCAGATACCGTCGTGGCAAGAACAGAGCTCCCTGGAAAAATTTACCCAGTAAACGTGGCAAACCAGCTCGGGGTTGATGCGGGTAGGCTTAAATCTCTCATGTCAAAGGCCGAGGGAGAAAAGGTGACAGAGGGAGAGGTCATTGCGAAAAGCCCGGGTTTCTTTGGGCTCTTCAAGAGTGAAGCCACGTCTATTGTATCAGGTACAATCGAGAGCATCTCAGCCGTGACTGGTCAGGTCATCTTTCAGGCTGATCCCGTACCTGTGGAGATGGAGGCATATATCAACGGGCGAGTCGTAGAGGTTATCCCAAGCGAGGGCTGTGTTATTCAGTCTAACGCCGCATTTATCCAGGGCATCTTCGGTCTAGGTGGCGAGGCTCGCGGCGAGATCGCCATGGTGGCAGAGTCGCCGGACCAAGTGGTCACTGATGCCCACATCACCGATGATTGCCGCGGCAAGGTACTAATCGGGGGGTCATACTTAACAGTTAGCGCCCTCAAGAAAGCGGTAGATATGGGGGCCTCAGCGTTTGTTACAGGAGGGTTTGATTACGACGAGATCAAAGAGCTCCTAGGCTATGAAATTGGGGTCGCCATCACAGGCGGCGAAGAGCTCGGGCTAACTCTCATTGTAACC
>CAWVYO010000145.1:0-8629 GCA_963934385.1 uncultured bacterium
GCCTGTAATTATTTTCATATGTCGTTACCTCTAGGGGCATAATGCTCTCAATAGAATATCATCGCGGCACTATTTTGCTAAACGGCTATCTCGAAGCCGAGTCCGAATTGGGGTTTGTGCACGATGATCGTGTTGGTAAATCACGAGCTGCGGCTATCTGGTATCGCGATCTGTTGGTTCACCTCAACCGAGAGCGGATCGCTTTTAAAGACGAAGTTCGAGATTATAAAAGGCTTGAAGGTCTAAATCACACAAGCGAAAAGAGCCCACGTGACTACCAGTCAGAGGCAGTATCTGCCTGGTCAGAGTCTGGACGAAGAGGGGTTGTTGTCTTGCCGACAGGCTCGGGTAAGAGCTTTGTTGCCGAGCTAATTATTGCTCAAGCCAATCGTTCAACCTTGGTGCTGGTACCTACTATTGACCTCGTAAATCAGTGGCACGGAGTATTGAGTTCAGCATTTAACCAGCCAATCGGAATGTTGGGTGGTGGCGAGCACACTATTGAGGAGATCACGGTTTCCACCTACGACTCTGCCTATATTCATGCTGAAAAGTACGGCAACCGGTTTGGTCTGATTGTGTATGACGAGGTGCACCATCTTCCCTCGGCCGCCTTCTCTCAGACAGCGGAGATGTATATAGCGCCAATGCGCCTTGGGCTTTCTGCGACGCCGGAGCGAGCCGACGACGCCCACAACGATCTCCCTTGGCTTGTAGGTCCTATTGTCTATCGAAAAGAGATCAGTGAGCTAAAGTCAGGTGTCTTGTCCGATTACACCATCGAGAGGGTCGAAGTAGAGTTGACCTATGATGAGACCATTCGCTACAACGAAGCCCGAGCGGCCTACACGAGTTTTATCGGGCGCCGTAGGATCTTTATGGGGGGACCCAATGGCTGGGGAAGGTTTATGCAGGCTGCAGCCCAGAGTAGGGACGGTCGAGCCGCCCTCCGAGGTCATCGAGAGAGTCGTGAGATTATGCATCAAGCCAGCGGTAAATTCGACGCTCTAGAAGAGATTATAGAGAGGCATCCGCTGGGGTGTGTTCTGATTTTCACCAATGACAACCACACCGCATATCGAGTGTCTCGTGAGTTCTTGGTGCCTTGTATTACACACCAGACGCCTGCTAAAGAGCGCAAATCGATCCTCGCTGGCTTTGGTGCCGGTGAGTGGAGAGTTATTGTAACGTCCCGTGTCTTGAACGAGGGTGTGGACATGCCAGCCGCAGATGTTGGCGTTGTGATATCTGGAACCTCCACCGTTCGAGAACACGTGCAGCGTTTGGGTAGGATTCTACGTCCCTTAGAGGGCAAGTCAGCTGTCCTATATGAACTAATTACGGTAGGCACAAAAGAGGTTGATCACTCAGACTCCAGGAGGAAGCACGATGCTTACAGCGGGACTGATTAGGGTTCGAACCCACAAGAAGACCATTACGCCGAGCTTCCTAAAGAGCGATGCCCCTAAGGTCGTGGATGTTGCTAGAGAGCTTCTCGAGCTCTACGTTCGGGCAGTGTCGGAGACGTGGACTCGAGAGGATTTGGAGGGTGCTGTAAAGCAGATATCTGGAGACCGAACGGACCATAAGGTAATAAAGGGTCTTGCGAGGGTTATTGAGGATACGTGTGAGTTTTCCACAGAGTCTGAGGTTCCTCCAGGTGAGCTTCGCGCGAAGCTGTTTGCGATGGTGGCTGCCAACCCCACACGCGCCGCGGCTAGAGCCGCCTATTCCGAGGCTGCTGTCAGCTATGGTCTAAGTGTCGAGCAGGTAAAAGAGGCTCTATATTCAGATCGAAAGCAGGAGCAGCGTGTCATCTCCATAGGGGTCCCTGAAGGCGGGAGTGACTGGATAATAAATCGCTACAACGTCTCTCTGGTTCAATCTCTACTTCTTCGTTGTGAGGAGCTAACTGTTGAGCTTGATGAACCCTCTGCAGAGCGTCTGAGACAACTTTTTCGTCACACCCATTTTCGCGGACTTATGTATCGTATCGAGCCTAGAGAGGGCGGTTTTACGCTCCACCTCGACGGCCCTACCTCCCTGCTGAGACTCTCCACTCGCTACGGGATGGCGTTGGCGAATTGGTTCCCAGCTCTGTTGTTGCAGACGAACTCTTGGGAGCTTAGAGCGACAATTCGCTGGACTAAACGTCGACTTAGAAAAGAACTGACCATCAGCTCCTCTTTGGGGCTAGCCTCCCACGTAAAAGACACAGGAGCCTATCAATCTCGTACTGCACAATGGCTAGAAGAGCGCTGGGGTACTTTAGATTCTGAGTGGGAGATAAGTCGAGATGCGTCGCCTATAAATCTGAACGGAGAGTCCGTCGTTGTACCAGACTTTTCGTTTCACCTCGACGGGCGGAGTGCCCACTTGGAGATCGTAGGGATTTGGCGGCGAGCGTGGTTGAAGGCAAGACTCAAGCAGTTGAAAAACTACAGTCCCGGCAACTTAGTCCTAGCGGTCTCCACCAAACTATCAGGCTCAAAAGAGGCTCTCGCTCAGTTCCCTGGTAAGGTGATCTACTTCAAAGAGGTGATCCCTACAAAAGATCTAATTGAGGCGCTTGATAAGTGTGCAAAGTAGCTGGGAATCCACTATCTTTTCACCAACATTACGAGGTGAGTTTTGATTCTATGTCGTGAAGCCATTCTGGAAAACTATGAAGCCGGGCGCATTGTTATTGAGCCGTTTGCGATCGAGTTGGTAAACATGAATTCAGTCGATATTAGATTGGGTCCAGACATGTATAGAATGAAGGGTCGCTATGGCATGCGGGATCTATACCAACCAGACGATTCTATTTGGGAAAAAGTAGAGCCTGTGACCGCTTGGGATATTCGAAATGGATCTATGGACGGTCTTCAGCCCCTGCCTGGTTGGGCAGCAGGAATCGTCGATGACGACGCACAGGTGTTTCGCTTTGAGCCCGGTGAGTTCTACTTGGCGACAACTTTAGAGTCCATAGGGTCTCGCCCTCCAGCTCCAGGAGAGATAGCCCTGGTCCCAGAGATGAAGTCCAAATCGACGTTTGGGCGTCAAGGGTTAACAGTGGCCCTGTGCGCTGGATTGGGTGATGTTGGCTATTGTTCTAGGTGGGCGCTAGAGGTTCGTTTAGCTGGTCGCTCAGTCGTTCCTTTGGCTGTTGGTACACCAATCGGTCAGGTTGTCTACCACACTGCGTCACCTACCGCCTCAACGTATGGCGGTAAAGGGCATTATCAGGATGAATCCGGAGTCAGGTTTCTGCCAAAGGGTTTGAAGTGGCTAAATCCGAAAAAATAGCAGCCTAAAGGCTCGACCTGAACGCCTCAAAATCTCCGCGAGCTGGGCAATCTATTTCGCCATCACCCGTAGAGTCTATTCCAATAAAAGCGAACCCCTCTATCAGCGTCTTGTCCCTATAGACATCGTCATAAAGGTGACCTCCGAAGGATACAGCTAGTTCCCCGTATTCCTCTGAGTAGTGAATTCCAGAAAAGACAACACCTCCATGCCCCGATTCGAGCCCGTAGAATCGCTCTTCATTATCGCCAAACACGGCGTAAAGGGAGCTTGGTACGCGACCCTTTACCTCCATAGCTCCGTTTATCCAGCCCTTGATTTCGTCGTCAGAAAGCCCACAATCTTCTTGAAAATACCATTTACCCATTGTGACCGTCCAGTTGCCGAGAATGTTGGGTAGATTGCCGGTATCAGTCCCTATTCCGTCTAGATCGCCGCACTCAGGGTCTACAGGGCCTGTGTCTTCACCGGCTCCGCACGAAACCATGGCGATAGACAGGATTGCCGATAGTGCTATTTTGAGAGGTCTCATGATTACTCCGTACTTGGGTGTATCTCCACTACAACGCGTCGGTTTTGTTCTCGTCCGTCGGCTGTATCGTTGTCAGCTATTGGGTCGTATTCTCCTCTGCCAGCAACGGTGAAGCGTGCTGGGGGGACCCCGTATTCGTTTGTTAGGGCGGTTACAACTGATGAAGCCCTCGCTGCGGATAGCTCCAGGTTTGAGCTGTAACGCCCACCTGATGTTGGTCGATTGTCCGTGTGACCAACTACTGTGATCGGGTGTGTATGATGTATTTTGATGGCAGTTGCGAGCATGTCGAGGGTCATGGCGGCTTCGCGCTGAATTCTCATAGAGCCCCCTCTAAATAACGAGCTACCGTTTAGAGTTACGATCACTGATGCGCCATCACGGCTAACATCAACTCCATCGCCTCGAAGTATCTGGTGTAGCTCAGAATAGATCGGCGGGGGACTAGCTGTTGGATCATCACAGCTAGCAGCGGCATCCTCCAAAATGGACTGGCGCTGGATGAGAGCGGAAATCTCATTTTCCTGCTGATGAATTAGGCGTTCAACCTCTTCTGGAGTAGGCGGTCCGCAGGCGACTAAGCCAATAATGGCCGCAAATGTAAATGTTAGTTTCATGCAGGTTCGATCATACATCAATATTGCCTAGCTAGGTATCTCAATTGGTAGAGAGTTACTGTCTATGGTCCAGTCCGCGGGTCCGAAGCTCTTGATGGGTGGCTTTGTACGCCCTGAAGACCGACATTTTAGGAATTGGGAGATCCATCGTCGTAGAGATTCGGGGTAGACCTCTCGCCAACCTTCTGGTGTGTGTTCTTTAGCTATTAGCATCCACTGAAGGTGAGATGGATGGTGTTCTATTAGTTGATCTTTAAGCTCACCCGTTGAAAAAATGAGTGCCCCTAGCTTGTTTCTGTGAATCCAGTGCGAAGTCGGTGGTCGCCCTAACCCTGCAGACCACTCCAACATCTGGTCGAGATCGCTGGGGGCATTGAGTTGTTTGGCGAGTGCGGCGAAAGCTCTGCCTGTAGCCTCGGCATCGTTTGCTGCCCGGTGCGCCCCATCGAGCGTGACACCCAAACGGTCACAGAAAAGTGCGAGTTTGTGACCCCGTTCATTGGGAAAATAGCGAATAGAGAGGTCTAGCGTATCTATCTCAGCCAAGGTGTTGGGCCAGTGTCGTCCGAGGCGATCGAACTCCATGGCTATAAAGATCTGATCGAACGCGAAGTTGTGCGCGATGCATATTGAGCCTTCAAGAAGTTTAGCTACCTTGTCTGCGATGCGGTCAAATGGTGGAGCTTTTGCGACAGTGTCATCGTCTATACCCGTGAGCTTAACTATCTCTGATGGGATTGGGATCCCTGGGTTGACGAACATCTCGTGTTTATTTGTCTTTATTACGGCGCCACTTTGGTCGAGCACAATCTCGACAGCGGCAAATTCAATGACTCGGTCACCGTCGTGAGCTGTAAGCCCTGTTGTCTCAGTATCAAACGCGATGATTCTCTGACTCTTCCAGTCCATGTCTTAATCGCTCCAGTGACTACACTCTATTACGATATAAACAAGGGTGCTACAGCGAGTCTTGCCGCTTCTTGAGCCTCCGCACGGTGGGATAGCCACTGAATATGAGCCTCTGGTCCAGCTTGGCTGGCGATGCCAAAAATCCCAGCGAAAGGAACATCTGCTTGTGCACACGCCAAGGCTACACCAAAGGCCTCCATCTGCTCAATCTGCCACCCATCAGATAGGCGACCGGCAAGTACTGAGTCAGTGGTAACGGCGCTAGCTGTCAACACATCGACGCTGTCTATACCTAAATCATGTAGAATGAAGGGGTCGCAGACAAGTGGGTTAGGTGGTCTAGGCACATATCCCAGACCCATGACCGCTACCGATGCTGAAGTACCAACTCTTCTGGCGGTCACCACGTCACCTAGTGCAGGACCACCAGGGTAGGAGCTGGCAGTACCAATTAGGAGCACTTTATCGGGTTTTTTGACTGCGAGTATAGCGGCCATTCGCGCTGCAGCTGCGATTGCACCGATACCAACAACTTCGCCTTTTAGGTCGCCAAGTTCGTCGGCGACGCTTGAGACAAGTAGCAGAGTCAATGCAGGCCTCCTGTTTGATTGTGAAATCGATCTTCCCGAGGAAGTCTACGACATGTGAAGCATTGCGTAAAGAGTTGTTTGTACTCTCCTTTGGATTGAGAGCCCCAGCGAACAGCTTTCCGAGTTACTAAACCCAAATGGAATTAGGCTTTATCTCGGTTTTTCCCGCCATTTTGGCGGTAGTTTTGGCGGTAGTGACACGAAATGTTCTGCTCTCGTTGGGCTCCGCTGTTTTTGTGGGTTGCGGTATTGTCGAGTGGGGAGACCACGGTGTTATTATGGCGCCGTTTTACGGGTTCGCACATGGCTTAGGTTTGGTTTGGGAATCGGTTTCATCAACTGATAATCAACGAGTGACAGGCTTCTCGCTGCTTGTCGGCGCTACCGTTGGGGTGATGTCCAAATCGGGCTCAACTAGCGCAATGGTGGGACGGCTTATCAGGGTCGCCACCACCCGCACAAAGGGGATGCTCGCCACATGGTTAGCGGGCTTGGCGGTATTTTTTGACGACTACGCAAACTGTCTAATAGTTGGAAACGGGATGCGCCCGCTAGTAGACCGTTTAGGTATTTCACGAGAAAAACTGGCCTATATAGTGGATAGCACCGCGGCCCCAATAGCGTCGGTAGCGCTGATCTCTACTTGGGCTGGGTACGAGGTCTCTATAATGGGGGAGGGGCTAGTCGCTGCGGGGTCTGATATTGATCCATACGCCTTCTTTGTTGCCGGCGTGGGTTACCGCTTCTATTGCTTATTTACGATAGTGTTTGTGGGGGCAATAGCTTGGATGGGGCGTGATTTTGGTCCCATGTATGCGGCTGAGGTCACTGCCCTCACCCGAGAGCCAACTCCAGAACCTGTTTCGCAACCAGGCTCCGGTGGTGGTCGTGCTTTCGGGGCAGTAGGCCCTATGGTGCTGTTGGTTGTGTGGGCGCTTGGTAAGCTCTGGCTCGATGGTAGTGCTGCAGTGGAAGCGAAGCGCCTAGATGGCTCATTGCCAGAGGGTTCTGTAGGCTTTATTGATATTGTTGGTTCGGCAGATGGCTACGCAGCTATGCTGTCTGCCTCCGAAGCCGCCTTGGCTCTGGCGGTAGTTGTGGCGCTATCTTCTAAAGCTCTCTCCTTAAAAGGAGTCTTTGGGGCTGCCTTTAGCGGCATGAAGCAGATAGCTGGGGCGCTAGGGGTTTTGGTATTAGCGTGGACATTGGGCTCAACTATGTCTGATTTGGGCACCTCTGCGTACCTTGTGGGGTTACTCGACGGCGCTATCTCGCCGGCCTTTTTGGCGAGCGTCGTCTTTGTAGTCTCCGCTGCTACTGCGTTTGCCACAGGGACATCGTTTGGGACTATGGGGATCATGGTTCCAATGGTCATTCCTTTGTCCTTCGCTATTTCTAGTGATCCAGTGGTTCATATGGCTGCGAGTGGTGCTGTGTTGTCGGGAGCATGTTGGGGCGATCACTGTTCGCCAATTTCGGACACCACAGTTTTGTCTAGCTTGGGCGCAGGTTGCAATCATGTCGAGCATGTAAGGACACAGCTTCCGTACGCGATAGCTTGTGGTGCGATATCTCTCCTTGCGGGAAATCTACCAGTAGGGCTCGGCGCACCTCTGTGGCTTGCGCTACTTCTCGGTAGTGCTGCCTGCATATTGGTGGTGAGATTTATCGGTCGTGTTCCGGTCACCTCACCTGAATAGCCGAGCTTTTGATTGGGGCTTGGGTAAACTTTTGTCGATAGATGACTACGCGCAGTTTAATTCATATATAATGTCGAGCAATATCGATTAGCTAAAGATTGAAAAGGTCTAGTTTTGGTTTTTGTGGAGTCATTTTAGATGAGCGGCGGGCAGGTAACCCTAGTTGTGTCTCGCAGCGGCAAGGTGATTGTGCGCGAGAAACTGGACGGCGGCACCTACAAAATGGGACGCTCGGAGACAAACGACTTTCCTTTGGTGGACGTTAGTGTCTCTCGTTTTCACGCCCGAATTATAGTTGAAGGAGCACGAGTTACTTTTGAAGACATGGGCTCAGGAAACGGCTCGTGGTTTAATGGAGACAGGGTAGAGCTAGTTCAATTAAAGGACGGCGACGAGATTATAATCGAGCCATTCGCGCTCTTGGTGGAGATCCAGGAGGCTGTATTATTTGGTGAAGATGACGCCACAGATTCTTTTTCTGAAAAGACCGCTCGGGATACAGATGATAAGACGGTAATACTTACACAAGAGGCTGCATCTACGCTACTTGGTGAGGACTCCGTGCCTTGGTTGGTAGGTGTGGCAAAAGACGGGACAGATACACAAGAGCGTTACGAATTAGTATCTGATGTACTAACGATGGGTCGCTCTGAACAGAGAGATGTGGTGCTGTCTGATCCAGCGGCCTCGAGGCTCCACTGTGAGATAGTCTTTCATCAAGGCTCCCATTGGCTTCGAGATGCCGGGGCGGCAAACGGTCTGTTTCTAAATGACAAACGTGTAAAAGACCAGGAGCTGACTCACGGTGATCTGATTCGTATCGGCGTTACGGAATTCCGGTACAAGTCTGCGCAAGAAGATGTCGAGATGGGCACGAGCCTCTTGCCTGTGGCGGAGCCAGAGGTGACCAGCGACAAAACTATGACTGAGGGCTTTAGTAACATGTTTGAGGGACCCCCAGCTTGGGACCAGTCTCCTCCAGATGTGCCAGAA
>CAWVYO010000146.1:0-8615 GCA_963934385.1 uncultured bacterium
TGACCAAGCATTGGGACATTTATACCTTCAGCCTTACCGTTTTTGCTGTCGCTGTTGTCGGGGAAGACGACCCCAATCACTCTCAAACCCCAGTCTTCGTGCTCTTGAATTGATCGAATGAATGGGGCGGCTCCAATTAGTGTTCCAATCACCACTATGTTGTGAGAGTCGAGCCCCCGTTTTCTTAGGTGCCGAATTACGGCGATCATTGCCCTCCTGGCCATAAAGACAGTTAGAGCCGAGAGGGTAGCGAAGAACAGAATGAGCGACCGACTAATACCAACAGTGAGCCCTAGTGCGAATAGCAGTGCTAACAAGGCGATTGTAGAGATGGCTGTACTGCGCACTATTCTAATAAATAACAGATCTGTTCGGTTTGCTCGAGGTAGCTCGTAGGTGTGTTGAGTCCATAGAAAGAAGCACCAGACAGGGATAATTATGACCAATAATTCGATGTGGGTCTGGTGAGATATCGGCTGCAGGGTCTCCCCTGAGCTAGGTATAATATCGTAAGGCCAAATGGTACGGAAGGTCTCTCTGCCCGCTATAGCGCTCAAAAATGTCAACCCAACTACTATGGCGTCAATTATTGGGCCAAAAATGCGTAAAGAGGCGATGTTTCTGCGGTTGTCCAACTGTGCGCTCTAAATCGAAAATAGATGTGAATTACTTATGCCCTTATCTTCTATATCGGCGAAATGCGCGTGTAGTGATACCCTTTGCAGGTCGAGAATTGGTAAGGTCTTTATATTAGAGAAGTTTAATCGATAACTGGAGAGGGTGTGAAGAGTTCTAATTTGAATGAGCGAGTGACTAAACCGCTAACGATTATTGCTGGAATGTGCGTAATCGAAGGGGAGGAAATCTTCCTAGAGGTCGGTGAAGCTCTGAAGTCAGTCTGTCAGGATTTAGGTTTTGAATTTGTGTTAAAGGGAAGCTTTGATAAGGCCAACCGAACTTCGGTGGAGTCATATCGGGGGCCTGGTATTGAGCGAGGGCTTCAAATATTGAGCCTCGCTAAGGAGCGGCTAGGGGTAAGAGTCACAACTGACGTGCATTCCGTGGAGCAGGTCGCCCGCGTAGCTGCGACCGTGGACATTATTCAGGTACCTGCTTTTCTTTGTCGCCAAACAGATATTTTGACCGCGTGTGGCGCTACTGGCCTCCCTGTGAATGTAAAGAAGGGTCAGTTCCTTTCAGGTGCCGATATGGCTCACGTTGTTGCAAAATTGCGCACAGCTGGTGCTGGTGAGATCACGGTCACAGAGCGTGGGACGACATTTGGTTACAACAACCTAGTGGCAGACATGCGTAATCTGATCACAATGCGCCAGGAGGGCGTCTCTGTCTGTTTCGACGCGACTCACTCTGTGCAGCGTCCAGGGGCGGCAAATGGGGCTAGCGGTGGTGACAGAGGGTTGGCTGCGCCATTAGCGCGTGCTGCGGTGGCGGTTGGTGTTGACTCTTTGTTTTTTGAAGTGCACCCCTGTCCACCTGAGGCTAAGTCGGATTCCGCCACGGCAATTCAGCTATCTGACGTTGGTGAGTTTTTGAGAGGTGTAGCTGAGATACATCAAATTGTGCACGGTTGATGTTATTGTGAGTGGCCCATGTGTACGCTATGTGGTTGAATATTATGGGCTTTGATCTAGTGATTTGTAGGAGATGAAGAATGTTTTTATCTGTATTATTGTCGTTGACGGCACCGGCTGAGGCAGCTGGTTTCTTTTTTACTGGCGTGGGCCCTCAAGCAATGGGTCGAGGCGGGGCGTTTGTAGCTGGTGCAGACGATTTGACTTCCATGTATCACAACCCAGCTGGGCTTATTCGAATAGATGGTTTCGAGGTCAATGTAGCGCTTGCTACTGTTAGTCAGAATGTAATGTTCGATAGAGCCAATGAGCAGCTTTTCGACGATGATGGTGCCGCGATTGGCGAGCTAGAGTTCTCCCCAGTTGAGAATGAGGCGGCTCCACTGCTGATACCGAGTTTTGGACTGGCCAAGAGCTACGATGAGGCAGATACCGTCCTAGCCTTTGGTTTTTTCACTCCCTATGGTCCATCAAACGAGTTCGATGCAGATGGAGCCCAGAGGTACACCTTGACAGACAGCCTGGTGGTTCAGGCCTCCATGGGACCCGCTTTTGCCACTAGAGTACATGACTGGGTGACGATAGGTGGCGGTATATACGGGAGCATACAGCACCTCTCAGAGAGCTTAGCTATCAATGTTTACAGCCCTTTCGAGGCTGGAGAGAGTGCCACGGATAACCCTAACTATGATGTCTCGTATGAGATTTCGGCTACCGACAGCTTTGAGTTGACTTGGAACACAGGGATGTTGATAGAGCCCCCTAGTGGCGGCTGGAGTGTAGGACTGTACTATCAGCCGTCTACGACCTATGAAGCGGAGGGTAGCATCAATGCCGACTTTGGAAATCACGAATTCTTCGCGGGTGATCCACAGCTAATCGTTGAGCAGTATGCGAAAGACGAAGATGTGACTGTCGGGGTTACCCTGCCAGCTATCGCGAGGATTGGTCTGGCTATTAGACCGGTTCCCGCGCTGGAATTGGAGGCGACAGTTGTCTGGGAAGGGTGGCACGTCGTAGAGAGTATTGTTGTGGAGGGTCTAGACCTCGTGGTCGAGACAACACTGGGTGACATCCCGATTAGCGGTGACGTAGAGTTACCTGCTGGGTATGAAGACACCCTTTCGTATAGGTTTGGCGGAGATTACGAAGTCAATGACATGTTCACCGTTCGAGGCGGGTATTTTACGGAGCAGTCAGCGGTGCCTACTGAGAGTCTAGGCGTGAACGTTATTGACGCTGATAAATATGGGTACGGTCTCGGTGTATCGTTCCAGACTGGAGCTCTGATAGTCGACCTTGGTTATGGTCGCACTCAGTTTGATAGCGTGGAAGTCACTGACTCTGCTGTGGAGGCTATAGAGGTTCACGGTATCAGCGGCGTTGTGAGTGAAGTCGGTAAGGTAGTTGGAAATGGTAAATATGACTCATCTGTAGATATGACCACTATTGGGCTTACTTGGTTCTTTGGAGGTTAGGAGTAGCCGTGCCTCATGCCGTAGACAGCGCTGATACGCAAAGCAACTTGGATCGAGGACCAGAACCTCGCCCTGTTTTCGCGGAGTTGCGTGAACTGTGGGACCATAGGGCGCTGCTGCAGACATTGATTATTAATGATCTTAAGCACCGATACATGGGCAGCTCAATTGGCTTCTTTTGGACAGTTATAAACCCGATTATTGAGCTTATTACCTATACCTTTGTGTTCCATGTTTTGATGGGGGTTCGATTTAGTGAGAGTGGCGGCACTGTTCATTATTCCCTGTTTCTGTTCTGCGGAATGATTGGCTGGTTTGCTCTTGTAGATGGCGCCTCTCGAGCCACGACGTCCATCAGGGACAATTCACAGCTTATAAAGAAAGTGAACTTTCCGGCTGCGGTGTTGCCAGCGAGCGTGGTCTTAAGTGCTGTGGTTAACCAGTACATTCGTTTTGGTGTATTAGGAGTCGCTATAATCTTCCTTGGAACGGGAACTGGTGAGGGTATCTCTTCAGTAGTTTTGTTTTTGCCAATCTTCGTGGCTATTCAGGCGGTCTTTGTGCTTGGGCTGGGCTTCTTCTTAGCTACAGCTCATGTCTATTTTCGGGACACTGGGCACTGGGTAAACGCAATGATGTTGGCGTGGATGTTTATTACACCCATCTTCTACCCCCCGCACGCTTACCCACAGCAGTTTCAGATTCTGCTTCAGTTAAACCCAATGGCCCATATTGTAGGAATCTACCAAGAGGTGATTCTCAACGGCAGATTCCCAGATATTCGTCAGATGCTATTTGCGATGACATTCGCCGGGTCGAGCTTAGTAATCGGCTTCTCTGTGTTTGTGCATCACAGGCGCAAGTTCGCGGATCTAGTCTAAGAGGGTAGGGAATTGTTTTTTGGTTTAGATGTCTCTGGATCAGACGGGACGTACCTTCCCGGGCTCTGGCTACAGTGAGCACAACAATGATGAGGGGTACCGCTAATGAAGCCTTGCCTCATGGATGTCAGCACTTTTCCATTCCAAATTTCATCAAAGGGCTGCTTTAGTAGATTTCCCGCGACTGGTCTCCCTGGCATTGGGCACGGCGCTACGTCTCCACCGACAGAGATAAAAACTCCTGAACGAAGGAATGCACAGGGAATTTTACCGTCTGCTTGGTTCGACCACCTCTTGTGAGTGAGCTTGCTTTTGACGTTGTTTGTCAGCCTGTTTAGTCTTGATTTCGTGACCCCTTTCAGCTCTGAAAGTACTAGCGACATATTAGCGGTCTGATTTGCAGAGAGTGTCGTACCATTCATAAGTGGTGGCAAGTGAGCTCTAAATTTCAATTCATCGGCCCTAGCGCGAGCTGCTCGCACCGCAGCATCGGCGATCTCAGGCTCAAGCCTTGGGCTTTCGTGCTCCATGTCGTCGCTCATAACTGTGATGTATGTAGCTTCGAACCGATCTACCCCTAAGGCGTGGGATAGCTCGACCATCTCTACAAGCTGGTGTAGGTTTCGCTTCATGACAACCATGCAGATTGCCAGGCGCGGTTGCTCTTGCTTAGGGAGATTGTTCCGGACTCTGACCACGAGCTTTACTTTATCGAGAACCTCGCTCCACAGTGCCCCGTGACGGATGTCTTCGTAGGTTTCACCGTGTCCATCTAACGATATCTTCAAAACGCTTGATTGCTTCAAAACATCTTTGAGTAGCGCTGAATCTTTGATTAGGGTGGCGTTTGTGTTGAGTTGAAGCTCCACGTCACAGCTCTTGGCAAGCTCTACAAAATCCCGAATCTTTGGGGTCATAAATGGCTCGCCCGCTACCGTTAGGGAGAGGTCTGTTGCGCCTGGAAGCACCTCTTTTTTGATTTTGTCTATTAGCTCTTTGGACATAGTTCCTCGAGCTTTTGTCGCGCCACTTATAAACGACCCGCACATGACGCACTCGAGGTTGCATCCCAAGGTGCTCTCGAGGTTCACCCAGCTTGGAGGGGGCATGGGAGGCAGTGTTGTTTGGCTGTTAGTCATTGATACTCAGAAGAGAAACTGCTGTTGTTTGAGAGTCGGAGAAAAGGTGATCGTCTGTTGCATTAATGGTCTTGTGCTCTTTGATAGATATTGTGACCCTAAGTTATTGTGTCGGCAAGGAAGAACTCGAGAATACGGTCGCAAAAACGGCTGACATCCATGAGAGTGCCGTCAAGGGTAGTGTCGCTACTTGCGATAGCCTCTTGTTGTTCATTGCAATTCACAGGGGTCTCCATGGTGGAAATTGGGGCAAAACTTAGTATATATGTGCGTACAGTAACCTATGAAGCTGCTTGTTTTTGGTTCAGCCAAATAGCCGAAGGAACGCTGCATAGAAGTACAGAACCTACCCACGCGATGACTGATCCAGCGCCGACACCAAATGCATCAAATGTCCAGATTGCAAGTAGAGCGTAGGTTGAGACGACAATCGACCCTAATGTGATGGGTCCAACTGCCCCGAGTGGTACCGCTTGACCCTGTGACCACCACAGGGAGACCATGGTAGTTAGGAAGATAGCTGGAAAGACACTGGCGATGCCAGCGGCAACCTCAAAGCCAGAGCTGGCGATAAGAACAGAAATTCCGACAGCGACGGCGGCCAGTACACCTCGGGAAACGAGCGCTAAAAATGTGACGTTCCGCGTTCCTTTTGGAGAAGGTGTGAAATTCCAGGTCGTATAGATGCCAAGAATAATGTGTAAGGCTAGTGCTGTGAATCCCAGTATCATTGGGTGGATATGTGTTTGCGTGCCTATGCACATTGATGTGAGAGCTAGTCCCAGCCAGATGCATAGGCTTATACCGACCATTGCAGCAAGCCGTTTTTGCATAGACCATGAGGGGAGCCGAGGTGGAATGGCTCGCCAACACCAGAGGAAGCCTGCATTGACAAGCATGCCCATTGGTACAGCCGCGAGAGCTTTTACGGGAACACCCTCTGAAACGGCAAAAAACCCCCAAGTGGCTGGCACGATGGTGGTGGGTAACGTCGCTATAATTCCCCCCAGTTTTCCGCCCAACCGTTCTACAGCAACGGTTGCTGCTATAGCCACAAGCCCAGCCAGAAACGAGGTGATTATGAGGGTTGTCATCTAGAACACCGCCCTAAGTTATTGTGTCGGTAAGGAAGAATTCGACAATGCGGTCGCAAAAAAGGTCGATATCTTCAAACGGTGAGCAGTGCCCCATGTCGTGAACAATCTCAAGGGTCGCATTAGGCATTTGCGCGACAAAGGATTCTTTTTCAGAGAGTGGGGTGTAATCGTGCTCTGCGTTCTGTACCAAAACCGGTATCTTTATCTCACCAAGTCTTTCCGTTACACCCCATTCTGGTAGGCTCTTTAGGAGAGCTAGGTAGACCTCCGAGCTGTTGGCGCCATAGCGCTCGATAAATTGTGCTCTAAGAGCCTCTTGTCCAGGCTTGTGAAACAGCCGCTTACCCAATATTTTTGCCATGAATTCCATGGAGAGAAACCGAACGACAAGTTTGCGCATTATCGTCTCTCGGCGGCGTCTAAATGTTGTGGGTTTAAAACTGTCCCATGTGTTTACCAGCATGAGTCGCGAGAACCGATCGGGGTGGTCTAGCACAAGCTGAAAGGCAACAGCGCCTCCCATAGAATAGCCCATAAGCCCAGCAGAGCCGATGGAGAGGTGATCCATAAGTGCTATTACATCGTCTGAAAACTGTTTTATTGTATAGGGACCAGTCTTTGTAGAGAGCCCAAAGCCTCTAAAATCAATGGTTAGCACGGAAAAGTTCTCGGCTAAAATGGGTCGGTGGTCTTCCCAGTCAAGTAGGCTGGATCCAAAGCCATGTAGCATTACGGTCCAAGGACCTTTGCCTTCGACCATGTAGTTGATCTCGGCGTCGTCGATTAGATGTGAGGGCATGGGTACCTGTTTATGTGCTTATTCGTTTAGCCATCTTTCAATAGCTTGTAACCCCTCGGGTTCACGGAAGAGGCAGAGATGTGGATCGTAGTCCGAGCTAGCGTGGCATTCAATTAGTTCGGAATCGGGGAGTATGTTGTCGAGGGCGACGGTGGTGTTGTTCGGCACTTGGTTATCTCCGACCCCCATGAATATAGTCGATGGGCTGGCCTGATAACGGGCGGTCGCCATTGGGTCTCCAGGTTCCAGGGCCCATTGTACTATGGTGGCTACAGGGTGCAGCCTGTCAATGTTTCCCCACGCTATCTCTGGAATTCCCAAGATGGCTCCAAGTAGGCTTGTGGCGGTTAGGTCGTCCGAAGCGTAGGCGCCAAATAGCGAGAGGATCGACGAGATCGTTTCGGGATCTATGCCATCTAAAAGCCCAGTGTCCATGAAGTAGTGAAAGTAGCCTCCGCCGGTGCCAGAGAGGAAGCTGCTCTCAAATTGATCGTGGTCTACAGCTAGCCCGAGGTTTGATGTGACAGATCCCATTGAGTGTCCTAGCCTACGGAGACGCTGGTTGTCTATTACGACCCCGAGGCTATCCTCCAGTGCTCCTGACTTTATAAAGCGAGTAAGAAGGTGCCCGTCAATCGACGTCTGTCTTAGGTTGTCGCCAAACACTGGCAGGTGGACAATGTTGTAGAAGCCAAGAGAACCATCAGAAAAGCCTTGATCGATAAGGTTGAACCTAGAACCATACAGGGCGGAGTCTCGGGCTATAATTCCCCAGCCAGCGTTGGAAAACGCAGCGTTAAGCGGTGCACCGAGGTCACTTGCTTTGGGGCGCTGTATATGATTGTAGGCATGACCTCCTGTGCCGTGGTCCCACATTACAAGTGGTGAACTCTCAATTATTTCACCATTTTCATCTTTCGGAAGCGAGACTACCACTCGCATAACCTCGTCCTCCGACTCGCCCATGAGCTGCCCATCGGTAAATGGGATGACACCAGACTCTCGCCCTACATCCAGCAGATGTGATAGCCCCGGTGACATATAGGGGCGGTCGTCTAGTCCGCTGAAATTGGTTGTCAGCAGCTCAATCTGAAATACAGCCATAGGCCAATCTTCGCCGAGATCTATCGTGTGCGGTGAATCGCCTTCGTTTTCATGTAGAAACACCACCTCTTGTTCACCAGATTCAAATGTCGTAGTCGCCACCGTTGCGGGCTCGCCTGACTCGGTAAAGCCTTGACTATATGCTAGTTCAACAACTCTTTTGGTAGTGACCTCTCCAAACGGTAATTCACCTCGGCTCGCGATTGTGTCGTCACATGCCTCGAACAGTTGAGCCTGTTCGCCAATAAGATCGCGTGTGGTGAATTTGGTCGAGGCTATGGGTTGGTCAGTTATTCCAGCAGACTCCAAGATTTGCAGGAGCTCGGCTGATGGCTCATAGCCTAGCGCCGCCTCGGCTCCAATGGACTTGAATACCACGGAGTATAGGGTCGCCCCAGATTCGGGCGTAGCTCCCAATATTGGCGCAAAAGCGAGGCTGTTCTCAGAGATAAAGAGGTCACCTAAAGGGTCTTCTATGAACCTTACATCTAGCGGGAACATCTCAAGTGTAGAGCTGTCAATGAT
>CAWVYO010000147.1:0-8585 GCA_963934385.1 uncultured bacterium
ATCCTCTATGGAGACCTCTACATCTGGGATATTGCCTTTTAGACCTTCGCTCTCTGTGTAACTACCTTCACCATTTACGCCCTTCTCTCCCACGTAGAAAATACGCCTTGGGTCTGGGAGAATCGGCAACAATGAGTGGAGAATGTTGTCATGGACTTTCTCCAAGAAGAGTGTCTTTATTCCACCTGTTTCAAACTGGTCGCGTATGTGGTCTTGATGTAGTTTAAAGTTTACTGGAGCCATGATCGCCCCGAGTTTTCCACATGCGAAAAAGCCAACAACTAGTTCTGGGCGCTTGCTCATCATAAAGCCGACCACATCACCCTTAACTACTCCGCGACTCGCCAATAGCTCCGCTACCTGGTCTACTTCTGCATTCAACTCCGCCCAATTGAGGGTTCGCGATTCGTGCAAAAGCGCAGGCAGCCCTCCGTTTGTTGCGGCGTGGTACTCCAACGCCTCACCTAGAGTTTTACCCGCTAATTCTCGCGCCATTTTTCCGATCATCGCCACACAAACACCTTCTACAATAGGAACAGAGGTGACACTATCCCATCATCGCCTACCACTACAAACAATGTGATGAAAAAATGCCGCATTAGCAGACTATCTCTGGTCTACAAACTCAATAACCACGAAAGGCTATTCTTGAAAATAATCTCCAACTCGGCCTCGGCCGCTGTGTTCACCTGATCATGATTAGACATATAGATACTGGTCTCCAATGAGATTGCCCTTGAGCCATTTAGTGAGTCCTCATATGCAGACCAAGCTGGGTTGGCGCCACCATAAGCGCTGTTGTAGGCAAGCACTGTGGTCCCAGCCCATGCACTCACCTCATCCATGTCGTTGTCATATACAAAATCCACGGGAGTTCCGTAAGGACCTAGATAGGCGTCGTGGCTTGAACCTGACATGGTCACAGTGTCCCCACTGGACCCGTTTGAATAGCAGCCGTCAACTAGGGTCAATTCCTCCTCACCTGTAACACTAGAGCAGCTCCAACCGAGATCGTCCCCCCACGCAAAGGTGGATACTCCGAGATCTCTAGCGTCTAATAGTTCGTCTAGGAGCACCTGATTGTCATTGGACCACGCCCACCCGCAGTCCGTGAACATCACAACTTCGTATACCGTAAGGTCACCACCACACCCAGAACCCGAGATCTCATCGTATCTATCGAGACCATACCCCATATCATTTACATATATCTCGACTCGATCATGCTCAAAAGCAGTGACCTCTTCCGCCGTGTAAAGGTCATGACCTTCCTTTCCTAAGCATGATTCCGCATACACTATAGCTACTATTGACTCATCAATAGTGCCGTCACAGTCATTGTCATCGGAGTCAAGAACCTCATATGCAGAAGGGTTTGAGTCGGCAGTGGTATCGTCGCAGTCAGTTGAATCTGAGATCCACGCCGACGATCCATAGCAGGCTGTCGTGGTGACGCTTGAATCGCCATACCCGTCACCGTCAACATCGGCGTACCAGGTTACCGCATCTACGGCGGAATCTTCATCGATAGTGCCGTCGCAGTTGTTATCAACACCGTCGCAGTACTCACTGGCACCAGGGTTGGTGGTGTAGACAATATCATCGCAGTCACTCGAGTCAGCAACCCAACCATTCGCTATATAGCAGGTGGTGTTTGTGATGTTCAAATCGCCATAACCGTCACCGTCACTGTCGGCGTACCATGTAGTAGCGTCAAGAGAGTCATCTTCATCGATCTCGGTGTCGCAGTCGTTGTCTACACCGTCGCAGTATTCGTCGGCCGCTGGGTAAGTCTTCGTCTCTTCGTCGTCGCAGTCAGTGTTATCTGAAACCCATCCGCTCTCGACGTAGCAGGTCACATTGGATGTATCTGGATCACCAAAGCCATCACCGTCCGTATCGGCGTACCATGTGCTAGCATCAAGGGAGTCGTCTTCATCGATCTCGGTGTCGCAGTCGTTGTCTACACCGTCGCAGTATTCGTCTGCCTCTGGATTAGTCGCAGGGTTTAGATCGTCACATTCTTCGCAGGCTGCATACCCGTCCCCATCTTCATCCGCGTATCCAACGCTACCGTCGCAGTTGTAATCCGCGGGGTCCGTGCAGTCATCTTCTGAGGCAGAGGGGTGGTAGAGGTCATTGGCATCATCACAATCGCCCTCAAGCTCGACCATACCTTCGGGTGCATCACACGCCTCAACTGGCACAGAACCCTCGGCACCGTAACCGTCTGAGTCAGCGTCAACGTAAAACAGGGTCTGCACCCCCTCATCGATCTCTTGATCACAATCGTTATCAACACCATCGCAGAGCTCTTCAGCTAACGGGTTGATATTTGCATCGTTATCGTCGCAGTCCTCTAATGCTGAGAAACCATCGCCGTCTGCGTCTATTAATTCAAGACCAGTATCAGTTATTACAGAGCCCGTGTCAGTTGGGGTTAAGATCAACTTCTCGGTACTGCAGCCGAAGGTAAGGGAGATAGATACCGCTAAAATCACCGAACCTAGTCTAAACATGCCCTACTCCTACCACCCGTGAGATCGTAAGGTAAGCCAAGACCTCTGAGTGACAGCCATTGTACACCCGTAGTATGGCTATAGGCAAGACCGTCAGCTAATTCGCGCTGTAAACCCCAGCCACTAATACCTTGTAAGTACAGCCTGCCTCGAGACCTTCCACAGCATCACCAACTCCCATCACCTCGAAAGTCTCTAGGCCAACCCAGTCGATTTCTGATGGGGCATAAGGGAGGTTCAGCGACTCCCACGTCGGGTTCGGAATCATCTCCAGCAACTCATCGGCGTGCACCTCAATGCTACAACCAGAACCACCATATTGAACCCAAGACTCACCAGAGAGTTTCCATTGGACCCAGTCTTCGGCATCTGAACTCCGATCTTCCTTTACTGTAGGAGATTCATAGGTGAGCTTGCAGCCACCTATCACACCAGATGCAAAAGTGTTGTAATCCTCGTCTTCGAAAAGGGCTAAATCCGTGGCGCTACCCTGAAAAGACAAGGCGTAAGTCATCTCTTCCATATATCCCTGAGGAGGCTCATTACAGGTGTCATCTACACCTACCAAAGTAACATCCCAGTGGTAATAATCAGCATCAGGCTCGCTTCCTGTGCACGAAGCAAGCAGTGCCACGGCCAAAATAATTTGAGTGTTCTTCAGCATCGTATCTCCTGTGATATTTCCACATAACACCGAAACGCGCAGCGCTACGTCAATACAACGTTTGAAACACCAACAAACAATGCTGAGTTGAACTACAAACTATGGCTTCGCACTGACGCTTCATCGGGTTATCCACCGCTACAAAGTATTATTATTGGAGTAAATCGTGGCAACTGAAACATTCCTGGCACGTCAATCAGACATCGACTTCCTTACAGCTCGCTTCCAAGAAGCAGCAGACGGCAAACTTTCCACAGCGCTTATCCACGCACCAATCGGTGGTGGAAAAAGGGCTCTATTGGGACAGTTCACCAAAGACCTAAGCGCCACAGAGACAGAGGTCCTCCACTGGAGACCTGTTCTGGTAGACGAAGAGGATGGATTAAAAACACTCCTCCGTATGTATGCCGCTCTCTTCGCCCCCCTTCACGCCAACCCAGCGTTGCGTGGCAAAGTTGAGATGCTAATCAACTCTCAACTTCCAAGCCACCCCAAGAGAGTTCAAGGTTGGCTCAAGGCCTTTGTAGAGGGGATGCGCTCCGGTGCTCCCAAGGACGGCAGCGACAAGTTCCAAGTCCGCATGCCAAAGGACAACCCACTCATCGCAATTGTGGAAGTATTGGCCGCCATCTCTACAAAGATGCCAGTTGTCGCCAATATCCAAAATATCCACTCATCGAACTCGATCGGTATTCACGGAATGCTCGAAGCCCTTTTCGACCGATGTGCAGACAAAAAAATGTTCATACTTCTCACATCGGAAGCCATGAACGAAACATCAAAATCATGGTTCCCACCACCACTTATGCATCTCCTTCAGAGACGAGAAGGCTCGATCAATATTCACGAACTCGAGCCATGGGGAAGTGATGAAGTCTCTGCTTACCTCTCTTCAAAAGATCTCAGCGGTGACGCTCAGAACATCGCCCGCATTACAAAAGGGAGACCGGCTTACGTCGCTGAGTTGATTGA
Source organism: uncultured bacterium (assembly GCA_963934385.1). Classification (GTDB taxonomy): domain Bacteria; phylum Myxococcota_A; class UBA796; order UBA796; family CAJQPC01; genus CAWVYO01. The sequence continues at coordinate 4,156 of CAWVYO010000147.1, forward strand.
TCATCTATCAGACAGTGGTGAGCTCTCAAAAGACCTGAATGGTCAGACCTTGGCGACTTTAATGCCATTCCAGGTTGACGAAACTGAACTGGAAAAAGGTGAGGACGTAGAGGGCGGTCGCAAGCACGCCGGCGCCAGCAACATAAATTCTGTGGCACTATCAGCCGCATTCTTGGGCACAGCCTTCCCATCTAGGCTTGTAGCCGACATTGGTGGCTGGGAACAAGAGTCTGTCGACGATCTACTCGACGCTGCGAGCGGACTATTCCAAGAGGATCAATTCTCAAAACCGTTCCAAACCTGGGTTTATCGCTTCACAAAAACAACCTGGAGACAGGGTGTATTAGACCAATGGTTTGACAATGAAGAGACTACCGAAGCGGCTACGGAGCACGGAAGAAAAGCGGCGACATTCATGGAGCGCTTCCTAGTACCACAGGGTTCTCAGTTCATCCCAAAAACAGCTCGTTTGTGGGCCGAGATGGGACAGCCTAATCGCGCGAGTGCCCTCACTCAGATGGCACTAGGGACAGACAAGCCGGAGATCTGGGCTATGAGCCATGATCTAATGCGATACTTTGAAGCGACCGAATTCTCCGACAGGATGAAGCGCTCAGTACTAATGAGTCTACTGGACAAGATGGTTCAAGGCGGCGCCGTAGATCAGGCCGACAAACTCTATAACGAGGCCAACGAGTGGGCAGCTGAAAAAGAGGACCGCCAGATGCAGGCCTGGATTCTATTCGCAGGTTCACGACTAGACCTCCGTCGTCAGGACCACTTCAGAGCTCGCGACAGAGCCAAAGATGCGCTCACTATCTACAAGGCTCTAGACCAAACCCAAAGGGTTGCAGAGCTTATGAACCACCAAGCCATGATCGAATTCACCGACGGCAAGACCAATGAGGCGCTAGAGTTAGTAAACCAAGCCATGGAAGCCGGACAGATAGAGACCCCAGACGGCAAGAAGGTAACTCCTCGAGTTGCTGCATCAGGTGAATTTCTTCGCGGGATGGTCGCTCGCCGTACAAAGAAATTTGAAGACGCTGCAAAGCACTTCCGCACAGCGAACGAGATTGCTGGCAACACAGGGCAGCCTGGTCTAGCCCTAGATTCAGGACTAAACTACGGAGAGAGTCTACTCCTTTCGGGTAAAACTAAGGAGGCTGCAGAGGCACTTAAGCGGGTAGCCACTATAGCCGAGGCACTAAAGAATGGACCTCGACTCCGTAGTGCTTGTTCACTTCTAACTCAGGCTCACGGTGCCATGAAGGACCAGAAGGCTGCGCTGGAATGGGCAAAGAAAACACTATCTTTGACACAACAGCTAAAGTTCAACCAATTCATGGCTATCGATCTCTACAACTTGGGATTCTTCACAATGGTCGCTGGTGACCTAAAAGGCGCCCTTGATCTGATGCGAGAGTCCAAGAAGGCCGCCAACCTTCAAAGAGATGTTAATTTCGCAAAAGAGCTATTGTTCAACCTAGGAGTCGCCGCGGCGCAGCTTGGAGCTAAGAACAAAGACAAGGCGCTACTCACTGAAGCCAAAGAGGCGTTTGCTCAGTGCCTACCGGCAGCCAAGCACGCCAAAGATGCTGGAAAGGTTGTGGCATGTTGTGACAATTTGGCCGGTCTAATCTTGAGCTTAGACAACGACAAAGACGCTGCAATCCAGATGATCAAAGATGCCATCTCTGTGGCTGACCAAGCCAACATGAAAGACCAGAAGAAGTCTCTATCTAAGAAGCTCGAAAGCCTACAGGCATAGGCTTCACACCTCGAAAGCCTACAGGCATAGCATTCACACCCTGCACAGCATTTGTCAGAGCACTAATACGCGCTAAACCTGGGGACTACTCAGGTATTGAGAACGTGTATTCGGCGACAGTTGTTAAACCAGCGACATAAGATATTTCACTATCGCTCACCCAGCGGGCCTGTTCGTGCACCCACGCATTGGAACCCGGCTGTAGTTGCCCAAATTCGTGATTAGGCTCGCCATTGATAAGGTACGCCTGCAGGTTCTCTGCAGAAACTACGTGGTAAGGACCGTAGTGATCTTGGAGCAAGAGTACCTTGGAACCATCTGGAGAGACTATATCAAAGCTCCAATCCGAATGAAACAGTTCACCTTGTGGTGTGTAGGGGAGCTCGCCCTGTGGGGTCACAACTGCCATCCGCTGCACGCCGTATCTAGGGGAGATACCCGCAGGGACCGTCTCGCCATAAAAACGCAACTCAAGATCACCTAAGGCAACAGTGTGAAGTAACTCCTGGGAAGCATCCATCCCGGGAGTATCTCCATTAGCCGATGGTGCCGTGGTCTGGGCCGAACAGGCCACCAACAGAACTAGACCAGCCGTTGCTGCGATTTGAACTCTACTCATGCTTGCTCCCCAATCGTCACGCGTATCATCTTCTTTTTGCCCCTAGAAACGACGACCGCGCCATCACTATCTAGGTGCTCCAAGGTTAACTCAAAATCTTCCGCTGAGATCTTCTGACCCGCCACTTTAATAGCACCGCCCTTTACATGTCGCCGAGCATCTGAGCGGCTCTTACAAAGCCCTGACTCCGCCAGTAACGACAACAACCCTACAGGGAGGGTTGTCTCGTACTTTGGCATATCAGCCGCTGAACTTCCACCCGAGAACGCTGCTTTAGCACCGGCCTCCGCACGCTCCGCAGACTCCTTCCCATGACATATTGCCGTAGCCTCAAAAGCCAAGATTCGCTTGGCCTCCCGAAGCTCAGCGCCCTGAAGCGCAGCCAATCGTTCAATCTCCTCTAAAGGCAAGAATGTAAACAACTTCAAGAAGCGAACAACATCGCGATCATCCACGTTGATCCAGTACTGGTAATAATCGTAGACTGGGAGACGCTCTGAATCGAGCCAAACGGCTCCAGTTGCAGTTTTACCCATCTTTGCGCCAGTAGCTGAGGTGAGAAGCGGGAAGGTCAGCGCATGAGCTTCAGCGGACTCAACCCTCCGGATGAGATCCGTTCCCGCTACCATATTACCCCACTGATCGTCACCCCCCATCTGAAGCCGGCAACCATTTCGTCGATACAATTCTAAAAAGTCATAGGCCTGAAGGATCTGATAGTTGAACTCTAAAAAAGAAAGTCCCCTCTCCAGTCTCGCCTTCACACTCGCCTTGGCGAGCATTGTGTTTACCGAAAAGTGCTTTCCAATCTCCCTTAGAAACTCGATGTAATTTAACGGTAACAACCAGTCGGCGTTGTCAACCAACTCTCCCTTGCCTGGCTCAAAGGAAATAAACCGCCCAATCTGGCCCTTTATAGCCTGCTTGTTGTGCTCTATTCGCTCCGCTGTAAGCAGCTGCCGAGCCTCCTCTTTACCGGAGGGATCTCCAACCATTCCCGTCCCACCGCCAATCAGAGCTATGGGTCTATGACCTGCACGCTGCAGATGAGCCATCGCCATGATTGGTACTAAACTTCCCGCATGTAGTGAGTCGGCTGTAGGGTCAAAGCCAACGTAGAAAGACACCTCGTTATCTCGAAGAAGGTCCATTACCCCCGACGTGTATTGTTGCACAAACCCCCTGCTATCGAGGATATCAAAAACGCTCATATCGGAGTGCCCTTTGTCGTTGTTTTGGATCTAGAGGTCGTGCCTCTATAGACCTGTGTCACTCGCAGTATCGTCAACCTCACCTACGACATAGATAATGTCGCGCGAGGGCATATCAACTAAGCCATCGGCTTGTATAGTTAACGTTGTTTGGTATTCACCATCATGTGGAGATTCCGAGGTGAAATATACCTCTACAATCCAGTCCTCACCTACAACTACGTCGCCCACCTCTGGTAGATCAGCCTCAAAGCCAACACCGTCCAGAGTAGCCTCAGTAATGACTAAGTCGTTACTACATGTGTTGGTTATCTGAACAGAGGCTACACCGTCTACCATGTAAACTGGTTCCCTCCAATCATCTGTGCGCGCACAATCCGCGCCAGTCCCGTCACCAGAACCACCGCAACCCGTTAGAAAACTCGCTATCAATAAAAAGCCCGAATATCGCATGACATGGAGTATAAGCCGATAAAGTTCTTTTGTGAATTATATATGAACCACATCGTTTAAGTGTAAACTAATATTGGTACAAAACAAACCCTAAGCAACGGAGCACGGATGCGAATTACGATTCATTCTCATCAAAACCTATTTACTCCACAATTGAGCAAATACTGCGAGGAGAAACTATCAAAACCGGTAACACGACACCATATTGACTCAGAGGCAACTCGACTGGATGTGGACGGAGAAAATGCAGGTGACAAGGTGGAGATCAGGGTGAGGCTAGGACTTCCTCACCGCAATCCAATCACAGTCCACGTGCAGCACGGTGACGCCTACGCAGCCGTTGACTTAGCGGCAGACAAATTAGAACGACAGCTTC
>CAWVYO010000148.1:0-8554 GCA_963934385.1 uncultured bacterium
AGATAGTCCGGCTACTTAAGGAGTCAGGTTGGCGTCATAACGTCGGTGAATTTCCGAACCCAGTCCTTTACACAAGGCCATAAGACACCCTCTACTGCAGCGGGTATCGTTTTATATATGCCCTTGAAGGCTGGTTAATCGCATGACATTGTTCGGTGTCGAATTGATTCACTTGAAACCACTAGTACACCCGTTATAGAAATCAGGTAGGTTGACCTTATAACGAAGGTCAAGATCGCGATCTATATTCTCCGTTAGATGATACAGACATACACACTTTCTAAGGTCTGAAACTAAAATGCAAGAGTGGTTAGCCGTAGGCATATTTCTTCTTTTAACAGGAGTCGTAGCAACAAGCTTGCTCGTCGCCGCTGCCTTATTGCGAGTTAAGCCCACAACTCCACCGCCCGACACTCGGTACAGTACCTACGAATGCGGCGAAGAACCCGATGGCTTGGCGTGGATCAGATTCCACCCCCGTTATTATGTGGTCGCTCTTTTGTTTGTTCTTTTCGACGTCGAAGCAGCCTTTATGTTGCCTTGGGCACTGAACATAGAGTCACTAGGTGCCTTAGCGTTGATCGATATGGGTATTTTCCTCGGTATCCTACTTATTGGGTGGGTTTACGCTGTGAAGAAAGGAGCTATAAAATGGCAGTAGACGAATCTAACAGGCACTTTAAGCACCCGTTATACGATCACATGCAGAGTGTTCCGGGACTCTCTCTCGGGCTAACAACCCTAGACAAATTGCTATCATGGGGGGCAACAAACTCTTTGTGGGTCTTTCCTATGGCTACATCTTGTTGCGGCATTGAATTTATGGCGGCATCCGCGAGTCGGTTTGACCTAGATCGTATAGGGACGATACCTCGAGGGACCCCTAGGCAGTGCGATGTAATGGTTGTTGCTGGTACAATTACTGTGAAGATGGCTCCAAGGGTAAAGAAACTATGGGATCAAATGCCCGAGCCTAAATGGTGTATAGCCATGGGTTCATGTGCTATTTCGGGCGACTTCTACCGAGATATTTACTCCGTGGTTCCAGGTGTAGACACGTTCCTTCCCGTGGACGTCTATGTCCCTGGGTGCCCTCCGGACCCAGACGACCTCCTTATGGGACTTAAGCGCCTTCAGGAAAAGATCGAAAAGGAGCGCTCTGGTGAGTGGGTCTCCCCAGAAAAGAGACCGGAAACCATGGGTTTCAACACTCCCGATATCGGTAGAATTGGGAGCGAAAAGCGAGCAGCCAATACTACAAATGACCAGGTTGAGGCATCCGCTAATTTGGGTCTTGGCGGTAGCAGTAGAAGAGAACCAACTGGGGGTGCGGAATGATATCTCCTGAAATTATCGGGCTATTCACAGATACTTTCGGGCTGGAGTCGGATCCGTCAGAGGGACCGTGGGTGCCATCCGATAAGGTGTTGTCTGTGGCTCAAGCGCTCTATGACAGAGGCTTTACCTATTTCTCTTACTGTGCAGCGGCTCACTACCCCGCGACCGAGGAGGAAGCTGGGTACTACAACGTCTCTTACAGGTTTAGACGCGTAGGCCCTAAAGGAGAACAGGCCGCATTCAGAATACGTGTTTTGCTTGATGCCGAGACACCGTCTCTCGCAGGAATCTGGATTGGCGCTGACTGGCAAGAGCGTGAGCAATACGATCTAATAGGTGTCCGGTTTTCAAACCATCCAGATCTTAGGCGTATTATGATGCCTGAAGACTGGGACGGTCATCCCCTTCAACGGGAGTACGCTATCGAAACTCCACATCACCCGTGGAGATAACGATGTCTGTAAATCAAGCTATTAACAACGGCACGGGTGACCTAAACCTACCTAAGGCAATAACGGACCTCCCGAGAAGTAACCCCTACCTCTCCGTAGAGGACTATGACCCAGAAGGTGACCTGCTCGTAATGAATTTGGGTCCACAGCATCCGTCTACTCACGGTGTATTAAGGGTGAAGCTGTGGATGGATGGCGAGGTCTGCGTAAAGGCGGTCCCTTACATTGGTTACCTGCATCGCGGAGTAGAAAAACTCTGCGAGCACAGGACGTACGTTCAGATCACACCTTTGGTCGATAAGAATGACTACGTGAGCCCGATGACCAATGAGCTCGCCGTAAATATTGCGTTTGAGAACGGGCTGGGTATTACCCCACCGCCTCGGGCTCAAGTCATCCGCACAATCGTGTCGGAGATGCAAAGAATTACGTCACACTTATTAGCTGTTGGCACTTGGGCGCTTGACCTAGGTGGTGCTCTTGGCGGTGGAGCTACCGCGTTTATGCACACCTTTCGAGAACGCGAATTGCTTCTTGATTGTTTTGAAGAGCTTACAGGTGCAAGGTTCCACTACAACCACCACACTGTAGGGGGCGTTCGTCACGATATCCCCGAGTCGTGGGGCACCCATGTGATCAAGGCTCTGGATGTCATTGAGGGAAAGCTTGACAGTTACGAGGGTTTCCTAACGGAAAATCAAGTGTTTAAGGCTCGCAGCGTTGGCGTAGGAATACTGGACCCAAAATTGGGATTAGAGCTCGGGATAAGCGGACCAAATATACGCGCAAGTGGCGTCGATTGGGACTTGCGAAGAGACGCACCTTATGCGGCATATGACCGGGTTGATGTCAGAGTTGCTACCCAGCAGACTGGCGATTGTTATGCTCGTTACTTGGTTCGAATCGCAGAAATGAGGGAGTCTGTGCGGATAGTTAGGGTCTTGATGAAAGATATTCCATCTGGACCCATATGCGCAGTCAAGCCTGTGAAACTGCCTGGTGCTGTAAAGCTACCTCCGAATCTGAGCGCTTATACTTGCATAGAAACAGCTCGCGGAGAGCTGGGAACCTGGTTGGTGACGCCACCTGGAAAGAAAAAGAGCGCGATGCCTTACAGGATGAAGATTAGACCCCCGAGTCTACACGCACTCTCAGCCCTACCGTGGGTCTGTCCAGGAAATAACCTGTCTGACATTATCGCTATCTTGGGTAGCATGGATCCGATTATGGGAGAGGTAGACCGATGAGCGGACTTCTAACTAGTTTTCTGATCGGCGTCGGGATCGTTACCGTTATGTTGACGATCACCGCGTGGTCTATTTGGTACGAAAGAAAATTCGCGGGGAGAATGCAAAGCCGCCCCGGACCTACCGTAGTCGGACCGTTCGGGCTCTTACAGCCAATCGCCGACTTATTAAAACTCTTACAGAAAGAGGATATTGTACCAAGAGATGCCGATAAAGCACTGTTCAACTTGGCTCCGCCTTTGACAATTATAGCTTCATTAGGTGTCTTGGCAGTTGTCCCCTTCTCTCCAACTATAGTTGTAGCTGACTTGGATGTTGGAGTGCTCTTCATCCTCGCCATTGGCAGCGTGATGGTAGTACCAGTCTGGATGGCTGGCTGGGCTAGCAACAATAAGTACGCCTTGCTGGGTGCCATGAGAGCCATCTCACAGTCGATCTCTTACGAAGTGCCCTTATTGATGTCAGCCATGGTGCCAGTGATCTTAGCTGGTAGTTACAACATGGGTGATATAGTCGCTGCTCAGGCTGATGGACATTGGTTTGCGCTATGGCCGATAGGTCCAGGAGCCATCGCATTTGTACTGTTTTTTCTCTGCTCTTTGGCAGAGGCCAACAGAATCCCCTTTGACATTCCCGAAGCGGAGTCAGAGTTAGTTGCCGGTGTGACCACAGAATATTCGGGTATGAAGTTCGGTCTGTTTTATCTCGCTGAATATCTACACACACTCATTTCATCTGCAATCGCCAGCGTTCTGTTTTTAGGTGGTTGGGACGGTCCCGGTCCAGACGGTATTCATTGGATGATCGCCAAGACCATGTTCCTGTTCGCAATCATTTTCTGGATTCGCTGGACAATCTTGAGGTACCGACAAGACCAATTAATAAGGGTCTGTTGGGTTTATTTCCTTCCTTTATCACTAGTCCTAGTGGCTGTTTCAGCCATCTGGAAGGCGGGGGTTCTGTAATGGCTCTATTTCCTACGTTAGAGGCGATGACAATCGCATTTAGGACTATCTTCACAAAGCAGACTACGGAGGTTCTTCCTTGGAAGGGGCAGCGTACGCGCTCACCAAGGTATCGGTCTACGTTTGCGCTTCTACATGATGACCAAGGTGAGGAGCTCTGTATAGGCTGCAAGATGTGCGAGAAGATCTGCCCATCACAGATCATCAAGTTAGTGCCAACAGGCAGGATCGAGAGCCCAATCACCGGTAAGAAACGAGGCTACTGCTCGGACTTCACCTTAGATCTTAACGCCTGTATTTTCTGTGAACTGTGTGTACAGGTTTGCCCTGAAGACGCCATACGCATGTTGCGCACACGAGAAACTCCAGGGTATTCACGCGAAGAGTTAGTCCTGACTATGCCTCGCCTCTATGACAATGAAAGCCTTGGACTCCTAAGCTGGGGAAGCGGTACTAATTTCATGGACGCTCAAAATCCCAAACGAGGAATAGTCGAGCCAGAACTGCCCGTTACTGAAGAGATCACATCGGAGACAACAACATGATCGCTTTTTACGTTATTGCCGCAGTAATGCTGGTGGCTGCGGTCAAAGTGGTCCGGAGCAAGGACTTGGTCAGGGGGGTACTTTGGTTAGCCGTTGTGCTCGGGGCGACAGCTGTGGCGTTTATCCAGCTCAAGGCTGATATACTAGCCGTCATTCAAATAATGCTCTATACGGGGGGAATAATCACCCTCATGTTGTTCTCGGTTTTGCTCACTTGGAACAGGGATGAGGGAAAGCCTACGGCGGGTCATCACAGACAGGTCACGGGGCTGTTGCTATCATCAGCGATTGCTGGGATTTTCATAGCAGCCATAAAAAGAACCGACATGCCAGAGACAACCCCTCTTACGGTGTCCGACCCACAGGCTGTTGGCGCTTTGTTTCTCCAGCAACACGTCCTCGCGTTTGAGGCGCTCTCAGTGCTTCTGCTTGCGGCGATGATAGGCGCTATTGTTTTAGCTAGAAGGAGGGACGCATAATGGCTGACCTTGAGATGTGGCTTATTCTTTCTGCGGTACTGTTTTCCGTTGGACTTTACGGAGTAATTGTACGCTTGAACGCTATAGCAATTCTTCTTTCAATAGAGCTGATGGTAAACGCAGTAAACATAAACCTCGCAGCGTTTGGTTGGGCTAGAGGGGACTACACAGGTCAGATGATAGCTCTTTTCGCGATAGCCTTAACTGTCGCGGAAGTGGCGGTAGGTCTCGCCATTTTGATTCAACTCTCGAGAACCCACAAGAGTATTGAACTCGATGTGGCAACGGAGCTAATGTAATGAGCGCTGAACTACCCTTCTTGGTGCTTGCGCTACCAACAATCGCATTTATTCTGTTAGCGATACTGCCTGCTTTGAGGCGGAGTGGTCGCCCGGCAGCGTATATAGTCATAGCGGCGTCCGCGGCATCACTTTGGGCTGCTATCCAACTGTTGATGAACCAACTACGTCTTGGTGACTCTGTACAATCAGAATTCATTATACGATGGCTGCCAAATGGCGGAGAGAGCCTTGCCGATATTGGCTGGGTAATCGATGGGACATCCGCGCCGATGTTGGTTGTAGTGGGCTTTGTCGCTCTCTGTGTGCAGGTTTATTCGCTAGGATACCTGGACGATGAGTCGCCAGCTGGGTTGGGTCGCTATTTTACCTGGCATGCACTCTTTGTCTTTTCAATGCAGTCACTTGTATTGGCTCCAAACCTGTTGCAACTCTTTATGGGTTGGGAGCTTGTTGGGCTATGTTCGTATCTTTTAATAGGATTTTGGTGGCAAAAACCCGAGGCTGCACGTGCATCCGTCAAGGCATTTTGGGTAACAAAGGCGGCAGACGGTGGTTTACTGCTTGGTATCATTTTACTAATGAGCACCACAGGGGGAACCGCTTGGAATCCAGAGGGAATTTCCAGCGGTACACTGAACGCTATTACCATGCTCCTGTTCTTAGGTGTCATGGGTAAGAGCGCTCAGATACCACTACATATCTGGCTTCCAGACGCCATGCAGGGGCCAACCCCTGTTTCCGCGCTGCTCCACGCAGCTACTATGGTAGCCGCAGGTGTCTACTTAATAGTACGTGGCTGGCCGCTTTTTGAAGCCAGTGAGATGACCCTGACAGTAATGCTCTGGGTAGGCTCAATCACAGCATTTAGCGCTGCAATTTTCGCGCTCTTACAGGATGACGTGAAGAAGATGCTCGCATTCTCAACCTGTTCGCAGCTTGGTTACATGATCGCGGCTCTTGGGGCTGGCGGAATGGCGGCAGGGTATTTCCATCTAACCACACACGCATTTTTTAAGGCTCTCCTGTTCTTGGGCGCTGGCTCTCTAATACACGCGGTGGGGACAAATTCTATGAGCAAGATGGGAGGGCTGGCAAAGAAAATGCCTCTCACATTCCTACTTTTCACTCTGGGCTCTCTAGCCTTGGCTGGTATCTTTCCGTTCGCAGGATTTTACTCTAAGGACTTAGTACTAGAAACATTAGAGCATGGACACCACTATGGTCCCCTAGCCTTGGCTATGGGTGGGGTTGTTGTGACCGCTACCTATGTAGGTAAGTCTCTAACACTGATATTCTTCGGTAAGAGTAACAGCCCTGAAGCTCACCCCCACGAAGGGCCAATCACCATGTTGGTACCAATGGCTCTTCTAGGGTCACTAACCGTGGGTGCTGGGTTTATGTTGTTCAAACCGTTCCAAAGCCTTTTGGGAAATCCCGACGCAGTGTTTCATTATACTACTCTGGGCTATTTCGGCCTCGGGTTGGCAATCTGCGGCTTGGTTACGGGAATTTGGGTGGCGAGGGGTGGCACAATATCAGCGCTAAAACCAGTCGGAGACCTAATACTATCTTCTCCACTTGACCGTCTATACGTAACCATATGGAAACGAGGTCTTTTGGCGGGTGGAAGAGGAATGGCTTGGATTGATCGCTATATTGTGGACGGAGCCATGAACGCCTTTGGCTGGTTCTTTGTACTGATTGGCGAGAGAGCCCGGAGGGCTCAAACCTCTAGAGTGGATGATTACGTCGCTGCGGTCGCTGGGGGTGTGATGATCATCTGTCTGTCGTCCATAGTCCTGTGGACCCTATTTGTGGGGGCAGTGTAATGGGTATTTTATCGTTAGTAGTTTTAGCACCATTAGTCGCAGCATTAATCATATTGGTGCTCCCAGACGCCGCGCGAGCACTTGTTAGAATCGTAGCGGTTTTAGGGTCCACGGTTTCCTTAGTTGGTTCAATAGTCGTCGCGCTTAGGTACAACACTGCCGAAGGTGGAGCTCAGATGGCAGAGAACATCGTGCTCATCGAAGGCATTGGTGTCCATTGGAGCTTAGCCGTAGACGGATGGGGGGTGAGCCTCCTGCTTCTTACTGGCATCATGTTGTTCGCGGGCTGCTGGGCCAGCTGGAACCTCCAAGATCGCTCTAAGGATTTCTACATCTTGTTGTTGGTCCTTGTGACCGGAGTCTTTGGTGTCTTTGTCTCTTTAGATCTCTTGGTATTCTTTCTCTTCTACGAGATAGCGGTACTGCCGATGTACCTTCTCATTGGAATTTGGGGAACCACTAAAAAGGTACCTTCTGGTGGGCCATTTAGACGAGCAATGGACGCGTTCGTTGTAGGTGGAAAAGAATACGCGGCGATGAAGCTCACCTTGATGTTGCTCGCTGGTTCCGCCCTTATTTTAGCCGGAGTCTTGGCTATGGTGGTCCATGCGGACTCTTGGAACCTAATGGACATCGAGGTCTCAAATATTCCAAGATCTACACAGCTATGGGCATTTCCCGCACTGTGGATCGGTTTTGGGTCTCTTGCGGGAATCTTCCCCTTCCACACCTGGTCACCAGATGGTCATGCATCAGCGCCAACTGCTGTTTCAATGGTGCACGCCGGTGTCCTTATGAAGCTTGGAGCCTTTGGCGTTATTCGGGTTGGAATGGTCTGTATGCCTGAAGGTGCAGAGTTCTGGGCCTATACAGTTGGGGTAGTGGCGGTCATAAATATCGTATGGGGCGCCCTAGCTGCCATGGGTCAAACCGACCTAAAATACGTAGTGGCATATTCATCGGTATCTCACATGGGAATCGTAATGCTGGGAGCCGCCACCTTGGGGGTCGAGGGTATCAACGGCGCTGTTTATCAGATGTTCGCGCACGGCGTGATGACCGGACTACTATTTGCACTGGTTGGAGTGGTGTATGAGCGGGCTCACTCGAGAGAGGTGTTCGCCATGGGCGGCTTCGCATCGAAAATGCCCGCAGTTGCTGTATTCTTTACCCTGGCATGCCTGTCTTCTCTGGGAATGCCTGGTACCGCGGGATTTGCGGCGGAACTTATGGTCTTCGTCGGCGCTTGGAAGACCGTGACTTGGTGGGCGATACCCGCCGTGATCGGTGCCGTTGTTACAGCATTCTACGTCTTGAGAGTCTCCAAAGCTATCTTCTGGGGACCTCACGATGAGGCTGCATGGCCAGACTTAAAACCACTTCAGGGAACAGAGTGG
>CAWVYO010000149.1:0-8527 GCA_963934385.1 uncultured bacterium
ACTGAGTCCTCGTATTCTATCAGGCTTGAGACACTCAGCTCACCGAGTAGGTCCGACACATCAAATGGGGCATCAACCACTTCCTCAAACTGCGGAAGTGGGTTCTCCAGGCTCTCTTCAACAAGAGGAGACACTCCAATGTGCTCCCCAATGGCTTCAATTACCCTGAGCACACCGGGCCAATCGCTGTCAGTTAGCGGGTGATCCATCATAGCAACGGCCCGCTCTTCGCTTGCCGTGAACACCTGTGTAGCAACTCCCGCCGTGTCTCCATCGGGGTAGGTTTCCCCTACTACCGCCAGCTGTGCAGACCATGAGGCGAACAGCGCTGGCACACAGGCGGGGTTTAGCGCACAGTCGGTGACTATGGAGCCCACTCGGTGCCTGAGCGCGTCGGGACCGATAACCGTGTGTCCCGCCTCTTCTAAGGCCTCTACTAGAATAGTGTGTGCCAAGAGCGCGGCTTCTGCGTCGGCTGAGGACTCAGCGGCGAAAGCTGGAACTAAGACAGTGTCGGCTGATGCCGACGGAGTCATTGACAACAGTAAGAGAGATAAGAGCACGCGAAAACCACCATTTTCAGAGTATATATCCAGATAAATCCTCAAGGATTTCCGGCGTATAACCCTAAGTTGTTGCCTGAGCCATATTTCGGATCCGCTGAACCATAGCGACAAATCCGTTGCGTCGGTTGGGGCTAAGGTGCTCGTCTAGTCCTATCTCACTGAAGATCGACTCGATATCCACAAGGAGGACTTCTTCCGAGGTTTTGTTGTTGAGCAGGGCCACCAACATGGCGATGAGCCCCTTTACAATAAAGGCATCTGAGTCCGCCTGAAGTTGGATTCTACCATCTACAAAGTCGGAGACCACCCAGACCTGAGAGATACAACCGATCACCTTGTTTGCCTCAGTGCGCGACTCTTCTGGGAAGACAGGGAGCTTGCGTCCCATCTGTATGAGATAGCTGTAGCGCTCCTCCCAGTCGTAAAGGCTCTCGAATCGGGCGATAAGTTCTGCTGGTTCCATCTGGTGTGCTGCTCGGATTTTGGAGTGATATGTATAAGAACGTTCGGTTTATCTCGTCTGAGTGTGATTGGGTAGTGGTTTGAGATGGTCACTCATACTCTCTAAGTGTTGCCACCATGTAGTTCATTGAGTTAAAGGTCCGCACGACGCCGAGATAGCTCAGTTGGTAGAGCAACTGATTCGTAATCAGTAGGTCGGGGGTTCGACTCCCCTTCTTGGCTCCATTTTTATGGAGATGGGCTTGGGCGAGGCTAGTTGTTCGGGTAGAGTGTGAATGGAATAAGATTCCGCCGCTCGGTTTATAGCTCTAATACACATGCGCGGTGAAACATCAGTTACAGTTGTTGCTGGCGCCGAAACTTGTTTTAACGAGAATTTAGTCACGCAAATTGGGGGGAATTACAATGACAAATTTAGCCTTTTTATTGGGACTACTAGCTGTGCCAGCTATGGCAGACGATGATCCTCAGTGTGAGTCAGGTAATGAACAGTTGATGATATCTCTATTAATCGACTCGGTTGTTATGGAACGAGAGAGCCGAGCCGCGGCAGTTGAGAATGAGGGACAGTGTTGCTCTGACCCCGATTATCTAGCCTATGACGACGCCTGTATAATGGCGGTCTGCGGGGCGGATGACCTAGAAACAATCAGGGCTGTCTTTTATAATGGCAGAAGCGGTGTCGCTCAGTTTAGTTGGCCTATAGAGGATGTGTTTAATACCGGTGCCCAAGCGCTTGAATGCAGTAATGCCTACATTTTTGGGATGGGTGAGCTCTCGGTTTCGCTGAGATAGATATTTTGCAAAGAGACTAAAGCTCGGAGATTAGATGAATAATAATCTTTCCATTTTACTAGTTACAAGCACACTTTTATCTTGTGGCTCTTCGGATATCTTGAATACCGTAACGGAAATCACCAACCCTGAACCTGACGCTCACTATTATCGTGTTGGAAAAACTCATAGGAACACAGGACCGTTTACTTGGGAAAGCAAGTCGTATGTCGAAGATCCAAATGGTAATAGAGCAATAGGATATGTATATTCGGCAGACTCTAGACTAGACTCAACAAGAGTAACAAATCAGGTTGTTGAAATTTCTAGATATGTAACTGAGTCTCTAAAGGAATTAGGGCAAACTGATGACTGTTCGACTGAGTCGCTTATTAACGTGTATTTTGTATCCAAGGATACGATTAATGACCCAGAAACTATGGTGTTCCTAACTGATCCAGCGATGACAAATCATAGGACGTTGTATGGTCTTACGACACTAGCCATGCCCTTCCCTATTACTGCTTCTTACATCTGCTCGGACTGTGAAGAGTTCACCCAAGATGAGCTCATTGTACATGAGTTGACTCACGCTTGGCTCTTGCTTTGTGGACACGGAGATCAGAGGTTTTCCGAAGATCTACCTGAAATGCTTGAAGCAGATTACGTGCCGCGGCTGCCTTGATTAAAGATATTGAACTTACGCTATTGTGGTGTTGAGGCTACGACTGCTGACTGGTGCTGTTCTAGGCATTGGGTCATGCGGGGCTGTTACGGAGATACAATACAATAGCTATTGTGACGGGGTTCTTGTTTGAATGTGCCCGTGTCGGCACTGCATACCCAGTTACTAATAGAGTCCGAATTGTCGGATTATATGCATTATTTACTTTAGTGCCTTGTTCTTCTGGAGAAATAGTGCTGAAAATCGTACGCAGGGCCCTCGAAATCATATCCTCCCAAAGTGTTTTCAAAATAATTGTCGTATATTCTAAAATAATCACATAAAAAATGTGCCGTCTCATGTGCAATAGTGCCTGCACGTAGTGTTCCAGACCTTTCATCGTTTGCCGCAATGAATATAATATTTGTTCCGGCAATTGATTTTGTATCGTAGAGACCAGTGATATCACCAGACCCTGACGTAATTGTATCGCTATAATACATCACATGTTTATTGTTTAGTATTTCAATATGAACATCATAAACATAAAGATCGATATTTCGTCTTCCATTAGATGATAATTCAAACCCACGCTCATTTGCCCAAATGACGAAGATCTCAGCAGCCTGTTGAGTAACAGCCCTTGTCCATTCTCCACCCTCGATTCCTGTTGAGTTAAAATAGCTGACTGGGATGTCTACGTTTTCACTCGGGATAGTTACGGAGAAGTCGACGTGCTCTGTGTGCATATAGTTAGACAACCGCAGCTGACGACTAGGCCATGGACCATTCTCAATCGGCGTGTCGTCTGCAGCTGTAATTGGCGAGACTAATAGAGCAGCCAAAATGATCATGCGTGAGTTGTTTAGCACCATAACTCTACAGATAATAATACTTTAAACATCGTTACATAAATCGACTTTTTCACCTATTCCCCCTCCCCTACCTCACCGCCGCCGCATATCGCACCGCAAAATAACGCTGAAAGTCATAGGCTGGGGTCTCCATGTCTGCCTTGCCGTCCTCACCGATATAGTACCTGTCATAGATCCTGAAATAGTCGCACCACCAGTGGGCTAGCTCGTGGGCTATGGTGGTCGCTCGTGACATCTCTGAGGCGTCTCTGTTCGCTGCTATTAGGAGCGCATTTGAGTTGTCATGGGTTTGGTGCGCTTCGTAGAGAGCGTTTACCTGTCTATTGGTTTCATTTCTTCTCGCTATAGAAGTGAAACTCACTATTGAGAGGTCATTAAGAGTATCGTAGTCCAGATCATAAACAGCTAGGATTCGATGATCTCGCCTGCTGCCTGTAATGGTGTGGTTTCGCTCGATCATCCAGTCAAAGAAGAGCTCTGTGGCCATTTCAATCACAGGGATCGTGAAGTCCTTTCCTGTTACGCCATACTGCTGATAGTAGTTAATGTGGAGACTGACATTGTGTTCTGGGACAGTCATGGTGAACTCTAGATGGTTGTCCTTTATCTCCTCAAACAGACGTCTGTATTCGCCTGTGTTGGAGGCGTTGCGGACTACTCTCTGTTCGCTCAGCTCCACGTCAACTGCGTATGCGGTTGGGGAGAGGGTTAGGAGGAGTGATAGGGCTAGGTTGAGCAATTTGGGTTGACCTAGTGTGTGAGAGGGGTCTGTGGCTTAGAACCTTCATGGACATGGTAACACTTTGTTGGGGGGTCTTATTCCGTTTGTACTGAGTGGAGAGGGGGCGATTGTTGGTTATTGGACTGGGAAGTCAGCACCCTCGCAGGTCTTCCCACCATACCGCCACGCACGGTGACATAGGGACTAAAGAGATCGCAATTTCAAGCTCATGTGTGCCCCACAGTGAAAGCTCCCATTGAATCACCAATAAGTGGCGACACAGCTTCGCAGCGACCGTTTATCTAGCCTATCATTCCACGCATTTCGCTGGTGGTAAAGTCAGGGTCTAGTTATAATGGCTGTTCATATGAATCGCAGGGGGTGCATGAGATGTATTTAAGATCTATACAGTACAGTCTAATCTGTGGTGTTTTAGGGTTTGCTACTGTGGGGTGTGGTCAAGGTGACACACCAGACAACACACAAACTACTACGACAACGACTGGTACGAGTACGAATACTACAGATACAAGTGGTACGGCGACAACCTCTACGACTATAGACACCACCGAACTTTCCGGGACGGCTCCTACACAGCCAGTGCCTGCGCCAGAGTTCTTGGCATACAGTCACGAAGGTGAACCGCGAACCCGAGAGGACCTTATGGGTCACCCGACGGTTATCTGGTTTTTCCCCTTTGCTGATACACCTGGTTGAACGGTTGAAGGTTGCGGGTTCCGCGACTCATACGAAGAGTTTCAAAATCTTGGCGTTGAAATAGTAGGTGTAGGGTTCCAAGAACCTGCTGACACCTTGTCTTGGGTAGAGGATCAGGAGTATCAATACGAGATCTGGACCGATGACGATGAACGGACTCTGTCCGTCACCTATGGGGCGGCTGATGACGCAAGTGCTTGGTTCCCAGACCGCGTTAGCGTGATTCTGGATGCAGATGGAAACCTACTACTTGAATACAAGGACAATGTGTCAACAGGTACGCACCCTACTGAGGTGCTGGCTGATTGTGAGATCTTGTTCGGGCCCTGAGGGTCGATTGAGTGTGAGTGGTTCGGCCATAGTTTTCTTGACATGGGAAGTATCCCAAGCATCTATGTGTTCAATTTAGTGAGGCTAGGTGGTTCGAAAACATACATAGTCAGTACGCTTAGAGCCCATAGACGAATTGATTGTGTTTGAGCACATGAGATAGCTATTTATTGGTGAACAAAGCTCTGTGATATAGAGCTATTTCCCAATCTAGACCCTCAATTCTTCATAAACACAGAAGTCGAGTAATGAAACCAACAGATATTGATAATTTGCGCATACTCATCACCCACCCCGACAAAGCCCACCAGCAGCAGGGATGGAACCTACTCGAGAGCTTCGGACGTGAAGGTTTCAAGGCAGTCTTCAATGAGATGCGTTGGACAAATACGATCCCTGGCCCGGGAAAACGACGGCCACACCGTCCATACTTTTGCGATTGGCTACCAGATCGGTTCGTCAACTCAGAGCTGTTGAGCTTTTTCTTTGACCATCATTCAGCTTCACTTCCCGAAATTCGAGACCTAGATCTCGGCGGCTTCAACATCTCCCATCTCGATTTTTTGAGGGGCATGCAAAACCTCTGGTGGCTAAATTGTAACAGCTGTACTGGACTTCAAGATATCGGCGGTATTGCCGACCTCGAAAAGCTCGAACACCTAGAGTTCTTCAGTTGTGACTCACTGGACAATATAGAGGCCTGCGCTACCATACCTCGCCTGCTTTACTTGAATATAAATCATTGTAAACTCCTGAATGACTCTGCATTATTGTCATTACGAGGGCACCCTAAGTTGGTAGAGATCAATGGGGAGATGCTACCCGTCGTCGAGCCCCGCTGCTTTTCTGACATGCCTAGGCTCATTAGACTCAACCTTACATTCTGCAAAGACCTGCAGTCTGTAGCAGGTCTACAAAACCTGCCACGGCTAAGAGAGCTTTGCCTCGAGGATTGCACAGTACTACGAAACCTCGATGGTTTGGGGGCGCTACCCATGCTCACTGATCTGAACCTTTACAGATGTGAAGAATTGCAAAACGTAGACGGATTGAGTCAATGCACCGCGCTTGAGCGGGTAAACATAGGAACATATGGTGGCTACGAACCCGACTGGGATGAATACATGTACGGACCACACGCCCTGACCTCCATAGAGGGGCTGCTTGGGCTAAAGCGGCTGGTACAGGTTTCGACAAAAGACCAGGCTAAGCTACCCGAATCTCAGGCTAAAGTACTGCTGGAGATGCTTATAAGGAACCAAGCACGAGTAACCATTGAAGGCCAGGGTGAAGTTGAAGAGCCCCAGAAATGAACCTTAACGGTACAACATATACGGGTTTAGCAGAGTCGAACGGCTCGTCTTACACTAAGCCGAGTCGAATCATCAACGCCAATACCAGAAGACACCACTACGAAAAGTAGGTAAACGAACTCTTAATCAGCTCCTCCAATTCTGCTTCGTGACCACTGACATCATATTTGGCAAGGTCAGCCCACTGGACATCTGCGATCAGCGCCAGAATCCAAAGACAATGAACCCCAGCCACCAAATCTGGAATGTTATCCCAGGGTTCATATTCTAAATCAGAGCCAAAGTTTCTCGCATAATAAACCGAGTCACCGTCGCCGCTGTACTCTGGATCAATCGCGCCCCCATCAGCGGACTCAGGTTGACCGGTGCGTCGTTTACCTTCTTTATCGAGAAACAGGAACTCAGAACTCTCGTCACCCACCGACTCCTCATCAAATTCGATAGGTGCACTACTGTTCCAAAAACTGTGTTTAAGGCATGCACAAGCAGCAGCAAGGGCTTCGACGTCTCCAGCAGGGATAGTCATCGTAAATTCTGTCTTGCTTCCTAGAACCTCACACCCTGTCCAAGTTGTTTCTCCGTCAACATATTTACAAGCCTCTACATTTTCTGAGCTACCACGAAACTTAATGTCCAGTTCTGTCCCCTCGAGCAAATGCTCCTTGCACTGAGCCACGTCATCGTCTTCGATAATATTTTCGGCGACCGCAAGCCTCAGATATGTATCGCACAAGATACCAGACATGGCAGGTCTGCCGTGTTTGTAAAAGAGCTTAAAAGCGCTCTCAGCATCAGACGGCGACCCCAGTAAACTTATGATTTTAGCGGCAATTTCATTTGACATTTCCTAACTCCTATACAAATTATATAAATTAAAAGCGCTTCGAATACAAGCCAAACAATAAGCCTATACCAAAGCACTGCTTTTTGAGTTCAGCAAGGCTATAAACTAAGTTGGGGATTAGAGTATTGATGTTGATTCCGTTTGATTATTAAGGAGAAACTATGGTGAAAAATAGGGACTGCGCCAATCTACTCGAGTTGTTTAGCAGCGAAGACCCCGTTAATCGCGCTCAGGCTGTCGAGCTCTTGGCATCCATGGGAGAGAGCTTGTGGTTGGACCTGTTCAAAGGCTGCACAATTGACGAGTGGGGTAATATCCAGGGTGAGCTCCCCTGGTCGGATGAACTACTGGGTAGTTTCCTATCGAAGCCAGAGCGCATCCTCGGCGAAGGTAAGTCCATTGTGGGTCTCCGGCTATCGAGCCTTAGAGAGTCGTTGACGCGATCGCGTATTGGACAACTTACCTGTCTAAGTCAATGCCCGGAACTGACCCATCTCGATTTGTCGGACCTTAATATACGGGACGCCATACCCTCGTTGCGTCAGTATCAGAAACTGCGGTATCTCGGGCTCATGTGCGACTTCTGGGATCCAAGCGATCTAATAATCCGGTCGATCGCGCTACCTCACTGCACCATCGATAGATGCGGAAGCGGCTACGCCATCGGGAGCCTAGTCTATGGACCCGCCATGGAATTCTGCTGGTTCGCATCCGAAGGACGTGGCATCCGCATGGGCGGTGCCGTGCGCTCCATATACGAAAACGGTCGTGTTAAGACCTACTACTGGGCGGGCTATGGCTACGAAGGTGGTGGGTGCCAGGGTGACAGCGCGATTCGCGTGGATTTCACCGGAGATGGTTTTCGGAATCGTCAAACAGATACGAGTTTCGAGAGCTATCGATTCGGGTATCAATACGAGTACGAAAACGGTGAATGGAACGACGATGTGGACATCAACGAGGACGAGATAGATAGTAAAGATTCGCTCCTATTCAGTTGCCTTATTAGCAGCGTTCTAATCAACTATAATTTGGACGATGATGGTGAGTACATGAAACCGACCGATTCATACCTTTCCCGTATGTGGCCCATGGAAGGGACTAGGTACTACTGGGGTCCAGGATTCAACCCAAATCTCTACCTGAGTACATCGAATCCCGGCGGTTTCTTGAGTAGCTGGACAATGCCCGAGGACCTTGAGTCCATTCTAGTTGCGCCCACGGAGATCTATCGCGTGTTCAACCTGGCTGGCTCGCTTCC
>CAWVYO010000150.1:0-8518 GCA_963934385.1 uncultured bacterium
TGATCTCGCTTCTAAACGAAACGACCCCTTTGCCGCCCTTTGATGATGGCTTCACTGCCTCAACAATTAGTTTCATATGAACGGTGTCTCCAAAGAAGACTGGCGCTTTATACTTAAAGCTCTGCTCCATGAGTGCGAGAGTTGTTCCCTCGAATATTCCCAATGTCTGCCCTAGACCTGTCGAGATAGAGGCGATCAACATTCCGTGGGCGATACGCTGACCGAATGGGGTTTTCGCGGCAAAGGTTGCGTCTGTATGGAGCGGGTTGAAGTCACCTGAAAGACCAGCGAAGGTACACACGTCTGACTCGGTTACGGTACGACCGACAGACTTGAAGGCGTCGCCTACATTAAAATCCGAAAAATATGTTCCTCTAGCCATTGTATGCCTCGCTATTGTGAAAGTTTGTGAGGCTATGTGACCCGTATGAAGACTATCGTCAATCGAGTTAGCGGCTAAGTCACTGTCTTGGGACACAGTTTTGGAATGCGGAATCACAAACAATTCGAGCTGTCCCGCCCTCTCCCACAGTAACGGTGTCTGGATAGGTGATCTCAGAGCTGGCGCCAAAACGATAGACTAGGTTGTAATTACCCGCTGGTATCCGATCAAACGGGGGCGCGTACTCCTCACTATTCACATGCGATCTCAACGCCACCCAACTGACATCGCCAGACAGCATGACTGTAAAAAAGGCTACGACTGGTACTTCGACCTCAGAAACTATGAAATCAGTATTCTCTGGCTGAGCTTCCTCTCGGTTAGTTTCTTGGGTGATATAAAAAGGTTCAACGTCATCTTCAGGGGCCACTTCAACTTCAGCGACCACACTATCCAGCCTGTTCTCATTCTGAACCGGCGCCCCCTGGACCACAGTCGGAGCAACTAGCGCCTCAATTACTGGTGACTCTTCCTCAATTTGGAGTGGTTGGTCAATCACTGACACACCCTCCGCCTCTACTGGCTCAACTAAATCTACTGACAACTCAGCAGGACTAGCAGCTGGCTCTGATAGAGCCAGATCATCGATGCCCGCGTCACCAGCCGGCCATAGTACAGTGACAGCTCCTGCACCAGCGACCATTAGTAGCAACATGACAAGAAAACGACCTCGACGTGCCTCAGGCATCCGTGGTTCGGTGACGACTAGGTGCTCTAAATCACCTAAGGGTTCCTCTACAAAGAGTGTAGACCCCATGTTTTCAGAGACCGCATCAAGTGACAACTCCTCTGATATCTGCAAGCTAAAATCACCTCCTGCAAAGGTCTCGCCCGAGCGGTCGCGTTTCTCAGAAGAAAAAGATGGAGGGACAATCGTAGCGCCGCTAATGTTCGCCGATGCCTCATATTGAACCCCATCTATGAGGGTCGGGTAGTCCAATGGTAGAGCCGGCAGTGTCGAGACAAGAGCCTCCAGTTCGGACCGCATCTCTGCACAGCTTGCATACCGTTCTTGAGACTTGTATTTAGTCGCTCGCTCAATCACTGGTTGGAGCTTGTCAAACACTAGGTCCATCATCTCGGGCTCAAGCCCGGCAGCAAAGAGGTCTACGGGGATCACCTTGGTTAACAACGTGTATAACGTCGCCCCACACGCATAGACATCTGCTCTAGCATCT
This sequence comes from uncultured bacterium, assembly GCA_963934385.1. Lineage (GTDB taxonomy): Bacteria > Myxococcota_A > UBA796 > UBA796 > CAJQPC01 > CAWVYO01. The sequence continues at coordinate 1,621 of CAWVYO010000150.1, forward strand.
ACAGATTTAGCGCTACTGCGCTGCTCTGGTGACATAAAGCCCCACGTTCCCATAACTGAGCCTGTCTTTGTCATGCTCTTGCCTTCATCGTCGACATGGGCGATCCCGAAGTCACTCACCTTTATCTTGCCCGATCCGGAAACCAGTAGGTTGTGAGGCTTAATGTCTCGATGCACCACTCCTTGACCATGGACGATCTCAAGGGCGTTTAGCAGATCTATGGTCACACTTACGGCCATACGGGGCGGCATAGCGCCGTTTCGATCTATGAACTCCATAAGGGTTCCAGCAGGCAACATCTCCATGACAATGTAGGCCCGATCGCCGTCTACGCCGACGTCGTGAACCGTTACGATGTTCGGGTGAGACAGTTTCGCCATTGTCTGAGCCTCAGACTCAAACCTCTGACGGATGTTGGACTTCTTGGACAAGTCTGGTGATAGCACCTTGATTGCCCTAGAGACCTGAAGCCTCTTGTCCCAAGCCAAAAAAACCGTAGCCATCCCACCTACACCAAGCACTCTCTGCAGTATGTACCGCCCCTCTGACAGGGGCTGCATTTGTGTGCCTGATGATTGGGTAGTATTCATGTTCTAATGGTTTACCACGTACAAGCCTACCAAACCATCGACAGACCGACACCTAAGCCGACAGCCAAGATTCCGGCCCCCAAAGATCCGTACGAGAGCGCATCTATTTCTGAGCTGAGATCTCGCAGAGTCTGCTCGGCTGGAAACGCCTCGCCTGGGTTGTCAACATCCCAGATAGTGGCCTGTTCGTTTAGCCACTCATCGCTGTCAAAATTGGCCCTTCGACCCTTAGCCACTGCAAAGAGCGCCCCAGAGGTCAGAAGCGACAAAACGCTCCCTATTGCAACTGGTCTCCTAATTTCATTTGCAAAAGTCTCGCTCGGGGGAGGGCCCCAGAGGGGCATTTGGGCACCAGCCTCGATCCACGTTGTCTCGACCAAAACTCCTGCCATATCGAAAACCTGTACTATGACGTCGGCTTGTAGCGACCTGGCTCCGCCTCTAATCCCACCCACGATTAGGAACCCATCAAATGGCGGTACCCCCGCCTCTAGGGTTTCTTGGGCGAATGTACTCAAGGAATCATCGTAAAGAACTGCCAAAGGGTGACCCTCTGGAGCAATATGCGGTGGAAGCTGGTAGCCTGGTTGAAGAATTCTAGCTCTGTGAAATTCCGACCGCGCCAATTCTTGTTCACCGTTTACAAAATCCACCATGGCGGTGAGCCTGTGGAAGGACGAAGCCGACTCGGCAGTTTGTTGAACGTCAAGACACATCAACCGTTGCTTGGCGAGCTCATATGAACTTATAAGCCCCTCGCGATCGAGCGCTGCAAAGGACGCCTCACCCACTGATACAACCGCTCTGAACGACATTAGAGATGAAGACTCTTCGCACTGAGCTACTTCAACACCTGCTATTGCAGCATCTACCACATCTTGAGCAAACGCCGATGCGCAACTAAACGCTACGATGGACGCCCTAAGGGTTGTAGCAGTAAATGTTGGTATTGTTTTGTTCATCACGATGAAGTATCGCATGTTCATTGGGTGGGAGCAAGGGCACTATTTTAGCCGACCTTTTGCCTCTCTCTTCCTAACCGTTTTGGGAGCCGCCCAAGAACAAATTGGGCAATCGTCGTACGAGTGTCCCCTAGCTGGACAATACTCACGACCAAAAAAGATTATTCTCAGGTGGAGCCGATTCCAGTCATCCTTTGGAAAGAGCCTTTTCAGATCTCTCTCGACCTGTTTCACCGACTTCCCTACGCTCAACCCCCACCGAATAGAAAGCCTGTGAATGTGTGTGTCTACAGGAAAGGCGGCGACCCCAAACGCCTGCGCCATGACTACAGATGCAGTCTTATGCCCCACTCCAGGCAGACGCTCTAGAGCTTCAAAGCTACTTGGCACCTCGCCATTGTGTTCCTCTATAAGTATCTTCGACAGACCAACAATAGCCTTTGATTTTGAAGGAGAGAGACCGCATGGTCTGATTATCTGCCGAACCTGTTCCACTGACTGCTGAGACATCGTCTCAGGATCACTCGCAAGCTCGAATAAAGCTGGAGTAACCGTATTCACTCGCGCATCAGTACATTGCGCTGACAGCAATACTGCGACTAACAATGTGTAGGAGTCGGTGTGGTCCAGCGGTACTGGAGTCTCTAGATATAGGTCTCTTAATATCTCTTGAATTTTATCTACTTTCTCAGATTTCAACATGTGCTCTGGATAACTCACAAGCAGTGCTTGCACACATTTTTGAAAATAGCCGTGTTACCCTATCCGGACACAGATTGGTGATTATATGTTGAAAGTAACAAAACACACGAGTGAGTGATGATCCGCGAGATAACAGAACCAACGGCAATGGCTGACAAGAAAAGTTCACCAGACGAAGGCAGCGGAATAGCGCTCAAAGAGCGCACAAAAACAAAGCGGCCACCTATGTATAAAGTGTTGCTTCACAATGACGATTTCACCAGTATAGAGTTTGTCATTCACGTACTTACAAGCGTGTTTCATAGAGAAGAGGCCGATGCTGCCCGGATCACTATGCACGTTCACCGGAACGGTATCGGTGTAGCAGGTGTCTACACAAGAGAGATCGCCGAGACAAAATGCCGAAAGGTCATCACAATGGCCCAAAGGCTCCAATTTCCCCTGCAATGCACATGCGAGGTAGTGTAATACATGCTCTCAAACGAACTACAAATCACGTTGAATCTAGCAATCCAAGAGGCTCACAGCCGACGGCACGAGTTCCTCACCTTAGAGCACGTTCTCTTCGCGATGACACACGACCCATCAACTCTGGAAATATTTCAGGCTGTGGGCGTGGATCCCGAGATCCTAAAAAATGATCTAGACAAGTTTCTGAATTCTGACATGGAGACCCTACCCGAGGGCTCGGACGTCAGACCTGAACACACCCTTGCATTCCAACGAGCCCTACAGAGAGCCGCCTACAGTGTACAGGGTGCTGGTCAAAAAGAACTCGATGCCGCTGCTCTTCTGATCGCCATGATGCGGGAGCCCGACAGTCAGGCGGTGTTCCTAATTCAGAGCCAAGGAGCAACCAAGCTAGATATTTTAAACTACGTAGCTCATGGAATCCGAAAACACGGGGTACGACAGGTTCAGCGAGGAATAGATGGTGAAACCTCGACTAGCGAGGATGGCTCAGGGTCAGAAACCGCTCTCTCATCATATTGTGTCGAGTTGGTGGAAAAGGCAGCGCAGGGAAAAATAGACCCACTCATCGGCAGGGTCTCCGAGGGGGACAGGATCGTTCACATCCTCGCCCGCAGGCGCAAAAACAACCCTCTACTTATTGGAGAGCCAGGGGTCGGCAAGACCGCAATCATTGAGGGGCTCGCCAAAAGAATCCACGAAGAAGATGTCCCAGATCTCCTAAAATCCGCCAAAATATACTCACTAGATTTAGGCGGGCTACTCGCCGGCACCAAATTCAGAGGAGACTTTGAGGAGAGACTTAAAGGGGTCATCACAGAGCTTCAAGAGGAGGAGGACGCGATTCTATTTATAGATGAAATCCACACGCTTGTTGGAGCAGGAGCTACCACTGGCGGAACTATGGACGCCTCAAACATGCTCAAGCCCGCGCTAGCAGAGGGAACCTTGAGATGCATTGGCTCCACAACCTACAAGGACTACCGCGGCTCTATTGAGAATGACCGCGCGTTATCGAGACGATTCCAGACGGTCTCCGTGACCGAACCCTCAGTAGATGAGGCTGTTGAGATCATCCGTGGTCTTCAGCCCGCTTTCGAAGAGCACCACAAGGTGACATACACGCCTGAGGCGATAAGTGCCGCAGTAAAGCTGGCATTTAGACACCTAAGGGATCGGCAACTTCCAGACACTGCTGTTGACGTAATTGACGAGGCTGGAGCCTCGGTACACCTTGACCCAGAGCGGGACACTGTCGACGAAAATGCCATAGAGGAGACCGTTGCCAGAATCGCTAGGATTCCCGCCAAGAGTGTCTCCTCTAGCGACAAACGGCAGCTCGGCGACCTCTCAGACAGGCTCAAGGCTTTGATATACGGGCAAGACTCTGCCGTTGACCAAGTCTCCTCAACAGTGAAGCTCTCACGCGCTGGTCTAGGGCACCCAGAAAAGCCCGTGGGTTCATTCTTATTTGCGGGACCAACAGGTGTTGGTAAAACCGAGCTAGCTAAACAACTGGCGTTCTCCATGGGGGTCGAATTTATACGCTTTGACATGTCTGAATACATGGAGAAACACACTGTTTCAAGGCTGATTGGATCGCCCCCTGGATATGTTGGCTTTGACAACGGAGGGCTCCTAACCGACGCTCTAGTCAAGAACCCACAGTGTGTTCTGCTATTAGATGAGATCGAAAAGGCGCACCAGGACATCTACAATATTCTACTGCAGGTGATGGATCACGGAACGCTTACCGACAACCAAGGCAAGAAAGCTGATTTCCGCAACGCGGTAATTATTATGACCACAAATGCAGGGGCCCGTGAGCTTGGGAAAAGCTCCGTTGGCTTCTTGGAGACAGAGGTGAAAGATCGGGCAGGCGGAGCATTGGAGCGGGTGTTCTCCCCTGAATTCCGCAACAGACTCGACGCGACTGTTTGGTTTGATGCCCTGCCGAAATCTGCCATACTGCGCGTCGTAGACAAATTCATAATGGAGCTAGAGAGCCAGCTCGCCGAACGAAACATTACGTTCGATCTGACCGAGGCCGCTCGGGCTTGGATGGGAGAAGAAGGCTACGATGAGCGGTTCGGAGCCAGACCAATGGCGCGGGTGATACAAGAACAAATCAAGAAGCCTCTCGCTGACGAGATCCTGTTTGGGCGCCTAGAAAAGGGTGGTCGAGTACAGGTCGATGTTGCGGACGGAGAGCTTACCTTTAGGTTCCCAGATCGAGAAATCACAGCTGGCGACGACTCGGGTAACGAAGATGTATTGGACACTGTAAAAGTTTAATTTTCCAATACATCCATAGTAATAAAGACTCCAGGCTACGGTGTGGATGAATATATCAGACCATTTCCATGGAAAAAGCAGCGCCCTCAAGTCGCTCCTTACAGATCCGTATTGACTGCTCACCAAAGTCACAACCGATCCATCTTCTGCCCAACTTTTCCGCGGCGACAAGGGTGGTACCAGAGCCACAGAAGAGATCCGCTACCGTGTCCCCAAGCTCTGAGTGGGACTCTATGATGCGCTCAAGTAGCGCCAGTGGCTTTTGGGTTGGGTAGCCGCTGCGCTCTTTGGCCATGTTGTTTATCGACGGGATCTCCCACCAGTCTGGCGCCTTCTTGAGCTTGCCCTTTAGGCGGTTGCTGGTGGCGGGGATCATAGGGGGGACAAAGTGCCATTTAGAGCTTTTTGTGTACCAGTAGATCGTGTCGTGTTTGCGGGGGTACCACCTTGGGCTTGAGCCGCCTAAACCGTAGAGCCAAACGATCTCGTTACGAAACCCGGGAGCCTTAGCTGACTCGCCGCGAGCCCCTTCACCAAAGACTTCGTCGCACAAAACGGCGATATGATGCGCCCTTCTAAAATCACAGTGGAGAAAGATTGAACCGTCTGGGGTTAGTAGCCTGTGGGCCCTAGTCAATACTGCCCGCATCATCTCCATGTAGGAGTCGCCATTAAATTTGTCGCTATAGGCGTCATCTCCCCCCGTTGTCGTCCAATTCAACCCGGTATCAAACGGTGGGTCTATATAAATAAGCCGAACAGACGCGGGCTCAGCCTCGATGAGCCCATCAAGAACAGCCAGGTTGTCGCCGTAAAAGAGCCTGTTGCTCGGTTTTGCGTCGCAGTTATCCAAACTTTTTCCTTACATTTCGAAGCTAGATAACTCGATTGCGAAGAACTAAAAATGTGACTCGTCAATAGCCTAGTCAATCTGAATTATATAATATCGACTTTATCTACCTAAAACTGTTGCACTAATGTGCCATTCGTGCGACTATCAACATACCCCCCCTCTGTAGCTCTCTGAATTCCCACCTTGGTGCCGAAATACAATGTCTGACAACAGCAAAAACAACAACGGTAGAACTGAACTGACAACACGTGGAGAGGACAGACTCTCCGACTGGCGCAGCTCATACAAAACCCGCAAGACATCACGAATTGACTGGCAGAATTTTGCGAGTAAGATCGCGCTTGTAGCCTTTGGACTAGTGATTGGTGTGCTCATCACATCGAACAGTACAGGTGAGCTAGAGGCGAGCCCAGTGGACACTGCGGCAGAAGCGGCGACTATTCAGGCGGAAAATGCAGAGGATCTCGCACTAGAGGATTCAGGGGAGATCACACAGGAGATCGCCGAGCTCAATTTCAATGTCCTACAAGAGACTGTGGCCCTATGGCAGAGAGACGCCCACGCGTGGGTTCAGTTTGACTACGAAGGGCAAGATAATATCTGGCTTCATTGGCAAGACTCAGAGGGTCGCTCTTCTCTAAACCCACTCGAGTGTACTGGCACAATGAGCAACGGTAATCGCCGCTGCTACACTGGTCGTAGCTATCCTAGGATAAACATAGCCATCGGTCGTGGATACGCTCCAGGAATGTGGAATGTATTGGCATGTGACGACGAGATTGGGACCAACTGCACGGAAGTTGGAAGGTGGGAGATACCTAGCGTTCTTGGAAGTACTGCGGAGTAGGGAGGGCGCTGCCACCCCACCGCGGCCTAAATTTTCTGGTGCCAGCTGCCTTGAGTGCGGTGGCTCGGATCAACCGCACATATTCCCCACCGACTTCACACCTCACCGGCGAGAACGCCCGAACCTCTTGTTCACTTTTTTGGGCGGATCCGAAGTGGATTTGGGTCTGTGGTGGTCA
>CAWVYO010000151.1:0-8481 GCA_963934385.1 uncultured bacterium
GATTAGAATGATGCTCTGATTCAGAGTACATCAGCGATCACCCAATCTAGCCCACAAGAGCAATAGTCTGTTCTTGGTACTCTTCCGCAATACAATGGTCACGCTCCAGCGGCATTAGAACTTCCTTTATCTACGTTAAGGATGTGCCCTTAGCTCAATAGATCTATGACACGTGACAAATATAAACTCCCGTAAACTCAGTGATTTAAGCTAGCTGTACTCAAACTCACTCTCCACGATGCTCATTTTGTGCGATAATGTTGCAACATGACCACCCGTCCAATGAAACGACCTGATCTAAATCTTATTAATTTCCATGGCTTACTTACGGTATCGCCACAAATGGAACAGCTCTTTATTAAGATGAAACGAGTAGCAAGAACCAACGCATCGGTGTTGGTTAGAGGTCAGAGCGGAACGGGAAAGGAGCTAGTAAGCCACGCTATACACATTCGAAGCCCTCGATCGCGCAAGCCCTTTAGGGCTATTAACTGCGCGACCCTCACCGGTGAACTTCTCGCTTCGGAGTTGTTCGGTCACGTTAGAGGCGCATTTACGGGTGCTGTAAAGGATCGCAGCGGCATGTTTGCCCTGGCAAACGGGGGCACCATATTCCTCGACGAAATTGCAGAAATTCCCCTAAACTTGCAGGGTCGTCTACTTAGGGTTCTGCAAGAGCGCACCTACATACCCGTTGGTGGAACTGAGCCAAGGAACGCAGACGTCAGAGTTATCTCTGCCAGCCACAGGGCCCTCCGCAAGGAGGTTGACGAGCGACGGTTCCGCGAGGATCTAATGTACCGTGTCCGAGTGGCGGTTATATATCTGCCTAGGCTTGTGGAGAGAGAGGGAGATACTGAAGCTCTCTCATGGCACTTTATTGATGAATTCAACAAGGAGGGCTTTAGGCACATTGACTCTATCCACCCTCACGCTTTTGACGCCATGATGGAACACTCGTGGCCAGGCAACATACGCGAGTTGAGAAACAATATAGAGCAGGCCTTCGCTATGGGAGAGGGTCCGGTGCTTCAACTATCTGATCTCACACCAGAATTACAAGGCATAGGAGTCTATGACGAGAGAACCGAGGCTCCTGTGACCGAGCACCAGCTTGAACGCGACCGCTTGGTAGCTGCCCTTAGAAATGCCAAAGGGCGAAAAGGAGACGCCGCTACTGAGCTAGGCATGTCTCGTTCAACGCTGTGGAGAAAACTAAAAGTACACGGCATCAGCCGATAAACAGCAACTCTATCAACTAGATCTGGCTTCTGTTCCAAGCCTGTAGCGCAAAATGGAACATCCCCATTCCTAAAATCATAGCGGCTACAAAGGTTATCGCGCCTTCGGCACCCGACGAAAGTGAGGCTAGCCCTGGCCCCGGACAGTAACCAGCTATGCCCCAACCAGCCCCGAAGATCGCCGATCCAAATAACAGTCGTTTGTTTACGTCCGTTTGAGCTGGAATACCAAACTCATCGGCACAGACAGGCTTTTCTCGCCTTAGGGTCAGCTTGTAAAGAACTAAGTGTACTCCTATAGCTCCTGCCATCACAAAGGCCAGGCTAGGATCCCAGCCAGCCTCGCCAAGCGGGTTTAGGAAACCGATGACCTTAGACGGCTGAAGCATTCCTGCCAAGCCAAGCCCAACTGAGAAGATTATGCCAGATAACAGATAGATTAGGGAACCCATTAGAAGCCCCCCATTACGCCGTGAAGAATCGACGCTGTACCGAATCCAACCGCCATAAAGGACAACACTGCAAACAGAGAGCGACTTGATAATCTAGATAGCCCACATATGCCGTGACCAGAAGTACAACCGTTACCCATTCGAGTGCCGAACCCGACCAAGACTCCAGCGAGAACTGTCGCACCGGCTGGTGTGACCGCATCGCCAATCAAGTTAGGCGCCACCATAGCAACAAGGAAACCGCCTATCACGAGCCCAGCCACAAAGATCACGCGCCAAGACATGTCACCCTTTGGTAATACGAGACCGCCACCAACGATACCGCTGATGCCAGCAATCCGCCCATGAAAGAAGAGCATCATAGAGGCTGATAGCCCAATTAGGGCTCCTCCAAATATTGATGACATCGGTGTAAAGTTTACTATTTCCATCGAAATCCCTCTTCTACAGTACATCAATCCCGCAGAATCATGTCGCCAAGCGGCGGTACTTTATCCGCGTGGGGCGATCGGCATCCTCACCGAGACGCTTGCGTCGATCCTTCTCATAGCCCTTGTAATTGCCTTCAAACCAGACAACCTGAGAGTCACCTTCAAATGCCAGGATGTGGGTCGCTATTCTGTCCAAGAACCATCTATCATGAGAGATCACAACTGCGCAGCCTGGAAATCTCAACAAGGCCGCTTCGAGATTACGAAGAGTCTCAACATCGAGATCATTAGTAGGCTCATCGAGCAGGACGAGGTTGGCCCCTTGCTTTAGCAATTTTGCCAGATGAACTCGGTTGCGCTCACCACCTGAAAGAGTCCCTACCTTTTGCTGTTGATCTGTGCCTTTGAAGTTGAACGCCGAAACATAAGCACGAGAGTTAATCTCCCGCCCACCAATATCAAGCAACTCAGCCCCCTCGGAGATCACCTCCCAAACGGTTTTATCGTCACTAAGAGCATCACGAGACTGGTCGACATATGACAAGTCCACGGTATCGCCGAGGCGGAAGGTACCGTTATCGGGCTGCTCCGTTCCCATAATCATCTTAAAAAGTGTCGTCTTACCCGCGCCGTTTGGCCCTATTACGCCGACTATTCCGCCAGGAGGAAGAGAAAAGGTAAGATCATCAATAAGAAGCTTATCGCCGAACCCCTTTGTTACACCGCTGACCTCGACTACTACATTTCCAAGCCTCTTGGTTAGAGGTATTGTTATCTCAGCCCCCAATGAGCGGCGATCGTCCGATGCTTGGGCGACCAATTCCTCATAGGCGGTGATACGAGCCTTCTGTTTTACCTGTCTCCCCTTTGGAGACTGACGAATCCAGTCTAACTCGCGGGCCATTGCCTTTTGGCGTGTCGATTCGACCTTCTTCTCTTGGCGCATGCGCTCCTGCTTTTGTTCCAACCAGCCCGTGTAGTTGCCCTCAAATGGGTGGGCTTGCCCGTGATCCAGCTCAAGAATCCACTGAGCGACGTTATCCAAGAAGTACCTATCATGAGTTACTGCTACTACCGCACCCGCGAACTCCTCGAGATAGCGCTCGAGCCACGCGACACTTTCCGCGTCGAGGTGGTTAGTGGGCTCATCTAGAACAAGGAGGTCTGGCGTCGAAAGGAGCAGCTGACATAGGGCAACACGACGCTTCTCTCCACCAGACAGGTTTAAAACGGGCGACTCGCCAGGTGGAACGCGAAGCGCTTCCATCGCGACCTCTACTTTGCGGTCGATATCCCAAGCGTCTACCGCGTCGATCTGATCTTGCAGGCGTTCTTGCTTTTTCATAAGCTTATCAAAGTCGGCGTCTTCGTCGCCAAAGGCCTCGTTAACTCTGTCGTATTCAAGCAACAGGTCGCGTATTGGCTTAACCCCAAGCTCGATATTTTCGCGCACGTTTAAAGAGTCATTTAGCTGTGGCTCCTGAGGAAGGTAGCCTACAGTCGAACCTGGTCGGCGAAACGCCTCGCCATTAAAGGCCTCATCGAGCCCTGCCATGATCTTCATGAGGGTCGACTTTCCCGAACCGTTGTGACCGATTACGCCGATCTTAGCGTCTGGGAAAAAAGAGAGCCATGTAGGTTTTAGGATCTGGCGACCAGATGGGAGGATCTTCTCACAGCCGATCATTTGAAAAATAAAGTCGTTGGACATGTTTACACCATTTGGGACGATTCGTTACTACTGTTTGGACGCCTCGTAACATGACCTTCGTTGAAGAGTCCATGCCTGATCAGTTATTTAGGGGTAAAACGATTACACACCTATAAAATATGGACAATAGATATGGCCAGTGATCCAGACACCAGAATCGAAGAACTCGAGATAAAGCTATCATACCAAGAAGACTATATTCGTCAGCTAGACGAGGTGGTCCAAGGGCATTCGGACATACTAGACAATCTCAGCCATCAACTTGAGATGTTGAGGAAACAGGTCACGACACCAGCAGACCAAGAGGCGCCCATGGAAGAGCAGGTTCCTCCACACTACTAGGCTTTATTAATCGTTCGCGCAGCAGTGGATGTTGGGATAATCTCTCTTCATATATTTTCAGGGTTATCGAGGTTATTATGTTTTTTATTCTTCTCTCTGGGTGCGGTCTACTTCAAGAGGCTGATCTTGGTCGCGCTATACCGACAACTGACGACACCAGCCTTATCACAACCGATACCGGTACTAGAGTTACGGACACCGGCACCGACACCGACACCGACACCGACACCGACACCGACACGGACACGGACACGGAAACAGAAGAGCTACCTCTTTCTATAGCACTATACGCTATGACCGTTCCCAACAGACCATCAGACAACATCGAAATAATAACTGCTAACTTAGACTCCATGACAATTGTAGACACCACTTACACTCAAATGACTGGTGTTCCTAATATGAGCAATTCATTAATTTTCGCTGAAGAAGAGAGGATGCTTTTCGCAACTGGGAATACAGACCGGACTATCTCGGGTTTTCTTATAGACGATAGCACTGGGCTATTAGTCGAGCCTGGATGGTCGCCATGGAGAACGGAAGCAACAAACATCGCATTGGCATGGGACCAAGGTCTCCTGTATTGGATATCTGAAATCTATATAGGGGTCTTAGAATTTTATGATGATAGCTTCCAGTATTCGGAGACCAACGAACTGTGTGGTTGGGGTTGTACGCTTTACGACATCACCACAAGGTCAGACCGCAGAGGGTTTGTCGCCATATACAGCGAAAACGCACAGGGGAATTATGACTATGGACTTGTCATGGGCAATTCAAATTTCGAGGATCTGTACGGCACGGAGGAATCATATTTAGATCTAAAAAGAATCATACCGTGGGGGAAAGAGGGGATCATTTACGCCACGGGTAGCGATGGAGTCACAATATTCAATTATGAGGAACAACTTGAGCCAATTGGAATGGTAAGCGGATACAGCATTGAAAACATAGCCGTCGAACCTCGAGATGGAAGGTACGCCTATGCCATATCCAACGATGCCGATTCTAATGGAAATGGTACCATGTATATAAGTGAAGTTAAGCAAGAGGGGCGGTCATGGTCTCCTAAATCAATCCAAAGCTGCCCTCTAAATTCTCAACACATCTATGCCTCAGAACACTTTCTAGCTGTCTCAAGCCCGGATGAGCTCTGGGTATACGAAATCGACAGTGCAGGCGGCGCCAACTTGCTGCATCAGTTTGATAGGGCAAATACCGGCACATATTTCGGACCAATGGTAATCGTCGAGGGTGTTGGCGGTAACTAAAGGCCAATCAAGCAGCCCGAAAAGCACCCATTAAAGAGTAAACTCCGCCGAACGACTAGGCTTTATTAATCGCTCGCACAGCAATGGATGCTGGGATAATCTCTCTTCAGACATTTACAGGTTGTTTTGGGGTTATTATGTTTTTTATTCTTCTATCTGGATGCGGACTATTCAACGGGCTGGATATCGGCCAAGCTCTACCAGGGAATGACGACACTGGAAACATAGTTACCACCGACACAGACACAGACACAGACACAGACACAGACACCGTAGTGCCGCCTGTTGAGCTAGCTCTATATGCAATGACTATTAAGGACAACGGCACAATAGGGATTGAGACATTTGACATAGGCAATGAAATGCGAGTGGACACCTCTCCAACCTCGCTCTCAGGATCATCAATAGGTCGTAACAGCCTTATTCTTACAACGGATAATAGGCTTCTTGCGACTGGCGGAGAAGATTCGTCAATAGAAGGGTTGGCTATTGACGACCAGAGCGGCTTGCTTTCACTGGAAGGATGGTCTCCATACGCTACTTCAGGTGTAAATCTACACACCCTTGATGAAAAAGAGGGCATCCTCTATGGGGTCAGTGATGATTTAATATTGTCGGGGTTTCTTAATAACAACGGCATTGAGGAAATCTCCAGGTCGCCTTATTGCAACTCATACTGTAATTTTATAGACATCGCGGCTACACTTGACGGAAGTCATTTTGCGGCCACATTTAACTTCAATCAGACAGGAAACGGCGAGACAGGGAATTTAGACACAGGATTTTACAGCGAATTCGGTACTGTTTTGACTGGCTCTTATATGCTCGATGAGCTCAAGGACATGAGCCAATACATCTGGTCTTCGATGGGAAACCTCGCGGTCTCTAAACCAGGTGATTTAGTCTATGCTTCCACTGACCAAGGTGTCGCCGTAATCAGACCCGACGAAGCAAGTTCCAGGCTCCTAGGGTTCACTGGTTCATACACTCATGAAGCTAATATCGAGATGTCTATGAATGAAGAGGTGAGCTATTCCGTGGAGCCTGGTTTTGGCTCGATGAGCTGGTACCTCAATTCGTATAGTGTTTCCCAAGGTGGAACTCAATGGCAGTCTCTAGGGGTCGTAGAGGCACCCGAGGACACAAAGTACATCTATGCCTCTGAGAACTACATTGCTCTCTCCAGCAGAGGCAGAGTCTGGGTATATGAACTCAGCTCCAACGGCATCCCTGCTGAGCATTTTGTTGAGTTCACTCGTCAGGGGCAAAACTACTTCGGTCCAATAGTAATCGTCGAAGGAGCTGGCGGTAACTAACCGCCAATTATGCTGTTACTAACCCTTTTAGGAACCTCTTTGGCAGGGACCTCTGCCCTTTGGGGAGCCAACGGCGAGCTATGGGACCCCACAGGGAGACTTCCCGACTTCTCATATGCGGGTTACCACGGCGGTGATATTGAAATCCCGACCAAAAACGTGGTCGCCAGCGTACTGGACTTCGGCGCAGTAGCCGACGGTGTGACCGACAACACTGAGGCTTTCCAAGCCGCCATAGACGCCACTAACGGTGGAGCCCTTGAAATCCCCGCTGGCGATTGGCTAATTGATGGCTCGCTCACCATTACGCACGGCGACATAGTGCTTCGGGGGGCCGGGCAGGGTGCTACGAACCTGCTCTTCTCAAGCTCATTGGCTGATCTTTTTGGGCCCATCGAACAGTGGAGCTGGAGTGGAGGACTTATCAGCGTCTATCCACAATCTGGAGGCGGGGTAATCACCTCGGTTACGGCACCAGCCCTTAGAGGCGATACATCACTTAGTTTAGGCGATACCTCTGGGATAGAGGCGGGGGATTTCATCACCTTGCGAATGACGGACGACGAAGACGCCACAATGGGCTGGCACCTTCACAACGACCAAGAGCCCCCTGGTGACTGCTCGTACCAGCTCCCGCTAGTACACGACTGGCCCGTAGAGATAGCAGAGGTCGGCGATGAAAGCGTCACCCTGTCACAGCCTCTGCGTCACGATATCAGGGTGGAGTGGCAGCCTACAATATACTCGTGGAATGGTCTCCAAGAGGTTGGTATCGAGTCCGTCTCAATCGTCTTTCCAGAGACTGAGTTTTTAGGACACCTAAACGACCTAGGCTACAACGGGATCTTCATGACGAGTGGAGTCGCCAATTCGTGGATACGGGACGTCACAATAGTGAACGGCGACAACGGGTTTCTATTAGACTCTCTATCAAAATGGATAACCATATCAGAGGTAAATTTTGAGGGTCGCGGAGGACACCACGGTCTTAATATTGCGCACTCTGCGGACATTCTTGTCTCCGATTTCCACTACGAGGCAAACTACTTTCACGCGATGTCTGTGGACCACCGTTCCAACGGAAACGTCTTCGAGAGAGCCTCGTCAGACGGCTTTGTCCTTGAGCTAGATCATCACCGAGACACGCCGTTTGAGAATCTCTTTACCGACTTCTCTGCCGAGACAAACCTAATAAACGGGGGCTCGTGGTGTGCTGGTACACCTGGGGCAGCCAGGAACACCTTCTGGGGACTACCAACACCTCTAATTCCACCATATTGGGACCACGTACAGACCAATATCGTCGGTTCAGTTGCAGACGATGTAGAGAGCCTCACCGAGGATCAAGAGTGGCTTGAGCCCATTGACAATCTCCGACCTAGAAACCTTTACCGAGCCCAACTGGCGAATCGCCTAGGCTATGAGCTACCCGATACAGGCTCAATAGACACTGGCTCAACAGACACAGGAGACACTGGCGAGACCAAGGGGTGTGGCTGTAAGTCCGCTACAGCAGGCAATACCATATGGGCTTATTTGGCTGGGTTTATCACACTGCTCATTAGGCGAAGAAACTCATCGGGGCTCTCCAGGTGAGCGGTATGTCCCACGCCATCCAAAACAACGTGACGTCCAGCCTGAACAGCACCCGCAAGTAAAGCTGAGAGCCTCGAAAACTTCTCGTCTTGTGAGCCTGTTACAAATATAGCAGGCGATT
>CAWVYO010000152.1:0-8455 GCA_963934385.1 uncultured bacterium
TTCTTTTATAAAAGGGCTTTGAGATAAGGATTATCGCTTCGTTACGGATGGTGCGCATAGCTCAAATTAGCCATTTCATAGCTCTATTGCCGGGGGCCTTTTTTCTATTAAACCAACCTTAGAATTGCGCCCACCTGCATAGCTTTACCGGCATCGATCTCAACTAAATCACCTAAAGAGGTGATCAAAGTGATGATGGTTTTTTCACCGTCTATTTTGCAGGACTTGTATTGAGCCCCCATCGGTATCCTGTTGCTTAGCTCAGCCATGTCTTGTGTTAATTTGTCCTGAGTTCTGTTCCTTAGGTATTGGGTTGCATCGTCTATACCTAAAGCATCACCGGCCTCCTTACCGTCAATGTGTAGGGTTCTAAAACCGGTTAAGTCCCCGGACCTAGCTACAGCGTAGATGGCTCGTCCCAGTTCATCAGCAGTTACAGGAGCTTTACGCTCT
The DNA here is from genome assembly GCA_963934385.1 of uncultured bacterium. Taxonomy (GTDB): domain Bacteria; phylum Myxococcota_A; class UBA796; order UBA796; family CAJQPC01; genus CAWVYO01. The sequence continues at coordinate 454 of CAWVYO010000152.1, forward strand.
GGTCGTACTCGATCCTCCTTTCTTTCGTTTTCTTTTCTGGTGAGGAGCCATAAAAATAGAAGACCTAATATTCCGAGATACTTGTCGGTGTTGTCCGTCCGTGAGACTGCATTGCTTCTAGGTCTTTGTGGTGAGGTGATCACAGTTTCGACAGCTATTTCTCGAGGTGTGTTGTCCTCGGTTTCGACTTGATCCAGGACGTAATCTTCACCCGTGTTTTGTGTGTCACCTTCAGTTATGCCTTCTGAAGGTGACTGCGCAAAAACAGGTGTAGATACTAAAGAGAGGGCTAATAAAACATGAATTGTACAAAAATTTATAAGATACATGAGACCGCCTTGAGCTTTAATAGTACCGCATTGCAGTGAGCATTTTCAACTAAAGGACTAAAGTCGGGCAAGCTTGGCTGCAAAAAGACCGTCGCATCCATGAGTAGCTGGAGAAGTACTAACGATCTCTTTTAGTTGCCAGTCGTCCTTGTTTTTGAGAAACGCCTCAACAACATCCTCGTTTTCAGCTCTCAATACACTACAAGTGGCATATATAACGATTCCTCCCGCGGGAACGATAGACGCTGCTCTATTCAGAATTGAGAGTTGCATAGGTACTATGGACTTCAGGGGATCATCGGTTCCCCGCCATCGTGAGAGAACGTGTCGTCTGAGAGTCCCCGTGCCGCTACATGGAGCGTCCACCAAAACCCAGTTGGCCATGTCTATTGGTAGAGATCCCATAGGTGAGATCTCTGTGGTCGATATTACCTTTGCGAAGCCTGCTCTCGATGCTCGGCGATTAGCCTCATGCAAGGCTCTGTGTCGAATATCCCAAGCCTCTATAGTACTACCTGAAGGCATTTTGGAAGCTATAGATAGTGATTTTCCGCCAGCACCCGCACACATATCAACGATATTAGTCGATTCTTTAGGGGTGGCGAAGTTGGCCACCAATTGACTGCCTTCATCCTGGACCCAGAAGAGGCCGTCGCTGTATTCATCGAACCCAACAAGATTAGCTTTTGACAGGACTCGAATTCCAGATTCCGAGATTTCGCTTGGTACGACATCAACCCCGTGGTTCTGGAGCAGGCTCATTAGTTTAGTTCTAGTAGTCTTTTTTTGGTTTACAGAGATAGAAAAGGGTGCCCTCTCCATAGATGTCCCAGCAAATTTGGCTGCACCTTCAGGAGACATTGAGTCCAGCAGTGATGAAGCTAACCACATTGGTAATGAGCCCAATACAGACAGGACCTGAACCCCTTCGACGCCTTTGGCCCACTCTCTAAGGGCGTTTTTTGGGTTCTCGAACAAGGAGAAGTCGGGCTCGTGCTCGTGTTCAGGGACTACACCGTAGGATAATACTAGCTCGCCACTCCACAAGAAGTCGGCTGTTACGGGCAGCTCAGAGAGCGAGAGAAGCTTCTCTAAGACAAGTCTCCTACGAATAATATTAAAGAGTGTATCCAGTACCAAAGGCCTGTCTTTTGAGCCCAGCCCACGCTCTTGTCTTAGCTGTTTTCGCATTTGACGATCAGATGGACCATCAGGTGCTAGGGCCACCTCCAAAAGCCTCACGCCTATTGACCTGAGTCTTCCACGCCTAGCAGCAGACTCAGTCCTCTGTCTTTGGGTTGGCTTTGGTAAGTAGGATAGTAGAATATCTATCATTGAGGCGATCTCTTCATTATACGGATAGTAAACAGTCATGCACTTCAAGAAACAACTGTTATTTTTTGTACTAGCGCTAACCTTATTATCAAGTTTGCAGGCTCTAGCTGAGAGAAACTGGAGTCCCGGAACTGTTGCCGCTAATACCGCTACAGTATTGAACCACCCAGAGCCACTGGAGTTATCTCTACCAGATCAAGTGACCTCGTTGGTGACTGATAGACCAACGCTGGTGTTTTATTTTGCACCGCTATGTCCACACTGCATTGCTGTGACCCCGGATTTAGTGAACCTATTCACTGAAATGAGTGACGAGATCTCTATATTGGGGGTCTCCTCTGGGGCTGCCACCCCAGAGGAGGTCGCTAGCTTTGTGACTGAATTTTCAGTACCGTTTCCCGTGATAATTGATTCGGATCGCGCGTTTGCTCAGGCGACAGGGATCAGGTCGACCCCTGCTGCGCTACTCTTAGAGAGACGAGGAGACGAAGTTGTGACCCTAACGGGCTGGGTGCCGTGGTTTGATGGCGCAGGAACCGTGCTCAAAATGTTTTTGAACCCAGAGGACCCGTTTTCCGCTTTTGAGGAAAATGAGTACGTGGGTAAGACCGTCTGCAATGCCTGCCATACCGAGGAGAGCGCATCTTGGTCACTCACTCATCACGGAATAGCCTATGCGACTATCTATTTTGCGGATCGAGCAGAGGATGAAGAATGTGTAGGATGTCATGTAACAGGCATGAATCAAGGGGGGTTCGTGTTGGGAGATCACCGCTCGGACCTGGCTGGTGTCACCTGCGAGGCCTGTCACTCTGCGGGAGGTCCTCACGACGGCGCTAGGGTTGATGCCGCTACGACCTGTGATGGTTGTCATGACACAGAGCACAGCGTCTCGTTTACTGTTGAGAGAGCGCTGCCTTACATTGATCACTACTTTGCCAACACCTTGAGTGAGACTGAAGCTAACGAGCGCTGGGAAGAGTTGAGTCAAGGTAGAGCTGAGAGACCAATGCTCTCCTTCTTGGAGGGGCCCAATGCGGGCTCTGCAGCCTGTGTTTCCTGTCATGAGGCAGAACATACAAGGTGGAGCGCTGGTCCTCACGCCAGCGCCATGGGCTCATTAGAGGGCGAGTTAGCCAATGACACCTCATGCGTCAGGTGTCACGCTACCCCTGTAGCGAGCGGTCCTTTACCGGAGAACATGTCGGATTACAGGACCGAAGAATCTGTTGGATGTGAAAGCTGTCATGGTCCAGGGGTGGCACATGTGGCTGATCCAAGTGTCGCCAACATTCTGTCGCTGGGCGATACTTGTCCAGAGTGTGTTCTTAACGAAGTGTGTACATCGTGCCATACTCAAGGTTGGGACCCAGCGTGGGACCTAGACACAAGATTAGGTACAATACGGGAATCATACAGGGCGCTAGAGTAGCGTTGATGACTCGAGGCGCGTACTACTCGTCGTAGTTATTTTCGCCGAATGGATCTAAGTCTGAGTCGGAGAGCCACTCAATTCCGCATACTCGTTCGACATACGCCATGATCTCTTCGCCAGTTAGTTCCATGTCGTCTGTGTTCTCGAACTCAACCTCCAAGGCCTCAATAAGTGAGTCCTCATAGGATTGTTCGTCTTCAATACGAGCAACAACCTCTTCAGGGTCCTCCATTCCGGCCCCTTCCGCAGCTGCTTCTATCGCAGCGATCACCTGTTCCGCCAAATTCACGGCGTCTGGTTGATCGTTTTCTGTCTCTAAATACTCATCGAGCATCAGAATAACTGAATCTCGAACCTGCTCTGGCATCTCCATTATCTTACCTCCTACAAATCCGAACTACCAAAGCTGGCGGAATCGTGCAAGTCCTAATACAAAACAGTTCATGATCATTACAAAAAATCTTTTGTTAGCCCTGCCAAAGACAGATCTTCATGTGCATCTAGATGGGTCGCTTCGTTTAGAGACACTCATCGAATTAGCTAGGGCGAGAGGCGTTAATTTACCCTCCTACACTACAGCTGGTTTGGAGGAGTTGGTATTTAAAGACAATTATGAAAATTTAGGAGATTACCTGCACGGTTTTATGTACACCTGTGGTGTGATGCAGGATCCGGAGGCGCTAGAACGGGTCGCTTACGAATTGGCTTGGGACAATATTAATGAGGGAGTGAGGTATATCGAGGTGAGGTTTGCACCTCAGTTGCACATGCGGACGGGCTTTAATTTTGACGCTGTGATGTTGGCTGTAGACCGTGGTCTGGCTCGGGCGATGAAAGAGTACGACGTGTCTGAGGCTGTGAAGGTTAACGGTGAGCCACCTTTTCGCTACGGAATAATTGTCTGTGCGATGAGGAAGTTTGCAGGAAACTTCTCTCCTTGGTACTCAAGCCTCTGCGATTCAATGGCGGAGTCCCCACCCACAAAGCTATACGCTACAGCGGCTTTAGAGGCCTCTCGTGCCGCCGTGAGGGTAAGAGACGAGACAGGCATACCTATAGTAGGGTTTGACTTGGCTGGGGAAGAGAGAGGCTATCCTGCTGACGACTACTCAGAAGCCTATAAATACGCCAAGGACAACTTCCTTAAGTGTACTGTACACGCTGGAGAGGCTTATGGTCCCGAATCGATATACCAGGCGATAACAGGTCTACACGCCGACCGTATAGGTCACGGCTACCATCTATTTGACGCAGATCAGGTAAGATCTCCAAAGATCACGGATCCGGAGAGGTATGTTCGGGCTTTGTCTAGCTACATCTCCGATAGTAGAATCACTATTGAGGTCTGTATTACCTCTAACTTGCAGACCAACCCAAACATCGGAGGTGTAGAGAACCACGTGTTCAAGAAGATGATTGACCAACGCCTCTCTGCTACACTTTGCACGGATAACCGCCTTATCTCAAAGACCTCCATGACAAAGGAGTTGTCAATCGCCGTAGATGCTTTCAATATGACAGAGGCCAATATTAGAAACACTGTCATTTATGGTTTCAAGCGGTCGTTTTTTCCAGGTTCCTACATAGAAAAGCGAGCGTATGTACGCAGTATCATAGACTATTACGAGAAGGTGTGGCGAGAACATCACGCTTGATTATTAGTCAAGACCACCGGTAATGTGGAACTCTACACGCCTGTTTTCAGCTCTACCGTCTGGATTTCTGTTGGAGGCTATTGGTCGGGTCTCACCAAAGCCAGACGCATCCATTCTGACACTTGATATGCCCTGGTCCGTGATGTATTCTAGAACAGCTTGGGCTCGACTTTCAGAGAGGCTTTGGTTTAGGGAGTCGCCTCCTTGGCTATCGGTGTGTCCTTCAATCCGAATAGTCAGGCTTGGGTAATCGTTCATCACCTGAACCACAGAGTTTAGAACTGTGTGGCTAGCAGAGAGAATCGTTGCTCGACCGCTAGAAAACTGGATTTTTTCTTGAATTACGATCTGTTCGCGTACTACCTGGACTAGCTCTGGTTTTTCATCGGGACAACCGTCGTCATCAAAGTACTGGTTTATGTTCTCGGCCTCTAGTGGACAGTTGTCTGATTCATCTGCAATGCCGTCGCCGTCGTTATCGGGATCAGGGCAGCCATCGTCGTCTTGCCAGCCGTCTGGGTCTTCTGGGTTGAGCGGGCAGTCGTCTGACCGGTCTAGCACAGTATCAAAATCGTTGTCGAGATCAGGGCAGCCGTCGTCGTCCTCAAAGCCGTCTAGGTCCTCAGCCTCTTCGGGGCACGTGTCCTCGTCGTCAAGCAGGCCGTCACCGTCGGCGTCCAACACAGGCGGGTCGCCTTCAGGGCAACCGTCATCATCTTGGTAGCCGTCCATATCTTCTGCCTGATTAGGACAGACGTCGATATCGTCCATAATTCCGTCGTGATCCGAGTCTCTTGGACTACAGGTGCCAACAAGAGATATGGCCGCCGTTACGTTTCCTAGAGCGACATCAATATGTTCTTGGGCTCTTCGCGGGTCGCCCTGTTGGAATTCCAACGCCACAAACTCGGCGTTGGATTCAGCCAAAGCCATCTGTCTTGGTGCACACGCCCTAGCGTCGTTGTCGTTAGCCTGCAGTATTAGGTCGTTTAGACGGTCGCTTTGTGACTTGAGTCCAGTGGGGTGCACGCACCCTGAACCAAAAGTAAGTAGGAGTGTTATCGCTGTGAGTGATAGGTTTTTCATTTACTCTCCCAGCAGGTCGTCGAGACCCCAGACATCGTCAGAGTCATCTTCTGGGGCAAATAAGTCGTCAATTGGCGCAGGTGTCGACTCTTCTGTTTCGGGTTCAGGAGCCAATAGATCTGGTAGAAAGTCCTCGTCAGCCTCTAGTTGTTCAAACAGATCTAGTGTTTGGTGCCCATATAAGGCCATCTCTCGAGCTGAATTGTAGTGTTCGATCGAGTCGCGAGCGAATTGCTCCGCCGCTTGATATTCTGAATATCCAGCTTCCTCCCATGCCTTTAGCCGATACTCTTCGCCCAGGATGAATTCGTACATAGATTCGTCCTGACCAGCATTTACGAGGTTGGCGGCGCTGCTAGCCTTCTCTGATTGGACCAACCAGTAGCCAGCTTTTGCCCCTATACAGCCAGTTAGGCCGGTAAAAATTAGTAATAAGATTATTGGGCGCATGCGCTCTCCAAGTGAGACAACTAACAAGTGATTTGACCGATCATATGGGGTAATGTCAAGCAGTGTTAGGCAAACATTTGGTCACGGTGACCTTTCCGGTTGTTTGAGTGGTGGGACATCAACGTGTGTTCTATCCTCATGAACGTGCTCTTCAGGCGCTGCTTGTGCATCGTTGAGGGCCCCCTCAGAGTTGGGCTGTTCTGGTACTGGAGGACCATCCCAACTCTCCAAAAACTCGCGGAGATCAAATATCGCCATGAAGTATTGTGAAGGGCGTTCTCTATCTGGAAGTGCTACCTGTTGACTAGTCCACGGAAGATAAACGGGTCCACCGGGAACTTTGTATTCGTTGCCGGGATAATCAAACCACTGGTGCTCCACATCGATGGTGGCCTCTATCCCTAATCGACTTTCAAGCCGGTGTACCACATCCGCGTATACAACTTGGCCCTGCATTGGGTCCATTAGGAAATAGCCCCTCTCGTGAACTATCAGGTATCTGTAGTTTCCCCCCAAGAATAGGTGGGCTAGCTCGGTGTCATCCACCTCATCCAGTGAGACCTCTTGAGGGTTTTTTGAGAGCCTCAAAAGAAGGTCTCCACCTTGTGCTCCGATTGAATCTGGTCTGGCTAGGTATCTCATGCGATCACCCGCATCGCCACCGCCCTCAAATCTAAATAATGGGGGGATTGCGGGGGGTGTTGCCCAAGAGCGGTAGACCTTCCAATTGTGGGTGATCTGATAGTAGTAGATAAGGTCTTGCTGTTGCTCTAGTGGCAGCTCTATTAGCCCCGCATCCTCTTCTCTATCTAAATTTTGATAGAATTCAGGCACCTGCATCACCGAGACTTTTAGCGGTGCCCTCCAGCGACTAGGGGCTATTGCATCGTCTGGAACAGGACCTATCTCCCATCGATAATTTGTGACCAATAAGGTCCCTATTACTATTAACGTTGCGACCACGCGTCTGGGCCACGCACCAAATCGATCGCTATCTCGAATAAGAGCGACACCAAGGGCCACAAGCACCACTGCTGCCACAACAACAAATGCTCCAAGTCGGTAAGGGGCGAACATGCGGCTCATCCCAGGTACCCATTGGAACATGATCACGAATGGCAGGCGAATAACTATGTCTCCCCAAATGGTGATTACAGTTGTCGTATCCGAGCTACCTGGAGCTTTCATGTAGGGACCGAGAGTACCAAGGTAGAATACAGTGAATGTTACAAGCCAGAATCGCGCCACAGGACTCTTTCTAAATCGCCAAATAGCGGGGAGTATACCTGCAAAAAATACGAACACTGGCAGTGGTCTTGGGTGACCGGGGTTGATGATGTAGTCGGGAGACCAAGAGCTTAGTATGGTCCTGTTTAGGGACGACAGCACGTTCTCAGCGTATGTTGATGGGCGCAGAGGGGCTGATTTAATTACATCGTAATCTGGGAATGGGAGGAAGAAGGACAGCTCGGGAAGTGCTGCTCCAGAACCAGCGCGGCTACCTCCCGGTGCGCTCATGTACGGTATGAAAAATAGCGCGGCAATTATCGCCGCCACCACCATCAGAGGTAGCCCCCATCGAAAAAGCCTACGCCATTCAATGTTGGTTCTATTAGACCAGAAATGCCCTGTAATCCAGAGCACACAGAAGATGGCGGCGAAGATTCCGTAGAACCAGTAAAAGGCTGCTGAAAGACCCAGTGTGACGCCAG
>CAWVYO010000153.1:0-8416 GCA_963934385.1 uncultured bacterium
CGTCGCCTTCAATATCGAGAATAGATATATCAAAGGTTCCGCCTCCAAAGTCGTATACAGCAACAGTATTGTTCTTCTTGCTGGTCCTGAGGTAGGCGAGCGCCGCTGCTGTGGGCTCGTTGATAATACGGAGAACTTTTAGCCCCGCTATTACGCCAGCGTCACGAGTGGCCTGCCTTTGTCGGTCCGTGAAATAAGCCGGAACGGTGATAACTGCCTCATTCAGGGGCTCTCCCAAAAATGCTTCGGCAGATCGTTTTAAATTCTGGAGAATCATCGCTGAAATCTCCTGGGGCGAATAGGAGCGACCTCGGATTGTGATTGCGCAGTCTCCGTTTGGTGCCTCCGTAATTTCGTAGTTGACCATGGGAATGTCTTCCCGTGCCTCCTCAAATTTCTTTCCGATAAATCGTTTGACTGAGTGTACCGTGGTCTCGGAGTTCAATACCAATTGCCGTTTGGCGGAATTGCCGACTAATCTTTCACCACTTTCTGTAATGGCGACGACTGACGGGGTGACCCTCGTGCCTTCTTCATTAATAATTACCGTGGAATCATCCCGGTCCATAAATGCCACGACTGAGTTTGTCGTACCTAGGTCGATCCCGATAATTTTGCTCATTGAAGGTACTCTCTTTTCATAAAATCACTGACAGGTAGCCATATTTAGCCTAAACCGTTGGGAGTGACAAAACCTAGGGCACAATATGTGTGGACAAACGATACGTGTTTGCAACTTGCCTTGTCAATGGCATGTCACAATACCAAGTCTAATTGGAGTGCTCGGGGCGGGAATCGAACCCGCACGCTCACAAGGAGCAGGGGCTTTTAAGGCCCCTGTGTCTACCGATTCCACCACCCGAGCACGTAGTGTTTGAAAACCTTTATCACATTGTTGAAGGATGTTCTGGATTCTTGTGGCTACTTTGATATGAATGGTGCGTAACCCCTTTTTAGTCGGGAGCTTTTTGTGAGATTTTTTTCTTTAATATTTTTGGTATCGTGTGGTGGTGGCGGCAATGAAGGTGGTGAATTTCCATCTATTGGCGGAGAACAAGGTGTTGTTGAAGGTCCAAATGGACCGAGTGCCGAAAATATTCCAATAGCTGGCGATGGAGAAGTTCAAGCGCGAATCTCTGGAATTGTAGATGTACCAGGCTACATCGGGCAGGCAATACAGTTCGACGCGTTGGCTCAGTTCGAGGGACAGAGTGTAGTGGTCGCAAACGAGCGCTACGATGCTCCAGGTGAATTTCGTCTTGTAGTAAGGGGCGAACACGAATCAGTAGACATAGTGGTCTACCTCGATGTCGATGGTGACGGCCCGTCACAAGGCGACTTCCGTTACGAGTACGTTAACAACCCTATCGCGCTCAATCCGGTAGTAGGTGAGGTGGTTGAGATTTTGGGGCTAGAATTACTGGTAGTGGATGATGGTCAAGCAGCAGATGGTGGGGTTCCTAGTGAGGCAACCCCTTTGGTGGAGGGGGAGGGACAGCCTCCTGTTCCGCCCGAGATGAGTGGGGTTCCGTCTGAAATGGCTGCGGTTCCACCCGAGATGGGTGCTAATCAAGTGGCACCTGAGGTTGCCCCGGAAGTAGAGGCGGCTCCTGCTGAAGATTAGACTATGAGGTGTCCAGCTCCCAGGTTTCTGGTGTTGAGCTTGACTGGGCTCTTTGCTGGCTGTGCTTTTTATAGAGTTGGTGGCAGTGGTCTGGAAACTGTGTCTATGGTCGCAGAGGTAGCCCAAGGGTGGGAGCAGCGACTCTATCCGAACAGTCTGAGAGAATCAATTGAACTTGGTCGAACATCTGAGGAGTTTTTACGGGGCGACCCTGAAATGCTCTGGTTAGTTTCTCGAGAACTCAACGCACTGGCGTACGGGCACGCACCTGATGACTCAGAAGAGCTATACAGTTTGGCGTATGAGATAGGCTTTAGGTGTCTTGCGGGCAACGCTGGGTGGTTGGGGCGACTGGACAACTCGGGAGGGGCGGTAACTGTCGCCGGAGTCGAGCGCCTAACAGAGGCAGATGTGCCGTGCATGGAGCAGTTGGTTTTTTCATGGGTAAGACTGATAGAACATCGAGGCTTTTATTCTTACATAGACATACCAGAAGTCGCATTTTTGGTTGATAGGTTACTCGAGATTAGCCCAGATAGATGGGTTGGGTATTGGGGCAAAGGTATGATCGCCGGTTTTCAGGCTGACCCCTTGTCTGAGGTAGAGATCTATATGGACCTCGCTTACGAGCAAGAGCCTACTTTGGCAACATCCACCGCAGACTACTTAAGAATCTCGGGAGGGTATCCTCAGTCTGATTTGATTGTTACTCCAGCTGAGAAATTTAGAGAGAGGGAGTTCTTGGTCAATGAAGGTCAAGAGTGGTCTCTTGAGAATCAACGAGCTGTTCGAACTTTATTCGAACCTTAGAGACCACGCGCAACGCGCCACGCAAAAAGACGACCATTAGGTCGCCTGTTTTCGCGCCTCTCAGTAGAGTGGGCGTTTAATGCAAATTAGGCGTTAGCCTTAGCCTATGCGACGGCGACGAGCTGCTCTTCGAGCTGCTTTGCGCCTACGCTTTTCCGCCAAGCGTTGCTTAAGACGACGCTTCTCACCTGGTTTCAGGTAAAAACTGTTCTTCTTAATGTCTTTGCGGATACCCTCGCGTTCTACCTTACGGCGGAAGCGGCGCATTGCTTTTTCAAAAGGCTCGTTGTCTCTTACTGTGACGAGGATCAAGATGACTCCTAACTTAATTTAGTCAATAAACGAAAGTAACGCCCGCGATTAGCACGAAAGACGCTACGCTGCCAACAATCAGAATACAATTCCTCCTGTTATTCCGCCATATATTAAATTGTGTAGCCCACCTTCAATACGAATACTGGCGTTTTCTGCGATTGAAAAACGCATGGCTGCGAAGATATCAACCAGAGGTAGCGCACTCGGTATTTCATGTATGCCGTCGGGGTCGTCCTTATTGGCTTCGTATGATTCCCACGGTCGAACGTAGGTACCGTTGCCGTTTATGCCACCATCCCATTTCTGAACCTCACCAGTGATGATCGCGATACCGAGTCCACCGCCGAACATTAGTGAGAACCAAGGTTGCAGTCGAACCTCAAACCCGTAATTGGCACCTATATTGTAGGTAGCTAAGCCACTCAAGGCTATGTAGTCTCCGTCATCGTAGTTTGGAGGATCTTCTTTGTCATCCCAATACCCGTGCCCTGTCATGTTAGGCATGTATTCAAAGTAGAAGATTCCATTTGCCTCTTCATTTCTAATTACGTATTCGATGCCGGTGGCGAATGCAGAGACTGATGGCCGCGCAAGATGATTACCGTTATCCGTGTCCCCGTTGTAAAAGTAGAGGTCAAAAACTGAGTCGGGTATAAATGCATACCTTATTCGAAGGTTCACTTCCTGAATATATGGGCGCTGACTGTCGTTAGTGCCGCCTTGTGAACCTGCTCTATTTGTCGATTGACGTTCGGGTTCTGGTAGTTGAAGCTCGGGTAACCCTTGAGAAAGGGCGACGGGGAGAGTAAGGAGAAGTATCGACATAATCACTCGCTGCTAAAGACCTGAGGCGTTTTGTTAGGAACAAGGTGAGAGTAACCAACTTTTTGGGGTAGTGTGAATGAGAATCTGGCATCGAAGTGCATTATTTGTATCTTTGTTCGCGATAACCGCGGCCCTGTGTAGTGGTTGTGGGTATCGCCTAGGGAGCCCGTTTACGTCTGTTGATGTAGTCTCTTACTCCTTTCATACTAATACAGTATTGGCCCCCCATGTTGAATCAGTGTTGCGTCAAGTTGCATGGAATGAGGTGCACCGTCGTGTTGGTACCGGTGGTGGGTGTGATCTTCGAGTCAGTGTAATAGAAGTCTCTTACACACCTAGCCTAAGAGCGTTGTCTCATGTTGATGTGTCACTTGAAGGGCAGTTGGGGCAAGGAGATGTTGTAAGGCGAATAGGTCGCCGGAGTTTTACGGCTAATTCTCTAGAGGAAGCAGACGAAAAACGGCTCATAAGCTACGGTGCATTGGCGACCTCGTTGGTATCAGAGATCGTGTTGCAACTACTGACGAATGGAGAGCCCCAGTGCCGCTAAGTAAATTGACAGCGCAATTAGGAGGAACACCTGTTCCCGTCTACGTATTGATCGGAGACGAGGAGCTTCTGACAGCTCGAGCGACCGATCTGGTGATGAGCGCGGTTATGGGAGGAGGTCTAGCGGCTTTCAATCAGTCAGTATATCGTGCTAGCGATGCGACCTCTCTGGAGGCCATTGCGGTGGCTCGGACGCTTCCAATGATGTCCAGTCATCGCCTTGTAGTCATACGCGGTGTGGAAGAGGCCTCGGCTGAGCTATTGCAATTAGTATTGGACTACTGCGAGTCTACATCTGATACCACGGTCCTTGTTCTCACTGGAATTCGCTGGCCAAAGGCTGTAGGGGGCGTTGATAGAGGGCGGAGGATTGAGGGTAAGGTAAAGAAAATAGACGGGCTTTACAGGTTTAAGGCTAAGGATCAAGATCCCGTTAGCTTTGCTATGCATTTTGCTGAAGAGGCAGGGTGTTCTCTATCTAGGCAGGACGCATATGGTTTGGTTGATATGGTTGGTGGCGACCTGAGCCGTCTCAGATTGGAGATAGACAAATTGTCCCTATGGTTAGGGGACGATAATATTATCGATAGTAGGGCCCTAAGAGAGGTCTGCTCTATGTTGTCCGAGGCCGAGATTTGGGCGCTTACAGACGCAATAGTAGAGCGCAACGCCGACAAGGCTTTAGCGACCACCCACAGGTTACTTGAATCAGGGGAGCCCCCTCACAAAATTATCGCGATGATCGCTTGGCAAGTCCGTCAGTTGTTGCAATTGCAGGAAGCGGTAAGGAGTGGTCAAGACCCTCGAAGTGCTGGAATACGAATGCCAGCTAGAAAAATGAGAGCTGCTACTGATAGCCTTCGCAGGCGGCCTATCTCAGCCTTAATCCTTCTGGGGGCTATAGCCCAAGCTAACGAACGGATGAACTCCTGGAGGACCGGAGGAGACCGAATTTTAGAGGGTTTGGTTCTGGGCTTAGTAGCCAGTTAGACGGCTCAGTTCAGGTTGTCGTCAATATCGGTTGAGCGCGGCTAAAACAGGAGGTGGAGCGTGCAAGGGGGCTAAATCACGCTGCTCGTTCAGTCCCTAATATGCTTTCAAAAATCGTCATTATTGTTACACACGATACTGTATTGTCTCCTGTGCTCACAGAAGGGCTGACTGCTGGATAGTTGGCTGTTACGGAGTTCCTAAAATAGCCCGTCACAGACTTGGTAGGCGAGTGCATTGAAATACTACACGACTGATAGCCCTCCATTGCTCTACGGTACTGAGCTGAGGGGTACTGAGCTGAGGGCGAGGGTGGCAACCGTCAGCCACCGCTCTATCATATAAGCACGTAGCTAGGGTGTCATTGCTCAGTCATAAGACTCGGCACTTAACGGAGGCATCGATAAGCCCCCCTAATACAACGTCAAAAGTTTCGAGTTCCACTGACTTCGAGTTCCACTGACGCAGTGCAGTAGTCACTCATCTAGAAACTAGATCTTGTTCACAGCCACTGTAAGTCGAGAAACTCTACGAGCCGCTTGATTTGAGTGGATGATTCCTTTTGAGGACATCCTCTGAATCACAGCAGTAGTCTTGTTAAGCTCCGACTTAGCAAGCTCGCTGTCACCCGCTTCTATTGCTGAGTTTAAGACCTTGATCTGTGTTCTCATTATTGAGCGGTAGTGACGGTGGTGTGCGCGGAGTGTAACGTTCTGACGCATGCGCTTGAGGGTGCTTTTGTGATTAGCCACGTGTTCTCCAAAGTGTAAATATCTTAAAGGCAGCGCCTTGTAGCATGCTGAGGCATTATCTGCCAAGTAAACAGAAAATAAACACCACTCTGTTATCTGAAATTATCAAATAATCGGGGTTACCTGTTGCAGTATGGGGGCCTCGCAGGTATTTATCAACGCGAAATTCACCGTGAAAGAGATAACATCGTATACTAGGGGCCGTTGTGAAGATTTGTGTAGTTGGTACAGGGTACGTCGGATTGGTGGCAGGAACTTGTTTGGCCGATCTAGGTCACGATGTGATCTGTGTAGATAACGATCTCGAGAAAATAGCACTTTTGAATTCTGGGGGGGTTCCTATTTATGAGCCCGGTCTTGATCACTTGATACACAGAAATGTAAAAGAGGGGCGACTCTCATTTACAGATGACGGTGTAGGCTCAGTAAAGAGCTGTTCTGTAGTTTACATCGCGGTAGGTACTCCACCCGCCGCGGATGGGTCAGCAGATCTAAGTGGTGTCAAGGCTGTTGCTAAGATGATCGGCGCCTCGATTGAGGTGGAGACTACAGTAGTCATTAAGTCGACGGTCCCCGTAGGAACCTCCGATATGGTGAGAAAGGTTATGTCGGCAGAGACGGACGTGGTCTTTGATATTGCCTCTAATCCCGAATTCTTAAAAGAGGGTGCGGCAATAGACGACTTCATGAAACCAGATAGAATTGTTGTTGGATTTGAAAACCCAAACACAAAAAAGGTGATGGATAAGATCTACGGACCCTTGATGCGTACTTCCAAGCCAATAATCTACATGGACAATCGTTCAGCGGAACTCACGAAGTACACGGCCAACGCATTTTTGGCGACGAGGATATCGTTTATAAATGAGATATCACAGCTTTGTGAACGCGTTGGTGCCGATATTGACTCAGTAAGGAAGGGGGCTGGTTCTGATTCTCGAATAGGATTGAGATTCTTCTTCCCTGGAGTCGGTTACGGCGGTTCGTGCTTTCCTAAGGATGTGAAAGCTCTAATTACGACGGCTGAACAGGCCGGTATGCCATTAACTATTCTGGACGCTGTCGAGGCTGTGAACGCCAGTCAGAAGCGTCTCTTTGTGGAAAAGATTCGGAAGCGGTTCGGCAGCGATCTGTCAGGTATGAAATTTGCTATCTGGGGTTTGTCGTTCAAGCCCGAGACAGACGACATGCGCGAGGCCCCATCACTGGTGATAATCGAAGGACTACTGAGTATGGGTGCCGAGGTTGCTGTGTATGATCCAGAGGCGATGACCGAGGCCTCTCATGTGCTTGGCGATTCGGTGATTTGGGCGGAGAACAGTATCGGTGCGCTAGACGGTGCTGATGCGCTTGTATTGGTCACCGAGTGGCATGAATTTAAGAATCCAAAATGGACGGAAGTGACTGCATCTATGCGACAAAAGATTGTGTTTGATGGAAGAAACATCTACGACCCGGAGTCCATGAGGTCTATGGGGTACGAGATACACAGCATAGGTAGACCATAGTGGCTGAGAAGTTTGTCCACCCGATTGAGCGCGTCAGAAATTTCGCGATTATAGCCCATATTGACCATGGTAAATCTACTTTGGCCGATAGGTTGATTGAGGTGACTGGTGCACTGAGTAAGCGCGAAATGAAAGCTCAGTTTCTCGACAATATGGAGCTTGAGCGTGAACGTGGTATCACAATCAAGGCTCAGACGTGCGTTATGGATTGGGTGGCCGAAGACGGCGAGACCTATAGACTCAATCTTATTGACACTCCTGGTCACGTTGATTTTTCCTATGAGGTTAGTCGTTCTCTAGCTGCATGTGAGGGGGTGCTGCTGGTTGTGGATGCGGCTCAGGGGGTGGAGGCTCAAACTCTTGCAAATGTTTACCTCGCCATCGAGGCGGACTTAGAGATCATTCCAGTTATCAACAAAATAGATCTACCCGGGGCAGAGGTCGAGAAAGTATTGGAGCAGCTCGAGACAGGTGTCGGCATTGACATTGATGGTGCTGTTCTCTGCTCAGCCAAGAGTGGAATTGGCATTGAAGAGCTGCTTGAGTCTATTGTTAGAGAGATCCCTTCCCCTAAGGAAGATCGTGAGGCTCCACTACAGGCGCTCATTATTGACTCCTGGTTCGACACCTATGTCGGAGTGGTAGTACTTGTCAGGGTGAAGGCAGGTCGAGTAAAGAAAGGGGACAGGATTCGAATGATGGCGTCTGGTGCAGTATATGACGTAGCCAGTCTAGGTGTTTTTACACCAGGACCGCGTGACAGCTCTAGTCTAGAGGCTGGAAGCGTGGGGTTCCTAATAGCTAGTATTAAGGAACTGTCTGACGCAAAGGTCGGTGATACAGTAACAAATCATAAGGTACCCGCTAGCGAGCCTCTTTCTGGCTTCAAAGAGGTTAAACCAATGGTTTTCTCTGGCGTTTTCCCTGTCGAGTCTGCAGATTACGGAGATCTACGTGATGCGCTAAAAAAGCTCGCCCTGAACGATGCCTCCCTTACTTCAGAGCCAGAAACGTCTGACGCCCTAGGGTTTGGGTTTAGGTGT
>CAWVYO010000154.1:0-8300 GCA_963934385.1 uncultured bacterium
TGGACATTTATCTGTGGTCCTGGGGGGTGGAACCCTTTTTGGACCACTGTTTCGTCTTGGCATTTAAGGGGAGAAGCCGCCGCACTGTATGCGTCGTACGGCTCGTGATAGATGTATTTCGGTTGCTTATTGGCACACGCCTGATGTGTTGTTCAATCGGAAGATGCTGAACAAAGCGAGCTACACTTCACAACCTATATCGAGATCCCATACGTCTACCATTACCACCAAACCGAGTGGACTGTCCGTGGCTCCAAACCGAGTGGGTCACTAAGTGCAACTAACTCCAAATTCACTCAGCCAGATAAGTCCTCAAGGATGTTGTCCTGGGAAAACCCTTTGGATTATTTATCAGCTGCACAAAAGGCGTAATTCACTGTAGGTGGATATCACAGGCAAACCTGTATCTACGGTGCCAGCCTGCCCTCCAAGGAAGATATTATGCTTATCGGGGAGGGCTTTTATCAACTCCTGAATCACCGCTAAGTTGGTGTTCGCAGTGTGTGTTGAGACTCCGAGAATTAATGCTCTTGGTTCTAAATTGTTAATACTTTCGACTAAAGCGTCTGCCGGGACTTGTGAACCCAAAAATACCACTGGGATATTTTCAGAGACGATGACACATGCAGCGATGTGTAGACCGAGCTCGTGTTGCTCGCCAGAAAGTGTAGCCAGTACGATAGGTTGACCCGTCCCAGTACTCAGTGGTTGCCAAATGGACTCAAGAAATGTCCGTATACGATGGCTAGCAAAGTGTTCCTGGTGGACGTTGATTGTTCCGTTCGCCCACGCCTCACCCAACTGATAAAGAAAAACTGGAAGTTCCACCGTGACAAACTCGTCTAAACCCTTTTTTGCATACGCTAGATTAAGCGCTCGATCCAACCCAAGACTGTCCAGTTGTTTTGTATAACTTAGAAGGTCTGTGACCTTTGTTTGGGAAGCGGTTCGCGACAACATCTTGGTCAGAGTTGACCGTGAGGCGGGAACAATCTGACCAGCCCTTAGACCTAATGTGAGCGCTTCTGCGATAAGCCTCAAACGTGTAACGTCTTCTGAATTATATAATCTATGCCCACCAGCGGTTCTGCTTGGCGATGGGAAGCCGTAACGCCGCTCCCACGTACGGATCGTATTCGCGGGAATACCGCAAGCTTTAGATAACGCTCCAATTGAAATTCCACTCATGTGTTTTGAGTAACATATGAATAGTTATTGTGCCAGTATAAGTATTATCTTAAGTTTTATATGGACATTTCGTAACATATTGAATAGTATTTGAATAAGATTTGAACGGTTATTGGAGATTGTATGAATAGTTCATTGATATCTGGAAGATTATCTATATATATGGGTTGTCGTCCCTCTGAGGGAGCTTCTGTGAGCTGCGCGGCATTTTTGATTGGATGGAAGGCTTTGTTTATATCTTTTCTTAGTGCAGTAGTCGTATTGGAGGAATCGTTCATTAGGAAGATTTCGAGTTACTCACAGTCTACCACAATAGGTATACCTTCATTAGGTGTGTGTTTATGATGTTACTCAACGCATTGATGGCTTTAGCTATGGCGGGTGAGCCGCGTCTGCCTGAGGTTGTTTATGCAGCACCCGCAGTATATCCAGAGGCTGAGCTCGCGGCGGGGATAGAGGCAAGTGTACTACTTCGGCTTCAAATTTCAATGGAAGGTGAAGTCGTTGGGGTTGAACTTGTGGAGCCTAACGGTAGCTCCTTTGAGCAGCCAGCTATCTTGGCAGCAATGGCGTCTAGATTTACACCTGCCTACGATGCTGAGGATCAGCCGTCGGGCGCTGTAATCGGGTACAGAATAGTGTTCGATGTCGAGATTGCACCTCCAATAAGTGTGGAGGGCACAATCAGTGATGCAGTACTCTTTGTCCCTTTAGATAATGTACGAATAGAGGCCAGAAGTTCTGATGGTACGGTGGCGTTTGCATTGACAGATGAAGAGGGTTCGTTTGAATTGGCTGGGTTAGCTTCGGGAGCGTGGTCGCTTCTTGCTACCCGAGACGATCTTGTGCCTGAGCTCACAGAAATTGAGGTTACAGATGGCAGCGTAATAATCGCTGAAATTCTGATAATGACTGACACTTCCGAATACGAAGCGAGTGATCTTGAGATTATTATTGAAGCTGAACGTGGAGACTCTGAGGTTGTTGAACGTCGCATAACTGCTGATGAAATACAATATTTACCTGGTACCGGGGGGGATGTTGTGAAGGTTGTTCAGAACCTTCCAGGAGTCCTGAGGTCACCGTTAGGCACTGGAAACCTCTACATTAGGGGTACGGCACCGGAAGACTCAGCTACCTTTCTTGATGGCGGGCCTATCCCACTAGTCTTTCACTTTGCTGGGCTGACATCTGTTGTCCAGGGGGACAGTCTAGAAGAGGTGGCATTTGTCCCTGGGAACTCCAGCGCACGGTATGGGAGGATCCTGGGAGGTGTGGTTGATCTCCGCACCACGACGGGATTGCCAGAAGAAGACACTCGCTTTACGAGTATCGACATATTTCAGGCCAGCCTGTTTTTGGAGCAACGTTTAGGAGACAGCACTGCTCTAACGATAGCTGGGAGACGGAGCTATATCGATGCCATTCTGAACCCTATTTTGAACAACATGGACTCGGGTCTATTGGTGCAGGCTCCCCGGTACTACGACGCGCAGCTTAGACTTGTCCACGAGGGGGCTGCGACATGGGATTTTATGATCTTCGGCTCTGATGATCGCTTTCGTTTCTTAGGAGGAGGCGATGATGAAGTTTTGGCGGCTTACGCAGATAGGTTCTTGCGTGCCAGGATACGTCGGCTCAAGGAAACGGGAGACTACAGGCACGAGACTACATTTTCTGTAGGTCCTGAAAATAGATTCTTCGAGCAGGATGATGGCGATAGTGAGGCATTTGAACTCGATATCGGCGCATCACTGAGAGAAGAGATCGAAATAGCACCAACCTTTGAGAGACCAGTGGGTTTTAGGGCTGGTTTAGACATCATATTTGGTGAACAGTCCTTCGTATTCGATTTTGGTCCAGCTAGGGAGGAGGGGAAGAGTTTATATTTAGCACCAGGTGGCTATGTTGAGGCAACAGTTCAGATGGGTAGGTTAGCTGTTGTACCTGGTCTCAGAATGGACGGCTTCGGGTTTGCTAATGGCTACTGGGCGAACACCATTGACCCTAGATTATCCATAAAGTATGCCTTGCCATCATCGACATTACTGAAAGGAGCCGTGGGTCGTTACAGTAGTTTTCCAACATTTCGACAGGTGGATGAGGATTCCGACGGTTCAATTGATCTACTGGCCTCGCGTTCGCTACAGGTTAGCCTAGGTGCTGAACAACAAATTGGGGAATACCTGACAGTTGAGCTGGCTGGATACCTGAATGAAATGAGCGACCTAGTGGTAGGTCGAGAAGATCGCCTGAGGTTCTACAGTGGCCCGCCCCCAATAGGTCCGTTTGATACAGAGCCCTATGCTAACGATGGGGTGGGGCGCTCCTTTGGTAGCGAACTTTTCGTTCGATATGAAGATTCAAATTCTACTGGTATGTTATCAGCGACTTGGTCAAATAGCACTCGTCAGGATCGTCCAGATGAAGAGGCAGAGCTGTTCATCTACGACCAGCCGTTAGTTTTTACCGCTCTCTGGAGCGAAAGCCTCCCGAAAGATTACAGGCTTGGTATCCGCGTACGGAGTGGCTCGGGCAACCCGTACACACCTGTCATCAACCGGTTTTATAATTTGAGTAGTCGCACGTTTGTACCGGTCTATGGAGAAAGTAGTTCTGGTAGATTGGATCCATTCTTCAGCCTGGATCTTAGGATTGACAAAAGTTGGGATTTTGAACGATGGACGTTGGGAGGCTACCTGGAACTTCAGAACGCTACGAACACTAGGAGTCCTGAGTTGTTGGCATGGAACGCCGACTACTCAGAGGAAGTTATTTTTACAAGCAATCCATTATTACCCGTGTTTGGACTGAGAGGTGACTGGTGATTTTACTTTGGCTAGCCTGTGCCGCTCCTAGTAGTGACACTTTAATTGATGAGCTGCGCATACTCGCTATATTGACCGATGTACCGGAGGCTGTTCCTGGGCAGACGGTCGCTTCTGAGACAGTGGTGTTCGATCCGTTTGAAGACCACCAGTTGCTACAATGGACATGTAGTTCCTTTGCCCCCGGAACTTGCTTGGAGGCTGATTCAGAGTCTTGGGAAGGGATATCTTTAAATGAGTACTATACAGAGTTCATGGTGCCACCTGAGCTAGTATTGGTGGCTGATGAGTCGCCCAAGCCATTTTTGAGCCGTTGGGCTCTAGCTTGTGAGCCTAACGCGTGCCCTTTCTTGGATGATTTTTCTGAGCCGCTATCAGATGACCTGCGGGATAGGCTGCAAGACCCCATGGAACTGCTGCGTGATTTACCTCTAGAAGGAGTGAGTCTTGCCGTGCGTTCGATCGATATTTCGACTCGTTCAAATCCACGTATTAACCCAGAGTTGGTTTGTGAAGGTCCGGATCAAGCAGCCCCCGCAGAGACGGTGGAGTATGCTTGTGAGGTCTCGGGTGAATTTGACACTGGGGCATCGATCTGGGGCTATACCAGTGGCGGGGCTTGGATTGGTGACTACGTGTCTCTTTCTACCGGCGATACCGAGGTTTTATACAGTATGCTTGCGCCAGAGGAGCAGGGCGAGATCCAGCTATGGCTTGTAATCATTGATGGAGCAGCCGGAACATCTATCTGGTCAGGCTCCCTTAATGTTCAGTGAATCACAAACCTTTGCGACGAATTCAAACGAGCTAATAGATATTTGTGGTTAATTCACTGTTGAGCGAGTGGATTATTTCAAGTAGTTTGAACATTATATGGGCGTAGGTTTTTGAGGGACATTTACTTGCTAGGGGCTCTGTGTTTACACTTTTGGTTCATTACCTTTGGAGTGGGTCTCCTGGCACAGGAGTTCGTATTTATCCTTAGGGGTGTTTAAAGGTGTGCGAATCGTCATTTCACAGGCTAAACTTCTGCGAAACAGGGTGAGTTGGAGTTGTTTTATGAAGAGTTTTCTTATCGGTTGCTTGTTGTTAGTTGGATGTTCGGATTACGAGATTCACGATCAAAATGACGCATTGGGTCAATACAACCCCCCAGAATTGGGAGCAGAAGTAAAGACTGATAGGATTGTTCAAGTAACTGTATCGGCTGTCGATGTTCTTTGGATCATCGATAACTCTTGCTCTATGGACCAAGAACAGACTGGTCTCACTCAGAATTTCTCGTCATTTATGGAGTACTTCACCAACTCTGGTCTAGATTACCACGTAGGCGTAGTTTCGACCGATATGCAGAGCAACGGAGAGTCGGGTAAACTGCAGTCAGACGGAGGTACTACCTACATCGACAGCAACATGTCAGCGTCAGACGCCATCGCTAGCTTTGGACGACGAGCGCGTCTTGGAACTTCTGGGTCTGGAAATGAGAAGGGTCTAGACGCTGGATTCGCAGCGCTAACCACACACGAGTCTGGCTTCAATCGAGGTTTCCTTCGTGAGGATGCCGCTCTGGCGATGATCGTCATCTCGGACGAGGAAGATTACTCTAACGTGAGCGTAAACGAATTTGTAAGCTGGGCGAACGCAATAAAGAGCCACGAGGACCTCACTTCATTCTCATCTATTGTTTGGACTAGCCAGTGTGGTAACGGTCCTGGCGGTGAGACCGTTGGGACTCGTTATATTACAGCCACTAGCCAAATAGGTGGGATATTGTGGCCTATTTGCGACACCTCGTGGAACACCGTTCTGACTGAGCTAGGAATGCAAGCCGCTGGATTGAAGCGTGAATTCTTCTTGAGTACAGTACCAGTTGAGAGCACGATTTCTGTAGTGGTAAATGGTGTTGAAGGAACTGTTTACGCCTTTTACGTCGGGACTGATTTTGAATACGACCGCACTCGTAACAGCATCACATTCTTGGACTTCGTACCAGAGCCGCTAGATGAGGTGCTCATCTCATATGAGGTGTTGGCTTCTGAGAGCTTTGTCGACGAGTTGCTAGACTCAGGGCTGTAGAGCAGCTGTAGGTAACGGGGCTGTTACTGCCCTTTTTTCCACCATTTTAGTCGCTCTAGAATAGACTTCTCGTGACCCCAAGGGACTGGTTTGTAGAACTCTGGCTTGGGTAGCTGATCTGGTAAATGTTGCTGTTGCACGAAGCCGTGCTCGTAGTCATGTGGATACTTGTAATTAACTCCGTAGCCAGCCTTTTTCATGTCCTTGCTGACGGGATTTCGCAGGTGGAGGGGGACAGGTAAGGCGCCGGTTTTCTTCACCTCTGAGAGGGCTTTGTTGATGGCCTTGTATGAGGCGTTGCTCTTTGGTGCACTAGCTAGATATATCACGGCTTGAGATAGGTTTATTCGGCACTCTGGAAGCCCGACTAGCTGTACGGCACTCGCGGCAGCAGTCGCAATCAATAGGGCTCTAGGGTCGGCGTTTCCGATGTCTTCCGAGGCAAATATCACAAGTCTTCGAGCTATGAATACAGGATCGTCTCCCCCGTGAAGCATTCTTGCCAGCCAATATACAGAAGCATCTGGATCCGAGCCGCGCATTGATTTTATGAGGGCTGAGACTGTGTTGAAATGTTCCTCGCCATCTCGATCGTAATGAATGTCCGCTCTTTTCAGTGACTCTTTCGCTATTTCCTCTGTTACCAAGCCGCCGGTTTCAACGCCCGTACATAGGCGCTCTAAGAGAGTGAGTGCTCGCCGCACGTCCCCACATGAGAGTGCCGCTATACGCATTAGTACTCTCTCGTCTACACTTACACCTAGGGGCGCTAAGCCATCCTCTTGATCCGCAAGCGCTCGGTTGAGAAGTACTACTACCGCCTCGTCATTCAATTTATTCAGCCCAACAACCTCAGCACGGGAACGCAAGGCTGGGATCACGTGAAAAGAAGGGTTCTCTGTGGTGGCCCCGATAAGCGTTATGGTGCCCGCCTCTACGTGGGGGAGTAGAGCGTCTTGTTGTGCTTTATTCCACCGGTGAATCTCGTCGATAAAAAGAATAGTCGAACGTTGCTCTAATTCTGCGGCCGCTTTTGCTCTCTCGATTACACTTCGGAGCTCTTTCACACCATCCAAAACTGCAGATATGGATAAGAATAGGGCATTGGATCTGTTCGCCAAGGCACGAGCTATTGTGGTCTTGCCACATCCCGGTGCGCCCCACAGTATTAGTGAAGGTAGGTTGGTCGCGTCCGACAGAATACCTTTAGGTCCCGTAAGATGCTCCTGCCCAAGGATAAGGCTGAGCTCATTGGGTCTCATTCGCTCTGCTAATGGAGTTGTCATGGAGTTATATCTATCCCCTTTTACATCAGATGTTGATATTCTATTTAGTGAAATGTCTATAGCAATTGTTTCAGATATCCATCTAAGCGAAGTTAATGAGCCCGCGTACGTTCAGCTCTTGGCTTGGATGGAAGAGGTTGATGCAGAACACATTGTGTTCCTGGGCGATGTCTTTCATTTTTGGTGGGGGAACGGGCGGACGGTTCATCCACTGGGGGTTCCTTTGTTTCAGGCAATGGCAAAAAACCCGCGAAGAATTACCTGGGTTCGCGGGAATCATGACTTTCATATTGGCAAGGCAGAAACACAGCTCTCCGGCATGGAAGTCGTCGATTTCTTAAAGTTCACGGTTGGCGACGTACGGTTTTTCTTGACCCATGGGGATCAGGCAGATCGCTCGGTTGGGTACAGATTTTTGTCCTCAGTGCTTCGTTCAAGACTCTTTGCATTGTTCATGAGCGCACTGGGTAAAGACGGTAGCAGAGTGGTGGGTGAAGCCCTTGCTGGACACTCGCGGGATCATGAGTATGGAGATGGTGTCGTGGCAGCACAGGTTGAGTGGGCCTCTGATATGATACGGAATGGCGACGCGGATGTGGTGGTAGCCGGTCATACACACAAAGGTGGACTCCACGGTGTGGGTGATGGTCTGTTCGCAAACAGTGGTAGCTTTGGGGTAGGGGGGACTTGGCTTCAGCTCTCAGTAGACCGACTCTCGGTAATGTCTCTGTCAGGCGAGGGCCACACGATTGAGCAAGAATGGATCTTCAAGGGCTAGACCCGCTCCGCGGGCAACGCATTTTAGTGGATCAGAGTCTCTTACACAGTCCACTTTGGTAGTCTCTGATATAAGGGTGTCGATACCGTAAAGCAGTGAGCCTCCACCGCACAAAACGATGCCTCGCGTGTGAAGGTCGCCAGA
>CAWVYO010000155.1:0-8296 GCA_963934385.1 uncultured bacterium
TCTTTGGCGGTAAGGTCGACATTGAGGTCGACAGTGATGTCTCGACTGAGGAAGAAGCGCCCGGTTCGGCTCAAGAGGGCGTTACAGGTTTAGATACCGCCCAAGCTAGAGAAGAGGGGGTGTTCTGGCCATCGGGACCGGTTTCCGAACTCTTTGGGATTAATGAGGCTATCTCCTATCCCGAGCGCCGAGAAAATGAGGGTGTCTCCGAGAGTGCGTTACAAGCCCATTTAGCTGAAGGCGGAGAGTTGGCAATAGCTGTTGGTGCCACCTGGAGTCGCGGGCACACCGTGGCTTTTCCCCGTCTTAGCTGGGACCGATGGGAACGAGAAGGGCGCTCATTTGATCGGGCTGATGGGTGGCTTAGAGCAATGCAGACCGCAGGTCTGGAGCCCATCGTGATGATCGGTCCTTGGCCAGGAAACCGCACGCGCCAAGCTACACCCGACTTTGAACTAGGGGACTCTTGGCCTGAATACTTGGAGTTTGTATCGGCTGTAGTAGAGCGATACGACGGCGACGGCGTAGATGACATGGAGGGGCTCACTCAAGGAGTTCACCACTGGGAGATCGACAACGAGCCGGACCTCAAAAACTCTAACGGTCCAAGAGGACAAGAAGCTACAGATTTCGCCACGGCCGCGCAGTTTGGAGAGCTGATTGTACGAACTTCTGAGGCCATACGGGCTGCTGACAGTGAAGCGGTGGTACTCAATGGTGGTATTTTCAAGGTTACAAAGCGTTTAGGGTATCAATACGCTCTAGATCTCTTCGCAGAAGAAGGAGTCTTGGATGCCGTTGACGTTATCTCGGTTCACGCATACCACTACGGTCCAAGTGTCGAAGGGGTTGAGCTGACGATAGCTCGTATGCAGGAATTGGCTCAAGGTCGACCTGTGTGGCTCACTGAGACGGGTGTGCCGTCTGTAGCTGATAATCGCTGGGTATCAGAAGAGTGGCAGGGTGAGATGGTTAATCGCACAGTCATTGTGGCATTGAGCTATGGTATCGAACATATTTTTTGGCACACATTGTTTGATCCGCCGGCAAGGGCTAGGCGACCACGTGCAGGGTACGGGACTCACTCCCTCCATGAGCGACTAGAGAGCGGCGGCGTGCGCATGAAACCGTCAGGTGAGTCATATAGACGCCTCGCTGGTCTACTACGGGGAGTCGACTGGTCAGAGGTGTTCCCTGTAGAGGTCGGTGGCGGTAGTGGGGTCTCTATAGGAGATAGGAGACTGTTGGTCTTTCCCGACGGTGTAGATTTTGAGATTCAAGAGACCGTTGTAAGCGCCGTTGACCTTAGGACGGGCGAAGAGGTGTCGGTGTCCGAGCTATCAGGCGGTGGATTTAGCGTTCAATCTAACGGTTACTCTGTACTTATTAGTTACTGAGTGTGTAGGGAATTACACCCAGTAGTACCGTAGCGCTATCCACGGCCCCATGTCGCTCTTGGTTTGAGGCAACTTCGCGGATTGAACCAAAAAGATTCCAGATTTCCAGCTCTATAGATACCGTACCGACGCACCCAGTTCGCTGTCCTTTGGACAGGAGCAGGGCTGGTCCAGAGATCTTTACTTTTCCAGTTTTTAGGTTCAGCTTGCCCTCGAAGTGATCTATCTCAAGAGAGTTTGGGACCTCTGATAGCATCTGAGTGCGAGACCTGTTCCCAGCCCTGAGTAAAAGATTCGAGGGTGATAGCTTTCGGTTCAGTAGGTGACCTGTGGGGGTTGTATCTCCAGCGAGTGCGCTCTCCGGTGTATGCATCATTGCGTTAGCTTTTCCTTCCAACACAATGGCAATTGCTGTGGGGGGGACGCCACGGTCGTCGAATGCACGAGTTCGTACTCCGCCAGGTAGACCGGGGTCGTCGATCACGTGGAGGGTCTTGTTACCCAGCACATCACCGTTTAGCCGGCTTAGGAACGATTCGTTCCGATCCAGGTTTGCACAAAATACTGGTGCCATAGCTTCAATCAACCAACTCATTGCCTGAGGTGTGAGTACCAAAGGTAGCGGTCCATCGCCTGTCAGTGGAACCCTGTTTGTGATCCTGTTTAGCCTCTGAGTGATCTCGTTTCCGAATGGAATTGTGCCAATATGAGCAAACGCTCGCCCCACATGACAAGACGATAGCGTAGTAGGATTGCCTAACAGTTTTACAGTTAGGTCGTAATTGTAGAGTGTGCTGGCGCTAACGGTCTTGATTCCGTTGGTCGACATGTAGGCTCTGTGTGTAAGTCGGTCACTGTATGTGGACTTTAAGTATTCGATATTTCCAACGCGCTGGGCGGCTTCGGTGTTGACTTCAGCGAGACCTTCTCTAGCTTCGTTATCAAGATACTTGTACCTAGGGTCAAGAATCCCCATGCCTCTCTCGTTAATATCCATCTTGTCGGCGAGGCAGAATTTTCCACCATCAGCCACTGGGGTGCTTTTAGCTAGTTCGATGGCGCTCGCAAGTGCCTTGGCTAGTGCTCGCTTAGTTGTGCTTTTAACCTTGAACGCGCCAGTTCTCCCGTCTGTTAGATAGACAGTGCCAGCTGCGCTCAGACCACTTCTTTGGCTGTTTTGCTCTATAATTTTGTTTGTTGCCGAGTAGCTTGTCTCGTCCCAAGCAGAAACAATGATCTCGGCGCCTTCAACACCGGCTTGTTTAGCGTTGTCTATGAAACTCTGAAGAGCGGAGATGTCGATTGGTGAACTGTGGGGAGATGACATAGTGCTTTTTCGGCCCCTTTGTACGTTAGAACAATTCGCATCATATCATTCCTCACCCATGTAAAACTTGCCGAATGAAATAACATGGTTGAATTGCGGCGATTCAATGGGTTCTATCGCTCTTTTTAACTTTATTAATGGTAGTTTTGGTAACGATTGCTTCTACCCAAAGTGGTGCTAAGGGTTAAACCGTGGGTGTATCGGTCCACGGTTTCACAAAAGAATCCATGAACTACACATCAAACCAAAAGCTTAGGAATTGTAAATCGATGAATCGCCCTAAAACTGGACTGTTCGCAGAGTTTATGAAGGCTGTTGAGCCTCAACTAAGAACCCCTTTTATTCAAAGGCATCGGGGTTCTCAATTACCCTCCGCACTTGAAAAAATGTTTGGAATGATCTCCAAGCGTCAAAGGGATGAGATTGTTCTTCATATTGATCAGGATGAAGAAGAGCACTACACACTTCGCACCTGCATGACTGATCAGAGCTTTATTGTCGACACTGCAAGGTTACTAGTTGAGTCCTTTGGAGGTCATTGGGAGGCGGGGTTCAATGTTGTCTTAAGGGTAGACCGAGATGGAAGCGGCGAACTTAAGGGGTTTGGTGCTGACGATTCCGTACTAGAATCCATTTTGCAGATTGAGATTGAGGATATTTCAGAGGATCAAATCCCGGCATTTGAAGCCAATCTTAGAAAAAACCTAACGTTGGCTCGAGCTATGGTTCTGGACTTTGAGGAGATGACATCGGGGATGGAGCGGGCAGCAAATCGCTTCAACGTAGCATCTAGCAGGGACGCCAATAACTCAGAGCGCTTCAGGGAGGCTGAGGGGTTTATAGAGTGGCTATTGGCCGACAACTTTGTGTTTATGGGGCTGGTATCTAAAGACGGTAAATTTGGATTTGAAGCCACTTCATGTGATGAAATCTGGGGCGCGGAGCCCCTGTCTGTCTGGCCAGATTCCGCATGGGGGGATTTTCCCGTTAGAGCCAGAAAGAGCCACAAAGCGTCTCCTGTTCACAGAAACGGTCAGATAGACGAGATTAGGATCATGGTGCCCGATTCAAACGGCACTTCAGAGTTACTCGTTCGAGGCATGTTCACCTACCGAGCTATCACTCAACCCTCTAGGCACGTGCCGATTTTACGCGCTCTATTGAGCACAATTTTGGCTGAGGACCATTCTCTCCCCGGATCTTGGCGCTACAAGGGAATAGCCAACGCTTTTGACTCACTCCCTACGGAGTTCCTCTTCACCGCCTCCCGTACCCAGGTTGAGAGCGTTATCGCACGAGTTCTGGACGCTGAGACTGAGCGAAAGGTTAGGGTCCATATTTCCATAGCAGACGCCGAGGGCAAGGGGTTTGTCCTCGCAGCAATGCCAAAGTGCCAATATGCCGATGGTATTATTCAGATCATGGAGCGAGAAATGACTCGCTCAACTGGTGCGACTTACATCGATCAAGGTGTGTTTGTTGGTCGCTACGGAACGGTCCTAGTACACTTCTTCCTTACGGGAGTAAGAGGACTTTCGCCGGAAGCCGAAGAGGAGCTTCGGGACACACTGACAAATCTAGCCACGCCGTGGGCCCGTAGGTTTGAGGAAGAGATCGCAAATGAGCACGGTGAAGAGCTAGCTGACCAGCTACACACTAGATACCGAACCGCTTTCGACACCCTATTTATGCAGCGTATAGAGCCGGCGCGAGCAGCTCAAGACATTATTCTACTTGAACAATTGTCCGATGAGCGCGGTCTCATAGCTGACATTTACCTAGACTCTGAAGAGCGGGTAAATTTGCGTCTTTTTCAGTCCCAAAACGCTATGTTGAGCCAATTGTTACCGGTTTTAGGTAACTTTGGAATGGTTGTTCAAGACCAATTTAGTGATTTTGTAAAGCCTCTGGGCGGTCCAGATCTGACTATAGACACCTTTAGGCTTGTATGTGAAACTGATACCATTATAAATGGAAAATACGAGGTTATTGAAGCCTTAGAGGCTGTGTTCTCGGGTCTTGTTGAGGACGACCCTGTTAACTCACTTGTTGTTGGAGTTGGCTTGCCTTGGAAGGAGGTAGACCTTCTCAGGGCGATGTTGGGCTACTCCAGGCAACTGGGGCTGAACTTCACAAAGCAGCGAGCTGTCGGAATAATGCTCCACTACCCAGAAATAGTGGGCAATTTGGTTAGGTTGTTCCACGCAAAGTTTGATCCGGGTCTCACTGGGAACAGGACTAAGGCGGTAACAGAGGCCACAAAGTCGATAAGAGAGTCTCTAAAGGGTGTATCTAATCACGATGAGGATAGCCTGTTGCGAGGTATTCTTGAGCAGATTCAAGCGGCACTTCGCACGAACTTTTACAGCACCGATTTGACGGCTCATTACATCAGCTTTAAGGTCGACCATTACCTGTTGCCAAGCCAGGTGAAATCAGGGCTCCGCTACGAGATTTATGTACACCACGCTGAGGTCGAGGGGTGTCACCTGCGTGGTGGGAAGGTCGCCCGTGGTGGGATCAGGTGGTCTGACAGGGGCGATTTCCGTACAGAGGTGATGGGGCTTGTTCGAACTCAGATGGTAAAGAATGTACTTATTGTACCTGTGGGCGCAAAGGGCGGTTTTAGACTTAAGTCTCCATCTTCGGACTTCGGGGTCAGACGCGCTCAGGCTGACGCTCTTTATCAGATCTTTATTCGCGGTTTATTGGACCTCACAGACAACTACGTAAAGGGAAAGATAGTATCCCGCTCTGGAGTAGTCGCTCATGACGGTGACGACGCATACTTAGTCGTTGCGGCTGACAAGGGTACAGCCCATCTTTCCGATACAGCCAACAAGCTCTCCGAAGAATACGGACATTGGCTGGGTGATGCTTTCGCATCTGGCGGAAGCCACGGGTATGACCACAAGATTGTGGGGATCACCGCTCGCGGTGGCTGGCAGTGCGTCAATAGACATTTTGCAGAGATGGGTATCAACCCAAAAACCGACACATTCACATGTGTCGGTGTCGGTGACACAGGGGGCGATGTATTTGGTAACGGCGTCATAGAGTACAAGACTATGAAGCTTCTTGGGGCTTTCAACCACAAGCATATTTTTATTGATCCAGATCCAGATCCAGCGGCCAGCTACAAGGAGCGTAAGCGGTTGTTTAAGGTCTGTAAGGGGTGGGATCACTACAATGCAGACCTTATTTCAGAGGGCGGTGGAGTCTTTGACCGGAAGGCAAAAAGTATCCCTCTTTCGGAGCCAATGAAGAAAATTCTGGGTGTGCTAAAAGACGACTTACCACCTGATACAGTAATACGACTTCTAATTCGAGCGCAGGTAGATCTGTTCTGGAACGGCGGAATAGGGACCTACGTAAAAGCTTCTTGGGAGAGCGATCGCGATGCAGGCGATGCCGCCAACAATAACCTTCGAGTAAATGGTAATGAGCTGCGATGCCGGACTGTTGGGGAGGGTGGAAACCTAGGTTTTACCCATGGCGGTCGAGTAGAGTTTGCCTCTAAGGGCGGTAGGATTAATAACGACGCCGTTGACAATTCCGGCGGTGTGGACATGTCAGACCACGAGGTAAACCTGAAGATTCTTCTGGCGGAACAGATAGCTAAGGGTCTTCTGTCAATGGATGATCGGAACCAGCTTATCTTTGAACTAACAGGTGAAATTACAGATCAGGTTCTCGAAAACAACAACGTTCATGGTCGTCAGATCTCCCTAGACCAGATGCGGTCGTCTAAGAACCCGTTCCCTTTTGCAAGAGCCATCCAGTGGGTCACGGATAATGGTGGGTTCTCACCTGCTAGGCTTGGGCTACCAGATAACGACGCAATTTCTAAACGGGCTGTGATGCAACAAGGTCTTACTCGACCGGAGCTGGCCGTATTGGGGGCACATGTAAAATTAGAGGCTGCTAAGCTACTTGAAGATGAAGATCCCACTCTGATTCCAGGTATGGCTGACCTTATTCAGGCGTACTTCCCTCCTCGGGTTCAGGCAATGTATAGCGACGACATACGTGGTCATATGCTGGCTACGGAGATCGGATTTACCGTGGCGCTAAATGGCATGGTGGTAGACGCAGGTGCTGCAGCTATTCCATCTCTTATGGACCTGACTTCTCGCTCTGTTGTAGAGGTTCTCACCTGTTGGTATCGAATCATTAACACTCTAGACGTTGTCAGCCTTCGCAATTCCATCTTTGCATCTTCCGCGTCACTGGACACTCAGTATCAGGCGTGGACTCAGGTGGTAGACGGTCTGCTTGGGCTAATGGCAGTGTTGTTAGGACCTGGCGAATCACCTGTGACAGATGAGC
Organism: uncultured bacterium; assembly: GCA_963934385.1. GTDB lineage: Bacteria > Myxococcota_A > UBA796 > UBA796 > CAJQPC01 > CAWVYO01. The sequence continues at coordinate 7,054 of CAWVYO010000155.1, forward strand.
AGATGGTCTCCTGTCTAGAAAGCTACTCCAACTTGAGGCGTCGCAGGGGATTAGCTGACAAGTCTAGGTTCTCTGAAAAGTCGGAATCTCTGGTGCGCAGCGGGCTCTCACAGGCACTCTCTGATCGGGTTGCGACGGTATCAGACCTGACGACCGCTATGGAGACGTCGAGGATTCGAACAGAGCGTAACGAGTCAGTGCGCGACGCTATTGTCAGGTACCTATCAATCGGAAACGCGTCAGGGCTCTTACCAGCCATATACCGGATTGAGTCTCAACGGGTCTCTGATCAATGGGAGCAGCTCGCGGTCTCTATTCTGCGCAGTAGATACCTTGGTCTTATGAGAACACTAGTAGAGTCGACGGAGATGGAGAGAGATCTAAAGCTCGGGGTTGATCGGGCTTCATTCCGCTTGAGCCGTGGTCCCATGGAGGAAGTGAGAAAGGTTGTTGATGGTATCGTCGGTGAAGGCGCTACTGTTGGAGCGCTGTTGGTCGCCGAGGAACGGATTAGAGCCATGGTGCTCAAATAGCACCACAAATGCCTCATGGCAGCTCTAAGTGGATATTTGTGCGCCACGGTGAATCTGTCGCAAATTATGAGGGGTGGCTCTCTGGTTTTGTTGACGTACCACTCACTGCTAAGGGTGTTGAACAGGCGGCGTCGGTCGCAGATAAGCTTGAGAGTGTGGATATCACTCGCATATTTTCTTCCGATCTGATCCGAGCCAAAGATACCGCACGAGCGGTAGCTGAGGTGAAAGGGCTAGAGATTGTGTCTGACTTTGCTCTGAGAGAGCGCAGCCTTGGAGACTGGGCTCATCGCAAATATTCAGAAGTTCAGGCGACGGGAGGTGGTGACAGGCTGATTTCATGGCTGGACGCGCCTCCAAACGGGGAGAGTCTCAGTGTGTTGGCGGCTCGGGTAATGCCATTTTTGGGTTCCCTCTGCCCATCTCCCGGGGTAACCTTGGTTGTGGCCCATGGCGGCGTTATTCGCGTAATATGCGGTCTGTTAGACGGCGTAGATAAAGATTTGATTGGAAAGAACAAAATACCAAACGCGACACCGATTGTTAGGGTGGTACCAGATGGTATGTTTGAGACCTTGGCTCGCGAGGTCGCGGACTGCGAGGGGTAGATTTTATGAAAGAGTCAGTAGGAACCGAAGAGACCCGGGTTGAGATGACCCAGATCGTGCTCCCGAGTCACACTAACAACCACGGGACTATGTTTGGGGGTC
>CAWVYO010000156.1:0-8275 GCA_963934385.1 uncultured bacterium
CGGCAGGGCGAGTAAGTATATTTTGGATGATACATTCGATGAGTTGCCCGCATCTATGGTCTTGCCTGGCTTAGAGCGCCCCATCTTCTTGCGTCGCAAACACTACTACGGAGTTTTGAATGAGCTTAGGGAGGCTTGTGGTGCTGAGTGGTCCGAAGTGACCGTGGTAGGCGACATCTTTGAATTGGATCTGGCGCTACCGTGGTATTTGGGAGCCAAGGTGGGGCTTATGGTAAACCCGTTCACCCCAGAATACGAAAAAGCCTTCTTGAGAAAAGCCTCAAGGGGCGGGCTGTTGAGTTCTCTATCTGAATTGAGAGAATTCGCTGGAGTGTAGACTCTAAGCTAGTGATCCACCACAGCTGGACCCAGCACCAGCCGTGCACCCTAAGCAGTGATCATCGATCCTAATAATGCGCCCGTTCTCGGTAATATTCTCTGGGAGATCGGCAACAGTTATTGCCTTTCCGTTTTGTCGAATAGGCATATCTAGCATTTGGTTGAAGTCGCAGTCATATATTATGCCGTCCCAACCCACACTGATTGTGTTCTTGCACATTAGTGAATTTACGGTGGCAGGATTAAATTCAGAGTTTAGAAGCTCCATGTATTCGTCTAGTTTACCGCTCCTTATTAGATCGCCCTTAAACCTCGACACGGGTAGGTTAGCTAAGGTGAGTAGCGATGAGAATTCGATACCAAAATCCGCCCTCAACCGCTCTGTGTAGTCCGCTTCTAATGGGCCCTGTGCCGGGGGTAAGAATGCGCCGCCTGGGTTGTATACAAGGTCTAGTATCAGCCCAGAACCACTAATTCCGTAACCCAGAGCGTTTAGCTCCTGAAGTCCAGCTATGCTGCGTTGGAAAACGCCATTACCACGCTGTGCGTCTACATTGCCAGATGTGTAACAGGGCAAGCTAGCGACCACCCGGACCCCGTTGTCAGCCAAGAATCTAGATAGGTCCTCTTGATTTGGCTCGGACAAGATCGTCAGATTACAGCGATCAATCACAGACCGCCCTAGACGGACTGACTCCGATACTAGCCATCTAAAATTTGCGTTCAACTCTGGTGCACCACCGGTGAAGTCCACTGTGTCAAACGACTCGACTGATTCTAACAGTGAGATACAGCGCTCGGCAGTCTCTCTTGTCATTTCCTCTGTTCGAAACGGGCTCGCGTCGACGTGACAGTGGCGACAAGTTTGATTGCACCGTTTACCGAGGTTTAATTGCAGAGTGGTTGATGGACCTCGTTTTAATGGCCCTAAGTTAGCCGATCTGAGAGCATCACTGAATAGGTGTTTCTTTGTCATTACACGCCGCATCTTAGCTCATTGATGCTGATAACGCCCATTTTGGGTGGAAACGGGATAGGTACGATCCTATGAAACTAAGACCTCTACCAATGACCCTAGATGAAGCTCGCGTAAAACAGTTCGACGTAATTTTGGTTACTGGCGATGCCTATGTAGATCACCCGTCGTGGGGTGTTGCTATGATTGGGCGGAGTTTAGAAGCCGCCGGATTTAGTGTCGGCATTATTGCTCAGCCAGACTGGGAAAACGTCGATGCTTTTCGAGTGCTAGGTAGACCCAAGCTCTTTTTTGGTGTCACAGCCGGGAACATGGACTCTTGTGTGAACAAGTTTACTGCCTCTAGAAAAATCAGGAGAACAGACGCCTATTCTCCTGGAGGACAGTCGGGCTTGCGACCAGATAGAGCGACGATCCCGTATACATCAAGGGTTAAACAGGCATATAAAGGAGTGCCTGTTGTAATCGGTGGCGTTGAAGCTTCTCTAAGAAGGTTCGCTCACTTTGATTTTTGGCAAGAGAAGATGCGTCGCTCAATCCTCTTGGACGCTAAAGCCGACCTATTGGTTTACGGTATGGCAGAGATAACCGTAGTAGAGCTAGCGAAGAAACTGGCTGACGGAGAAGGTGTAGAGGGGTGTCGACAGCTAAGAGGTGTCACGTATGCTTTGGGGGCAAAGGGGAAATTACCAGAAGGGGTAGAGGTTTTAGAGATACCTACTTTTGAGGAGTGCAAGCGAAACCCAAGGGCGTTTAACGACGCCACACGAATTCTTTATCAAGAGTCCAACCCTCATTGTGGAAAGATATTGGTACAGCGAGACGGGTCCAGACGGATCGTTCAGAACCCAGCTGCTCTTCCGCTAACAACAGGTGAGTTCGACCGAGCTTATGAGTTGCCTTTTACCTATCAACCACACCCGTCTTACAGAGCCCCAATACCAGCACTAGAGACAGTAGATAATTCTGTCACCGTAAACCGCGGTTGTTCAGGTGGCTGCTCTTTCTGCGCGTTGACTATCCATCAGGGTAAGGATGTTTACAGTCGGAGCGAAGACAGTGTTGTTCGCGAGGTCGAAGCCATGCAAAAACGCAAAGGCTTTAAGGGGATAGTTTCGGATCTCGGTGGTCCCACCGCAAACATGTACCATATGAATTGTACAAACGAGGCAGCCAACAAAATATGTAGGCGAGTGAGCTGTCTACACCCCGTTCGTTGCAAGTGGTACGGCACTGATCACAAACCATATATGAGGCTTTTAAAGCGAGTGCGCGAGCTCCCAGGGATTCGCAAGGTCTACGTTAATTCCGGAATTCGATATGATCTCGCCTCTACTGATCCTGAGTTTGTGGAGGTGCTGACAAAGTACCACGTTCAAGGTCAGCTCTCTGTTGCCCCTGAACACGCCTCTGACAATGCTCTCATGCAGATGAAGAAGCCTAGCATAGAGTACTTTACCGAGTTTATGGAGCGATTCAAGAAGGCTAACGAGGATGCTGGAAAGCAGCAGTTCTTGGTTCCGTATTTCCAGTGTGCACACCCAGGTGTAGGGCCAGAGGAGACGGTTGAACTCGCTCTGTATATGAAGCAGCATCAGCTTAGACCTCGCCAGGTTCAGATGTTTATGCCCACACCTGCTACTATCGCGACCGCCATCTGGCACTCTGGATATGACGTGTTTGGCGGCAGACCCGTCTATGTAGCCAAGGGTGGGATGGAGCGTTCTCGGCAGAGGGCGCTACTTTTCTACTGGAAGCGGGAGGAGTGGCCACATGTTCGTGAGGCACTGACAAAGTGGAACCGAAAGGATTTAATAGGCACTGGTAAGAAGTGCTTAGTACCACCAGGTCCCAGTTTTGGAGCATGGGAGCGACGTGGGAAAAAGGGCGGACCCGTGCGCAGTAAAGTAGGTGGTAGGGGCATGGTTATGGAGCGAGCTACTGCAGCAGAGGAAGCCGATTCAACTTGGGAGTAGGGGTAGTCTACAAGGCTATCTAGCGTCTGAGATCCATCGCGCCATTCTGTCGGCAGCCTCTACTGAGCGCCCGCACAATCGCCTCAAATCATCATCGTCAATCGGTGAATCCGTGGGGTGTTCAGCCAATGTTAGTAATGCCTGATTTCCGTTGAAGTTGACATATGACAGCCTGAGCGACAACTCTGAATCATCTCTGCCGAAACAGCTCCCTGGCAGCGTGGCTACACCTGTCTCGTTCAACAGCGCCTCGCACATCTGTGTTGACGTGGTGATGCCCTTTGAGGCTAAACCCACCTTTATATGCTTCATGTTTGGGAACATATAAAAGCCACCTTCGGGGCGCTCTATAGAGACTCCTACAGAGGTGAGTTGCCTGTATATGTAATCTCCTAATGAGGCTAAAAGGCGCCTGCTATCACTGAGGTATCGACTGATCTCTGGACCACCTTCAAAGGCCCTAATACTCGCCCATTGAATCGGTGCACTCACAGAGGTGAAGGTCTCACTGGCGGCAGATCCCAATGCATCGACCAGATGTCTTAGGTTCGATGGAAACACCATGTAGCCAAGGCGCCAGCCACCTGCTCCACACCACTTGCTTAGCCCTGAGCTAATGACTGTTCCCTCAGGATAAAAGCTGGCGATAGAGTGGTGTTCTCCTAGATGGTTGACCTCGCCGTAGATTTCGTCGGAGATTACCGTGACTTTGTGCTCTCTCGCAACCTCTGAGAGCGCTTGTAATGCCGAACTTGAGTAGGTAAGACCAGTGGGGTTGTTGGGGTAGTTTAGTATCAGGATTCTCGGTCCTGGGTTGGCTTCGCAGAGTTGGCTAAGCCCCTTAGGAGTAAGGCGACCTCCCTCGTTATCAGGAGTCGCGATCCACTCGACCTTTTTACCTATTATGTCGGCCTGTGGCGCGTAGGAGACCCAAGATGGAGAAGGCAGCGCTAACGGTCCCCTGTGCACAAGCTGTAGTAGGAACATCAGCTCCTTGGACCCAGGACCAATTACCACATCGTCAGCGGTGCATTTTATGCCGTCTCTTCTACGGTGCCACTCAGCGATCGTTTCTCTAAGTTCTAATAGCCCCTTTACGGGGAGGTAGTCTTTTTCATGAGCGTGATCCCTGAGAGCTTGAACAACCACTTCGGGTACAGGAAACGGTGACTGACCGAGTCCGAACTTGAAAATGTCGCGCCCCTCTGCCACCAAGGCGTTCGAGCGTTCGTTTATAGCTAGGGTAGCGGAAGGGCTCAGTGAGGCTCCAGTATCAGACAGTTGCGGAGACTTGGGTCTCTCTTTTGGTTTGTCCATCGAGTTTACCTCATTCCATTTCATCAATTAGAGTTATCACCAAAGATCTATCTTCTCCTGAACCCAATACTATCTCATGGAAAAGCTCTCCATCCATCCAGCTCGACAGGTCACCACTGTTTGGCTGATAACTTCCCTGACCCGCCATGCTGAAATCTTCATCAAAGAAGGCTCCAATGTAGTATGGCTCATCTTGGGGGAAGATATTGGTTAGCTGGAAAGGCATAGCAAAATCAGCAGTTTCTATAACAACAAGAGATTCAACGAAAATACGGTGTGGCATTATATCGACACTATTTGAGTTGTTGGAAAGTATCACCACCATGGTTCCCAGCCCGTCTCCACTGGGTGGTACTGCGAGTTCAACGTTGCCTGTTATTGATGCCAAGCGAAGAAGACCGTCACCTGTGTCTTCTTTTGGAGTGGTGGGGTTGCAGGCTAGCAGCAAGGGCACAACAGTGAGCGCTTTTATCACCTAGCCTCCAAGTCAACGGCTTCACCAGTACAGAACAGTGGGCCGCTGAGTCCGAGAGCTACACCAGAGGTTGTACACATCTCAGAAGGGAAGGAGAGAACTTCCCCAGAGGTGTTGTCCCAGGTACAGGTTGTTCTTATTTTGTCGCCTTCTCTCATAGAGATTTCACCCGCGCCAAAAAATAGGGTGGGGGAATTCCATCGATAATCCTCCACCCATTCGATATCTATTATTACCTCAGAGTTACCGTCTGCACTTATGTGTTCAATCTTGTAATTTGTTCCGTATTGGTGAGCGTGAGCGAGGAGGGTCACGATACTCACGTCAGCCTCGAGTTCACAGTCAAATGAAATTGTGCTCTCCTCGCCTACTGGTAGCGCAAAAGCCCCAGCATCTAGGTCGAAACTTGAGACCCAAGAGTCAATATTCTCGGTGGGAGTGAGCCCTAAATTGAAGGCGGAGTTTATTAGTACTGTCTGGTCTGTTGTGTTGATGTAGTGAATGTCAGCGCTGTACTTTTGTCCAGATTCGAGTCTAAAAGCCACATTGTCTGGTAAGTTTATAATACTGCCATCACCTCTTGGTACAGTCAGGTTCACAATATGAACAAGCGGCGCTATCTGCATCCCACCTGTCTCTTCGATATCACTACACGCCGAAAACTCTCCGTCAGACACTGATTCTAGGGAGTTAGCGTCCTTTACCAAGCTGTGATGGTGAAACTGACTAGGGTGGAGCTCAACAAAAGATGTAATGCCCATATCTGGGCCGTCCCAGGTGTCGTAGAAGCACCATAGAGCCTCTGAGAAAGGGGGGATAGCAAGATCTGGAGTGAGGATTTGTAGACCACCTTCGGGAGGATCAGGGTAGACTGCTCTAAGGTCGATCACATCGTCGGGGACAATATATGAACTGTCTACAATCTCTGATTCACAAGCGGTAAGGAGGAGAAGCGTGAGAAGCATGAGAAGAGCCAAGCAAAATGGTGTTCGTGATCTTACCACGCTATTTGTTGTGCTGTCTTTGCTGATGGCTTGCGCAGAAAGTAGCGATGACTCTTCATCGATGGCAGTGGTACAATTCGATCAGGTTAAGGATGAAATTCTGTTGCGCACCTGCACTTTTTCAGACTGTCACTCAGCCGGCGCAGGAGATCTGCTTATCGATGATGAAGGGCTGTACGAGGCTCTTGTTGATGCTCCCGCTACCGTTGAAGGTGAGGTCTTGGTTCGCCCATTTGATGCTGACGGTAGCTACCTAATCATGAAACTAGAGGGCGCTGTTGGTATTCAGGGTGATCAGATGCCTCCTAACGCAGCTATAAGTCAGGACACCATTGATCGAATTCGCAGCTGGATCGATGCTGGAGCCGAGCGTTAGCGGTCTGTTGGGGTTTCTCTCTCATTATTGTCCCCACCTTCGCCATACTCCATTTTCTCCATTTTTATTAGGATGTCGGTGACAAAAAATACGACCCCTGACAAGCAGAGCATAATCGCGCCTAGCATCGGGCTTAGTAGACCCTCGGGTATAAACAGTAAATGTACAGCTAGGTCTAGGCTTAGCACGACGCTGAAGTAAATAATTAGAACCTTTGGTCTATCCCATTCGCGAAACCGCATTCTAAATAGCGCTGTGACCAACAGGGCCGAAGTTACGGCGTTAAAAAGAGATATCATTAGTTGTCACTTGGTTCGGTTGCGGGTTTAGAGGCTGCTAGGGCAAAGAGTACCCACCCAGCTATAAGCGCTAGACCTCCAATCGGAGTTACAGCTCCTAGTATCGCGATGTCCAGCAAAACCAGGGCGTATAGTGAGCCCGAGAAGATAGCGATACCGAAAGAAAAGAGTGTGCCAGCAGTCTTAAACTTTGGGTTATTATGTATTGTTAAGCATAGCCCAGAAAGGATAATCGCTATCCCGTGAATAGCCTGATAGAGAACCGCGGTTTTCCATATTTCAAGGCGCTCAGGGGTAACAGTATCGGCAATAGCGTGGGCCCCGAAGGCGCCCACTGCCACAGCTATACCCATTATCATGGCGCCGCGTTGTACAAGTGAGTTCATTGTTCTGTGCTACTCGATATGGTTGTTGGGGTGTGGCTCCACGATGAGCTCCATTGTGTCCGTATATTGAATTCCCTCAGAGGTAGTCACCTTAACAGTAAAGTCTACGTTCTGACCCGAAATGTCCTCATCTGTAACTATGTCGAGAATAGCGAACCGTCCGATCATTTCATGAGTCCAAGTAGCAGTCTCGTCTATCACAGGGTCTAATCCCTGCGTGATGTCGCCGCTCATTACAAACTCTTCATCGTCCCAGATTACAGAAAATTGCACAGTCGGATTACTAGTGCTGGTTAGATCTTCGTTGTCACCGGCTTCAATACCTCGAGTCCGTACCGAACCCAGTAGATGGTAGCCCCCCTGAGGTCCAAAGATCACGTACACGGCGCCACTATCGGTGAGGTCTTCCCATTCGTATTCACCCGTGCCCAGTAGAACCCCTGGGTCGTACTGTAATTCACCTGTGTCGTCTGATGCGGTCGATGAACAGGCGATCCCAGTGACAGACAAGAGAATAGAGATAGACCTTAGAAACATAGGCATTCACAGGCATCGTCACTGCGGGCACAGGACTCACCAGTACGGGCCTCGATAACCTCGAACCACATCTCCTCTGCCAAACTGTAGCGCCATGTGTCGTCCAGGTGGTCGCTACACTCGGCGTGCATACCGCCAAAAACCCAGAGTTGATCGTACATGATTGCGTGCATTCCACGATGACGCCTTTCTGGAGCTAATAGGTCCATGTCGACGTAGTCCGATGGGACATCGCGAGAATTGTCCAGACAACCCAAGCCAACTCCCGTGAACACGTCTGCTTCGTAAACCATCTCCCAGTCAGCATCAGGTGTGGTTGGATCGAAAGACCATAGGTCGTTCATGTCGCCCACATCTGTGTGCCCGCCAAAGCATAGGTATCTGTCACGGACTGGATCGTAGTCCATCTGAGGGTGCATGCGTGTAGACGGCGCGGCGTTATTACCACCAGAGCCATCGTGTAGTTGCTCCCACTTCATTGTGTTGAGATCAAGAGCATATAGGTCGTTGAAAGCCTGACTTACAAAGTCACCTGCTTGACCAGCGAATAGAATTAAGCGATTTCTCTTCGAGTCGTATGTCGTGTCAAA
>CAWVYO010000157.1:0-8132 GCA_963934385.1 uncultured bacterium
GTTAGCTCAGAGGTTCGGACCTACTTCAGACAGGGCTCGCCCACTGTTAGAGAGACTCATAACAAACTACCCTCGAACACAAGCTGGAATCGGCGCCGCTGCCGCAATTCGTAACTTCGCCCCCACCGTTGAACAGACTGCAACTAGGGCTAGAATGATTATGGCCGCTGGTGCATGGCGAAATGTCATTTCGTTAGTACAACCGTTAGAAGCGAGCCTCGGCGCCTACACTGAAGCCTCTTGTGATGCTAGATTTAGCCTTGGTCGTTCGCTATTCAAGATAAACGAAGTCACCAGAGCCGCGGCACTACTCGGGCCAACTGGGCGAGGCTGTGCTGGTATAAACGATGAGGTAGGACCCAAAGCCCTATACCTAGCAGGTAAGTCAGAGGAGAGAAAGAGAAGTTGGTCTGCTGCTGCGAGCCATTACCTTGCGATCCCGGAGCTATACCCCGAGAGCAGCTTTGCAGACGACGGCTACTCACTAGGTGGGATAGCCCTTCTAGAGACAGGCAACTCCTCTGATGCTAATGAGGCTTGGCTGAGTCAACTGGACAGGTACCCGGTGGGCGATATGGCTGGTGAGACAGCATGGCGGATAGCTTGGTCGCGTTACCAAGCTGGAGACACCACGGGAGCACTAGCCGCTGTAGATACCACCGTTCAGACAATGCCGATTGATGTTGACAGAGACCACTTCATCGGCGCTCGGTACTGGAGTGCTCGCTGGCGAGGCTGGTCCGATGTGGCAGACCCGACAGTTTTCAACCCAATTGAAGGGACTGACAAGACACACATTTGGGGACTGTTGAGAGACATCTGTTTAGAGAACACCACCTCTATCTATGCAGTACTGGCATCCATGCGGATGAGAGAACTTGTAGAATTGTCCAACGAGAATGAGCCTGGGTTTACAGAGGAAGACTTACAGGCGGTCCTGGATCAGATCAGGCGGCCATCTAGGTCAAGCACTCCGACCATATGGCGAGTTAGCGCTAGTTTCGCCAATGACCCAGCTCTTATAAGAGGAGTAGCGCTCACGCGATTAGGACTCTTCACAGAGGCACTCACTGAATTATCCACTCTGGGTAGGGACGATCTACTGCCCTCTGAGGCGCTCTACGTCGAACGACTACGAAGTGCAGCGGGCGATGAGATAGCAGCCCATGACTTCCTTAGAAAGTACCTGCAAGCAAATCCCCCTGAACAGCTAGGTGAGGCTCAGTTGGAGTTCCTTTCAACCGCCTACCCAAACCGTTATTGGACCGAAATTTTAGAGGCCACAGCAAGCTACGACTGGAACGCTCGAGTGTTCCATTCTCTCGTGCGTGAGGAATCTAACTTCAACCCTAGGATCGTCTCTTGGGCTGGTGCAAGAGGGCTATCTCAACTGATGCCCCGCACCGCTGAAAGCGTGGCGGGCTGGCTAAACCTGCCTTACTCCAGAGATAGGCTGTTCGAACCGGCTTACAACTTATCCGTAGGCTCTAAATATATCGACCACCTAATGGGTCGGTACAGCCGTAGCCCATTCTTAGCCCTGGCTGGTTATAATGCTGGAGAGGGAAATGTTGGTCGCTGGCTGAGGCGCTTTGGAGACATCCCTACAGATGAGATGGTAGAATCGATACCAATAAGACAGACTCGCCACTATGTAAAACGTGTCATGAGTTCTTACCAAACCTACAATATGCTCTATGATGGTGGTGACTCTATATTAAACTTCCACAGATTGACACACCACGCGATAGATTCTGATTAGAGTACTTATTCAATCATTCGTGTCACAGGTCACAGTTCGGGGTATATCAGAAACTGAATGGAAGAATCACTTGTAAATGACTTCGATAGCGCCCAAAAATTAGGGTTCAATGTTCTCGCCCAACTCGTGCAACAGCTCGAAGATGGAATGAGTGAATGGGACATTTCCGAACTGGGCAAAGAGCTGTGTAATCAGGCCGGTTTCAACACTTGGTTTCATCCACCTGAGGTTCAGGTAGGCAAGAACACGACCTCTAACAAGATATGGAAGATCCCATCTAAAAAGCGTATCCTACGGGCAGGTGACCCTGTCATTATTGATATCGGACCATCGGATGGGACCGTTTACGCCGACGTCGGGACTACCATAATATTTAAAGGCGAAGATACACCTTTGATAGATGTGGCAAGAGAGTGTGTTAAGGCTACGACGGGGTTTGCGAGTGAATACAAGACAGTCGGTGAGCTATTTGTATTCGCCCAAGCATGGGCGGTGAACAACCGGCTGACCTTGGCATCTACCCGCTCTATAGGTCACGCAATACTACCCAACACCGGTCGACTTGCCTTCAACTATCCACGATCGGCTCACAGCGCGACATGGCTAAGGCGATACCAGATCAGATTTCTGAACCCCTCCAAACTTCGCGGAATATGGGCGATACGTCCTTTGATAAGCGATGGCTCACAAGCCGCTGCTTTCGAAGAAATGTTCTACGTATCAGAAGATGGTTTTCGACTTCTAGGACGGGATCACTTGAACGAAACAGGGTTTCTTCCGAAAATCTAACGCTTAGCGTGAGGTCATGAGGTCAGGGGCTTGAACTAGGCAAGAGCCGCTATATGCTCAGCAGATGTCCCTAAACGCCTCTATAGCGCTTAAGTGTCCCGCTTCATCTTCCACGTCGATGAATTCCAAACCGTAAAGGAAGTGACCAGCCGTTGGGGCTAATTTCCTGACGACTCCAGAAGCCATTAATACCGCCCCGTCCACGCCGAACTTCACACCTACCTGACCGCCTTCAAGAAACTTTAAAGCCACACCGCTGGCGACAGTAAACGTCAAATCAGATGCGCTAATATCAACCAGTTTACACTCACCCCCCACCAAATCCAGTCCCCTACCGTTCGCTGGAATAATGAGGAGTTCCAATGCCCTGTCAATCGCTACAGTAGCCTCAGCCTGCTCCTTCCAACCATCAATAAACCCCAGCATGAGACCGTCTTGTGACCTATCAGGAACGGGTACACCAGCTCGTAAAACCGAAGCCTCAAATGAACAGGAGGTCTCTTCCATGGAGAACCACACTCGTACATCCTCGCCACCTTTTAGTCCAATACCCGGGGCGACGACAACAACTCCAGCCTTGTCCACTCGGACAAACACGCCATCAGTCCAGGCGCCACCTACTGGCATTACCTGACAGACCAGCCTCTGCTGCGCTGCGTTGTCCAATGTAGTACGTGGATCCATTTAGCTCTCCCCTATGTTTCACTCGTAACACGACAATCGGAGCAAATTCTCGAAAATTCCGTGGCACATCGCGATTAGCGCCCCAATTACATTGAAATTGGGATACTTACTCAACATGAGAATCGCTCACGTCACAGACATTCACGTAATGGTACCCCCAAAGTTGTCCCAGTTGTTTGGAAAACGACTGCTGGGAACTGTAAACCTGATGTTGATGGGTAGAAAGAGCCACTTCACCGAACCTGTGCAGCTGGCCTTAGCTGAGTCGGTAGGGCTGGCTAACGTTGACGCTATCATATGTACTGGTGATATATCGGCACAGGCCACACCAGAGGAATTTAATAAGTTCGAAAAACTGTTCGGCGACCTGTTTGATGCACAGCCAACTTCATTGGTGACTGGTAATCACGATACGTATGCCTATTTAGCACACAAAAACAAAGTGATGGAACGTCGATTTGGTAAATACATGGGCAGCGGTACCTACCCTAGAATACACAACCTGAACGACAAATTTTCTGTGATTACACTAGATAGCAGTCGGTTTCACCTCCTCTCATCTGGTAAAATAGCTAGTGATGAACTTCAACGGCTCGACAAAATCCTAGCAAGCATGAAGGATAAAAAGTTCTTCATCTCACTGCACTACCCACTTAGAGGACGAGACGGCACACCTTATGGTCCTTCAACAAGAAGCCTATCAAACGCTGACGAACTTGAGGCTGTGCTCATCAAATACTCCAACAGTATTGTGGCTATAGTTCACGGTCACGAACACCACGGATTCACCACCTCGCTAAAGGGTGGTGAGCGCGACATACCAATAATAAACCCAGGTGCGAGCGGATATGCATGGCTACCTGAACACAACAGGACCGCTCACTATAACATCTACACAATAGGCGAGACAGACGTCTCTTTAGACATCTCTGTGGAGAGGTTTCAATACAGTGGAACGGAAGGCTCGTTTATTGCGGAGACAGGCGGATCATACGCAACTGGTCGATAGGCAATGGACAACTTTAAGAAGTTGGATTCATCGCCTCTTTCCAGATCTTCTCCATCTGTTCGGCAGCCTGTTCAACTGAACTGATTAGCCACATCCAACGTTCCTTGCGCCCCTCTGGAGCCGGACTGTTGGGGAGTTGATACGGGTATGGTGAAAAGTCCTCGAATCGACCGCCTAGAAACCTAAAGACCTCCAATAGGCTTTTACTAGCGTCGGCATCTTTCTCTTTGGCCCCCAACACATTTACCACCCCAATCGCCAAACCTCTGCTAGTGCCGCCCAAGTTTGGCAGCATACAGCCCTGAGGCAACAAAAGAACATTTCCAAGCAATGTACCTAGAGAGGCTACTAACACTTCGCTCTCACCCCCGTCCTCAGCGCTCAACCTCTCCATAGATACTAGCCAGTCCTCAACCGCGATTGACACTCCGTTGGGAAGTGCCTCTAGCGCTCCCGAAAGCTCTCCCGCATGCCACATTTCAAACACACGTGCCCCGGTCAACCCTTCAGCCAACAAAGGTGTCTCTATCCCCCCGCTGATTCGCTCCGATACAGATTGGTGTACTCTTGAATTGGTGATGGAAGCACTTGCTTGTAAAGTCATCCCAAGGCGTGTAAGTGCGTCCACTGGTGCCCCAAACAACATATCCATCAGAGCAGGCTCTGCAGGAACACCTGCCCACCTCAAAAGCCCCAAAAACAGAGCGCTTGCATGACGAGCACTGGCTCTAGAATCGCGAACCATTTTGACGATTGCCTTTGTCGCTGGATGCCAACCATCGCCAGAAGAGTCAACGTAAAACCACCCTTCTTTATTACTATTATCTACCGCGACCAACACAGGGTCGGTTGACCCGCCAGAAATCACCACTAAGGGTCCATCCCCTAAATCTCTACCAACGCTGCATGAGGCCAGAACCTGACTAGAAACAACCGTTGGCCCCCTAACAGCCTCTATTTTTTTAGGATCTCCTACAATGCTTACCGTAACTGGTAGTCCAAAGCTACGACCTCTCGATAACAGCAAGATTCCTGCCGTAAGCGTGGCAGGCCAGTTGCCTTGAAGTACGATATTCAAAGGTGACACCTCATTACTAATCTTCCTCTTGCTATTTAGATGTCTTAATCTCAGGCGCACGCTGAGACAGGTGAATTAACCAGTATGGTATCAGAGCCCAAAGGAGAGTGGAAGCTACAGTCATAAGAACAATAGTTCCACCCCAATGCATCAACGCGCTAACTGAGATAGTCGATACCAGTAAAAGTATTATAGAGAGCCTGTATGCGGGTCTAGGGGCTATATAACCGTTAACCAAAATAGGCGTTGAGGTCTCCAGGCACCTCCCTACACGCCACCTAGTGAAGCAGGCGTTCATATAAAAAATATGGGCTGATGCGAACAGAGTCGTGGCGCAAATACTAGATAATGACAGTGTCGTAACCTGAACAATAGGACGCCCAGTAAACTCAACCCCTATCCAACTGAGCATAGCCATAAAAGAGATAACCGGGACCAACGGAAACCTACCAAACGCCAGTCTAAACCAAGCCGTCCTAAGGGGCAGCCGCTCCAATCCAGCTGGAGTTACCCCTTCATACTTATCATTGGATTTAGCACCTTTTTGATACATTAAATGTTCAGGCATAAATGGGATAGCCAGTGTAGCGCCAGGAGATACACCTTTTGGTATCCATGGTATCAATTCTAGACGCCTAGGGTGAGAAATAGCGGTTCTTCCCGCCACGCTACTACCGCTGATTCTAATAAAGTACTGCCCTTCAGAATCACGTGATACGACACTGACTTTCGTACTCAAATGAAGAGCTTTTTCGGCATATCCACCGACTGGGACAAATAAGAATAGACAACCATCCAGTGGAGCTATTGCACAATTTGTTGTTCGCTGATTTAAGCCTTGACCAACGGTTAGATTAACGGGTCCATTTGTGGCTAAAATACGTGTAATTTCATCTGGTAACAACTCTAGCCTGGTACCCTTCATCTCTAATTAAGCCTCTACCCTAACAACCTTGAGTAGAAGACTTAAATCATCTACTTTCAGCTCTACTACGCCAGCGGCTCCTCCCTCTATGACATTCCAGTCAACAGCCAAGGTCTCCTTGCAGACGTGTTCTTTAAATCTTGTCGCTGCTCGGACTACCTGTGAGTCTCCTCCTATTGAGAGAGAGATTCTGTCGGTGTATGCCAATGACATTTCTTTTCTGATCCCCTGAATACGATTTACTACCTCTCTAGATAGTCCCTCTTCTTTTAAATCGTCGGATATGTCCGTACTCAATGCGACTACCGCATCGGCACTGCCTGCAGCCTGGAAATCACCCTTAGGTTGTACTTCTAAAATGATATCGTTCTCATCCAACAACACGTCACCACTTGGAAGCGCTATTGTCAACCCACCAGACAGTACCGCCCTTCGAACATCAGTTCCAGCCATCTCTCGAATCTTACCAGCGCAGAGCTTCATCTCTTTTCCCAAGCGCTTTCCCAAAGTCTTAAAGTTGGCTTTCACAGTAAACTCCACAAAATCTTCGGCGTTTTCGGAAAACCGTACTTCTCTGACATTCAACTCCTCAACTAGAAGCTCTGATAGATCCCCAACCACTTCCCTTAATGATGCATCAGCCAACACTATCTCTACAGCCTCTAGTGGCTGACGGACGCGGACTCCAACCTTACTTCTAGCAGCCAGACCCAGACTTGATAACTCCCTTGTAATAGCCATACCTCTCGCAAGCTCATGGTCCAAAAGAGACTCATCAGCAATAGGGTATGAGCAGTGATGTACGGAGACTGGAGAGCCTTCTACAACTGCACCCACTAAAGAGCGATACATAGCCTCAGCCGTAAACGGAACAAACGGTGCGATTATCTTAGAGACCCCAACAAGTACCTCATACAGCGTCCAGAGGGCGTCATTAGCGTCGTCTCCTTCGCCCCAAAAACGGCGTCTTGAGCGGCGAACATACCAATTAGATAGTCCCTCTACAAACTGCTGAATATCACGTGCCGCCTCATATAGATGTAAGCCATCCATGCGCTCAACAACACGTTCGTTCAGCGCCGTAAACTCGTGCAGAATCCAGCGATCCAAACTGTGCCTTGCTTTTGGAGCGTTTATTGGACCAGAAGCAGGATCAAATTCGGCAATATTAGCGTATATTGAGAAAAACGAATGCACGTTACCAAGGCGCATTAGAAACTCACGCTGCCCTTCACGGATCGCCCTTAGGGAAAGTCTGGTGTTTGACCACGGTGGGTTTGACGCATAAAATAGCCACCTGAATGCATCGGCACCTGGCGCTTGGAATGGAGCTACTAACTCCAACTTTCCGTCAACACCCACCGCTGATATATCATCTGGGTGCATGTGAACTGAGTCCTTGCCCAACACTTTTGCCGAGACAACCTCGAGGGCTAATTCACTCGTTGTTCCTTTAGCGGTTAGTTTCTCGCCCTTAGTGAATCCAAGCCCCCTAAACAGCTCTCGCTTCACCCCCAACTGACCTGTCTTTAGTGAAGAATCAGGCACTACACTCTGATACATTTTACCTTTAATTACTAAATCTGGCGGAGTGTAATTACCTTTCGACTTAGACTCCTTTTTACCGTCCATGTCACACACATGACCTAGAACAATACACTGTTTGTATGGTCTAGGCATACCAGGGCTAGCCATATTAAATTTCTCGCACGTATCGTCATCGAAAAGCAAAGTACTAATCATCAGCAATGAATAGAACCAACCTCGAGTCTGATCTACTGCCTCAGAGATGAAGTCAGCTGGAAAATTGCGCTTAAATTCTTCTGCACCTTTATGAGGGAAACCCCATTGAGCAAATGGCATACACCCAGAATCAAACCAGCAG
>CAWVYO010000158.1:0-8026 GCA_963934385.1 uncultured bacterium
AAGACCGAGAACAATTCCTGACTCAACCATATGGGTCAGACGGTGACGCATGACCGTGTACCTGCGAATAGCCAAGCCGACGACTGACGAAGCTACTAAAATAGCGACAACATCGAGCACACCATCCAAGACTCCTAAGCTTATGGGATCGTGAGCGCCGACAACACCAACATACACATGAGCGACACTCTTGGCCCCAAACGCCATAAAACCGTAGATCACCAGAAGGTGCATAAAGCCGACGAACGGACGGTTAGCTATCACCTTGGTCTGAAAAACAATCTCTGCAAGACCTGTGAAAAACCCGCTAGGATTTACAATATTGATTTCGCCACGTTTTGGCCAGACGTGTTTTAGGCGTTTATTCCATAAAATATGGGAGAAAGATATCGCGCCCAAGAGACCCGCTAAGATTACCGCGACCTGATTAATACTCATTTTTTGAGCGCTCCGAAATTATGCACGTACTCCAGAGAATGTCTCTTCTCTGGCTATTAGACCCTATTATCGGATTTCATCAACTAATGCCCACCAGTGCCGAACTGAAAACCAACCTCTACTCTATCTTGAAGTTGGATAGCACCCAATAGGGCTCTAAATGGGGCTATTCCCCAATTAGAAGGTAATATTTCTACAACGCCTTCAAACCGCCCCGCTTCGACCTTTACGGGAAAAGTGACCGCCACAACACGCCCCTTCAGGGTTAGCTGACCTACAAAATTTGTCGTCTTGTGGTCTATTTGCCCGTGAAGTAAGGCTACTGGGTAAACATCTGTCTCTAAGACTGCTGAGCGTACATTATCCAAAATAGTCTCGGTATCTTTTGGTGAGATAACTCCAGGTAAAACACGCCCGCCCTTTAGGGCTCCGTCTACAACAAACGAGGTCAACGGAATCTCTGCGGAAACTCCTGAACCGTCTATTCTAGCATTTACTGAACCTATAGATAGCTGAAGATCGTGGGCCACACGCGACAACAAACCACGCTTGAATATTCTAAAAGTCAACCGTCCCGAAAGCTCATTTGTCATCTGGTGTATGTCCGCATTTATCCTTGACTTTTAACTGTTTAGATCGTTTAATTTAGGATTATCAAGCATAAGATAAGGTGGTTACAATATGGCGTATCTAGAACTTCATCGCAACGGTACCCACTTCATTGACTACCCACTGCGCGGACAGAGAATACTAATAGGGCGCTCTGACACGTGCGACATATTGATTCCCCTGACAAACGTGAGCAGAACCCACGCTATTATCTCTCTTGAAAGTGAAAGATGGTGGATAACGGATCGTAGCTCTCATGGAACAATGATCAATGGGGCTTTTATCGAAAAAAAGCAGAACCTTTCATTTGACGACAATATTCAGATGGGAGAGTTTTCCCTTTTCTTTAGGAAGTCTGGTGGCTCTATGCCGTCAACGACAGACAAGGGGTTTCGACTAAACCAACCAGTGGAAACGCTTGTGTCGTTCGCTGACGAGTTGGCGGTAGAGAGGCTGTTCATCTCTGTCAATAAGGGTAAAAAAACACTACCTTTTTCGATTGAACGCTCAAAAACCACCATAGGTGCGGAGGGGAGTGACTTTGTCATTAACGACGCTAAATTGGTGACTGACCACGTTATCGTCAACGTCTCTAGGGGACGGGCAATGATCTCTCCTGGAGCGGGGGCTAGCTT
This sequence comes from uncultured bacterium, assembly GCA_963934385.1. Taxonomy (GTDB): domain Bacteria; phylum Myxococcota_A; class UBA796; order UBA796; family CAJQPC01; genus CAWVYO01. The sequence goes on from CAWVYO010000158.1 coordinate 1,683, forward strand.
CCTAAACGGCACTAGAATTATTAGCACTACGCCTTTAAATAGCGGAGAAGAGATCTCCGTAGGTGACTCCACTTTTATAATCAGTAGCGCTGTTAATATCGACGATGAGTTGGTCGACTCATTTGGCTCGATGGTCACTGTTAGTGATGACATGAAGAGGAAATTTGGTGCTCTAAAAAAGATGGCGGCGCACAATGCTCCAGTACTTCTCATGGGTGAAACTGGGACTGGCAAGGAGTTAGCCGCCTTCGGGCTTCACACGGAGGGCCCTAGAAAACGGGGACCATTTGTAGCTATAAACTGCAGCGCTATTGCCAAAGACCTCTTTGAGTCGGAGCTCTTTGGCCATGAAAAGGGCGCCTTTACCGGTGCAACCTCACAAAAAAATGGGGCCTTTCAGAACGCTGATCGCGGCACGCTTTTCCTGGATGAGTTGGGCGAGCTTCCACTGGATGCGCAAGCCAAACTCCTTCGGGTATTAGAGTCTGGAGAGGTACGTCGAGTTGGCAGCACCTCCACTTCGTTTCCAGATGTCAGGGTAGTCGCTGCGACAAACAAAGACCTCACAGAGGAAGTTGCCACTGGTCGCTTTCGACAAGACCTATTTTTTAGGCTGGCCGTATTGGGTGTAGAGCTACCCCCGCTAAGAGAACGTTTAGAAGACCTACCTGTAATCACTGACGCTATCGCCAATAAAATATCTGCCAAAATCACCCTCTCGGAAGGAGCTTTAGCTATCTTGGCTGCCCACAGTTTTCCTGGTAACTTTAGAGAGCTAAGGAATATAATTACCAGAGCTTTTGTGCTTCACGGTCCACTTATCGTAGGTCCTAACCTGACATTCAACCTAAAGGGCAACCCGTCTAGTAAACGATTTGACACCCAACGTGAGAAGATAGATGTTGCTGAAGCGGCTCTCCTTAGAGATCTCCACAAAAGATATAGGGGCAACCATTCGGCTATAGCCAGAGAATTAGGCATGGCCCGTAGCACTATCTCATACAAAATAAAGCGTTACGACATTCAGTGAAGCCTTACTTTTGGGTTAAATTAGCACCTATAAGGGTTCGTTGATATTCAGAACTCTTCATTGACCTAACTGCCGCCAAACGCTACTTCCGCGAATAATATTTTTTCCGGCTCCGGAGAGACCATGCAAAGAAAAACAAAGATTGTCGCATTCATTACCATTCTAGGTGTGGCTTTAGATCAAATCACAAAGCTATGGGTAGTAAGGAACCTGTGTTGGAGACAACGAGGAGTGAGGTGTGAACTTCCTGAGTCAATAGAGGTTTTTGACGGCTGGTTCCAGCTAGTGCGCGTGGAAAACCCCGGTGCTGCGTTTGGGATGCTGAACAACTTCGAGTATCGAATGATGGTCTTTTACATCTTTACTGCAATAGCTATAGGTGTGCTCTACAACCTGTTTCGCGAACTCAAAAACGAAGAGGGGTTCATGACTGCGGCGCTGGGCTTGATTACGGCTGGGGCGATAGGCAACCTTATTGATCGAGTTGATAAGCAGTCCGTCACTGACTTCTTAAGGTTTTACTGGCCCAGTGAAGGTGGGATTGGTGGCTTTCTCACAAACACTTTTGGCACCACTGAATACCCTTCATTTAATGTCGCTGACATGGCCATTATATGTGGAGTAGGGATGTTCTTATTCCACTACCTGTTCTTGGAAGACAGACAGGGCGATGACACTGATGCCGACTCATTGGCCTTAGACGAATCAGCTCAAGACACAAGCTCAGAAGAGGCATAAGCCAGATGCATCCAGTACTATTTACAATTCCATTTATTGAAAAAGACATACATACATACGGTGTAATGATCGCCTTAGCTGCTATGCTTGTCGCTCATTTTTCTACACGGCTGGCGACAAAGAAAAATCTGCCTCCTGAGCTATTCAACGATTTAGTATTTTGGGTCTTACTAATAGGTATCATCGGTGCCCGACTAGAGTACATGCGAGTATCGTGGGATCAGTTTGAGGGTAACCTGGGTCAGGGCTTCAAAATATGGGAAGGTGGGCTAGTCTTCTACGGCGGTATGATCTCCGGACTCGTCGCATATTGGGCCGTCTGTAAGGCCAAAAAAGTACCAATGCTAACGACTGTAGATATCGTCGTGCCATACATTCCCTTTGGTCACGCACTTGGGCGACTTGGTTGCTTTGCTGCAGGCTGCTGCTACGGTATGCCCGCTGGGGAGAGCGTAAACATTAGAAGCTGGACATTTACTCCACCGACTATTGTTCCAGTTACATTCCCAGATGGCTCTATCGCACCTGCGAACATCGCACTCCACCCAGCTCAAATCTATGAAGCCATATTCTTGACCTTACTCGGCTTCTTCTTACTGTGGTTGAGACGGCGTCAAAAATTCAACGGCCAGATGCTGTTAGCTTACCTCTCTATCTACCCTATTCTCAGAAGCATTAATGAGTTCTTTAGAGGCGACGGTGAGCGGGGTTTCTTCATGGAAGAGACCCTGGGACAAACCATCTCAAATGCTCAGTTCATATCCCTATTGGTTGTTGCTGGAGCTGTTGTGGGCTGGAAAATACTTGGAGCTCGCGCCAAGCGCTCCAGCCAATAGCTGGTCGCCAAGAGCGAACCTTCTCGGTCATTCCATCGGTCTTAAATTGAAGGGTTCCGTGTTGGTCTGTTCGATGCACCACAGCCCCATTGAGCCTCGAGAGAACTAGGCTAGAGGGGTGGTTGAATTGGTTGTTGTCGCCACACGAAATTACAGCCAAAGCCGGATTAACAGACCTTATAAAACCAGCCGATGACGAGGAGCGGCTACCGTGGTGGGCTACCTTAAGAACAGACACTTGCGTTAGTTGATCCCCTAGTAGTCCCTCAGTAAATTTTTCCACGTCCCCAGTAAACAAGGCTGAGCTAGCGCCATATGAAACCATAAGGACTATTGAAGCGTCGTTAACGCTCAGGTCATCAAACTGTTCAGGGCTAGATGGGTGCAATATCTCCATGTCGCTCACAGAGGGATCCCACGGATACAAAACTGGAACGCCTCGCATTGCTGCTAACTGAAATAGCTCAGAATACTCCAGCTCCGATGGCAAGGGTGGCCTCGGGACTCGAAGAGCACTTACATTTAACCCGCCTATTACAGCAAACAGACCACCATAATGGTCTTGGTGAGGATGAGTCAACACCACCTCGTCTATTGAAGTGACCCCTACTCGGCGAAGGTAATGAACGACATCTCGCTCCCTAGGTCCCCCATCGACCAGAACAGTTCTATCTCCCTGAATAAGTGCAGCATCACCCTGACCTACATCCATAAAGGTCACAAGAAGGCCCCCTTCTGTAGATTGAGGACGGTGAACTAAAGCCAACCACAAAATGATTAAAGAACAGGTCAACATTGGCCACAAGTAGCGTCGACACAGAGGGAATAGAGCTACAGCTAAAGCTATTAATATAGCCCCAAACGGTGTGACACTTGGGTGGGCTACCCCAAAATCTACAAACTCCAGCCAGCGAAACAGTAGAGCTAAACCAGCCTCAGCGACAGCAACAGCAGGACTGAAACCCGCGGCTCCCATGATAGCAGTGGGGACAACGACAAAGCCAACAAGAGGCACCGCCACGATGTTTGCCACGAACGAAGAGATCGAAACCTCTTGAAACACCCAAGCCAAAACAGGGAGGGTACCGAACCAGGCACCAACGCTAACAAACAGGCTCGTAAAGATCCATTTTACTAATGACGGGAGGTCTGGAGAGATCAACCGCGAAAGCCGAGGAGTTATAGCCAAGATCCCCGCTACAGAGCCAAAAGACAACAAGAAGCCAATACCCCTCACACTATCTGGGCGCACGAGGGAGACAGCCGCCAAAGCTACACCGAAGAGGTTCCAGACCCTCACTCTATGAAAGCCAATGGAGGCTAAAGAGACAAGAGAAACGCCCGCTGTGGCTCTCTGAGCCGATACTGGCCACCCTGCCAATTGACCGTAGGCTAAAGCAGCAAACACGGCACAGGCAGCACTAGGCAATCTCAACCCGCCATATGGCCAAATCAGGGATAATGGTCGAAAAAAGAAACCGACTGCACCACCAACAAGCCAAGCAACCATGCCAATATGAAGACCTGAGATAGCCAACAAGTGTCTTGTACCAGTACTTTTTAGCAGGTCATTATCAGCCTCAGATACTCCAGAGGTATCCCCTGTCGTAAGAGCAACAAGGAGCCCCGAGTAATCACTGAAAGTGAACGGTTCAGATGAGACAGCAACCCACCTATCTGGAGAATCAGCGACAAAGCTATCCACCCGAACAAGACTATTAATCTTCGCCGCCCGCATCTCCATCGCCGAGTCCCATCCACCTGGCAGGACAGAGCGCCAAGGGCGGCGCCAATCACCAAAAAAAGCCACATTAGAGCCTGTGTCAGGAGCTCTATGCTCAAACAGAGTGCGAATTCTACCTTGAGCGGGGTCGCCATCAACCGAACTTAAGAGAAGAGTAGCCATTCGCCCAGATCGGCTCATGACAACACCAACTCCCGAATGTTTTCCCCGTAGCTCTGGACCCTCCGTGAGCTGTCCAGTCGCCGCCACTCCCAACAAAAAGGCTCCAGTTATTACTCCGCACCAAGCCACGGGAGACCAAGCCGAGGCGATAGTCAGTAAAAGAAGGGCTGACGCTACAAATAGTGCGACTTGCCAGTTCAACTCCAAAACAGGAGACAACCAAACCCCCGAACAGATAGCAAATCCCGGCGCCAAAACAGGGTTGTAGAGGAGACTCTTTTCCATACGAACTACACTTCGCAAGCTCCGTACCAAACTCCAGTACAGCGTTTGAATCACCTCTCTCGTCAGATGTGACTACACTCTAGGGCTATAGTTCCGACACCTCCCAACAAACTCGTTCACATTCCCCTCTTTTCTTTACAAACTATGTGACTACATAAGCATGTATGAAAAAGAGCTTTTGGAAAACCGCCGTTACAATTGCTGTCTTGATATTCACTCTATGCTTCGGGCACACAGCTACAGCTCAAGAGTGGCACCAAGAGGTGAGCGAGTCCCCCATGCGGGAGACTCCCCTTCTTCCAGAGGATTTCTTCGCTGTCGTCGGCAGGTTTATCACCGTTCATGGTCCCACAGAGTCAGTCGCTACACTAAATAGACTAGCAGAGCACGGAGACTCTCGTATTGAAGAGATTGCGGCTGAGTTAGGCGTAAATGTAAGCCGCAGAATTGAGGTGGTTGTAGCGCAGACAGACGTACAATTTAGATCCCTTCAGCCAGGACGAATCCCACGATGGGCCGATGCTACGGCTTGGCCTAGACGCAGCTGGATCTTCCTTAGAGCCAACAGCATACGAGGCGGAACAGCTAGGGCTGATACCATAGTTTTAGATCACGAAATAACTCACATATTACTGGGGCAAGCATTTGATCTTCACTCGCCACCGCAGCCAGTACCACAGTGGTTGCAAGAGGGGTTAGCACAGTGGATATCTGGAGAATACACCCCTGATACAACAAGACGAATCGCTCGCGGTTTACTTGGAAGAGGGCTGTTATCACTCGAGGAACTATCTCGCAGCTTCCCTAGCGACCCCGTAAGGGCGACCCTAGCATACGCTCAAAGCGCCGACCTAATAGCCTGGATTGCAGGAGAGTACGGCGAAGACGCTATCAGAAGCCTTGTTAACTCAATGGCTAAGGGTGAGCCTTTTAGGGCCGCTATTCGAATAGCGACTGGTCAATCCGCCACCGAAATTGACACCCAGTGGAGAGATCGCCTGGAGAACTCTACACTGTGGCTCCAAGCCTTAGCCAATGATGGGTTAATAATGGCGCTCGGTGGAATTTTTCTAATCGTGGGCTGGCTTGGAGTAAGGCGAAGAAACAAGAAAAAACTCGCGCAATGGGCCAAAGAAGAGGCTCTAGAAGATGAAATATCTAGAGTGATCATGGGCGAGTATGACGTTGACGATCCAACGACAGAGGAGATCCAACGAGATCACACAAGTCATGGCGAGTGGATTCACTGATGGTTCGAGGATAGTCTTATTTTATGATGTTTCTTTTTCTTATCGCTTGTGATTCGCCACCACCTCTAAGGGATGCGGCCACGTTCGCCCCAAACTCAATGGACACAATGGCTCCAATGGAGGAACAGGGGGAGCTTGATGAGTCTTCAAACAAGCGACCGCGAATCCACTTTGTGAAGATCCTCCCGGACAACATCTACGTAGACACACCAGCAACAGTTAATTTTCGAGCCGAAGATCCCAAAAGAGCTCAGATTAATACCTCTTTTCAGTGGTACATCAACGGAAGACGACGAGTT